>CAVKQI010000022.1:0-25802 GCA_963658405.1 bacterium | reverse complement strand
GTAGATGAGAATGTCTACAAAATAACACTCACATACACCGGTGATATCGGTGAAAAAGTCAAAATTAAGACGGATTGGGAAGGAGACGGCGGCCTGGACAGACCGGAATATCTGTCAGTAAACCTGATGCAGGATGGAAAATACCTGAAGACATTAGAGGTGCCTGCTGATAAGGATGCAGAAGCTGTTGTTCCGAAAGGCTTTACCAAAGAAAACATTGTACTGGCGGATTCCCAGCCCTGCGAAGAGGCCGACGGCTATACCTACAGCATTCGGGAAGACACCCGGGAGGATGACGGTACGCGGGTCTTCACCATCGTGGGTACCTGTCAGTCCGATAAGGTGAAGTTCCAGGTGAAAAAAGAGTGGCAGGATACGGGACATGAGAGTGAACGCTCTGACGTTACGGTACGGCTGTATATAGATGGAAAGGCACAGAATAAATACAGGACATTAACCGAAAAGAATAATTGGACCTGTGTTTTTAGAGGTCTTGAAGCCGGCCATGAATATAATGTAGAAGAGGTGATGAGCAGCCAGCAGGAGAAAAAATATTCACCTTCTAAAAGCGGCGATGCAAGTACCGGATTTATTCTCACGAATACATATATCAAGAATATACCTGTCAAGATCATATGGGATGAAAAAGTTTCGTCTCCGGCAGATTCGCTGGCACTCATGCGGCCGGATAGCTTTGAACTGCAAATTAATTTTACTGGCGGAGGCGCCATTTATATTCCTATGACCAAGTCGGATGTAACGGAGGAGGATGAGAATACATGGACATGGTCGCTTGTTGATACAGACAGTACTATTGAACAGAGCTGCGCTTCTGTAGGATTAAACGAAGTACCGGACTATTATACAGTTATAGGCAGCTATGATAAGACAGATGGAATTGTTATCCACTGTGAACTGAATATAAAAGATCCTGCATTTCTCACTTTCAAGACAGTGTGGGAAGGAGAGGAATCCAGCGATACAAGTCATCGTCCCGAAAACATTGAGATAACCCTCAGTGCGGACAGCAGGGTCGACAGCCGGGTGCGGATAAAGGACGGTTACTGTATAGAAGTTCCAGGCACCCTTTACAAGGAAGGCAAGATAGCGGTAAAGGTGTCGGATCCCCAGCCGGATGACATTGAAAATGCAGACCGGTATACCTATTACATCACTAAAAATACAGATGAAAACGTGTATACCGTCCACTGCGTCTACAGCCCGTTTAAATTCACCGTGGAAAAGAAGTGGGAAGACACCGGTCACAAGGACGAGCGGCCTTCTTCCGTGCAGGTCCAGGTGTATGTGGACGACAAGAAGATGGAAGGGGATAACTATGTCCTCACGCTGAATAGCGACAGTGACTGGAAGGGTACCTTCCGCCTGCCTGAGCTGACCGGCGGAAAGACCTATAAGGTCAAGGAAGTCATCCCTGAAAAATATGAGGATAACTATGTCTCCGAGGTGACCGGTGATACCAAGAAAGGCTTTACGATCACCAATACCTATACGGTAAAGAAGACTATTAAGATCACCAAGAAATGGGAAGACATCGGCCACGAGACGGAGCGGCCGAAGAGCGTGACTGTGCGCCTGTATGATGGCACGACGCTGGTTAAGGACGATATCGTCCTTTCTGCAGACAATAATTGGACTACCACGGTCAAAGTGGCGAACAACAGCGCCAGCTATCACGTGGAGGAAGTAAGCGTGCAGACCGATACGGGCACGATCACGGTTCCGGACGATGAGGATGCAGCACCGCCCGCAGGCACCACTACGTCCGCAGGTACATCTACCGAGAATCAGAGTGCAGCACCGACGGCAGGTACCACCGCCGGGGAAAGTGCGTTCCTTTATAATGTGACTTACTCTTCCTATACCCCTACCACCACCGGTACAGAGGAGGGCTACAGCGAGGAGTTTATCATCACCAACACCTATAAGGGCAGCGGTGATGACTACAGGGATATTACCATCACTAAGCTGTGGGATGATAATGATAACGCAGCCGGCAAGCGGCCTTCCTCTGTAAAGGTAAAGCTGCTGAAACAGGTGGGCGAAGAGGAAGCAGCGGAAGTCTGCACCGTGACTCTGAATGAAGACAATGACTGGAAGACCGTAGTCCGGGCACAGGCTAAGTACGAGGGAACAGGGTCTACCAGGCAGGAGATTACATACAGCGTCCAGGAAATGCAGGACGAGACACCGGCACCGACGCCGACACCCACGCCGGAAGGCGGCACCACGGGCGGCGAGACGGAGGATAAGGATGCAGCACCTACCCCGGACAGCAGCACGACGACGGGTACGGCTACCACTGATCAGGAAGCTGCTCCCACACCGGGCGGCACCACGACAGATACGGATACCGGCAATCAGGATGCGGCACCCACACCCGGAGGCTCTACGACCGATGAGGGCGCAGCGCCTACCCCTACACCGGCCACTTACACCGGCACAGGCACAGGCGTGCTCTATATACCTTATTACAGCGGTACCGTGGAGACGGGCTTTACCATCACCAACAGCTATAACCTGGCCAATACCAACATCAAGGTGGTTTGGGATGATGCCGGCCATGAGGACGTGCGCCCGAAGCAGGTGACAGAGATCCATCTGTATAAATACAGTGAGGATGGCAATGATGCGGATATCTGCGGTGAGATCAGTCTGGATGAAAGCGTAGGCTGGGCAGCGCAGGTGACCAATCTGTACCTGGATGGCACCTACTACGTCGCAGCACCCGACCTGGAAAATTACGAAAAAACCATCATAGGCGATGTGCTGGACGGCTTTACCATCACCTATATCTACCGCGATGACAGTGACAAGACCGCCGACATTATCATTAAGAAGAAATGGGATATGGGCGATCTCGCGATTGCTTTGACCCATCCGGACAAGGCTACCGTACAGTTAAAGAAGAACGGCGAAGTCATCGCCACGCAGGAACTTTCTGCGGACAACAACTGGACCTTCACCATGCGGGAACAGCCCCTGAAGGACGAAAAAGGGGAGGAGATCAAATACGAGGTCAGCGAGGTGAACACGCCCTCCGGCTATGAGGCGACGGTGGAGGAAAGCACACAGGATACCACCGGCACGGATACTTCCGGACAGACAACGGAGACGGAAAATGCCACTGCCGAGACGGGAAGCAACGCAGGCGCCTCCGGGAATACCACATCGGGAGGTGACACAAGCACCTCCGGTAACACCGGATCGGGAGACGGCACAGGCTCCGCCGGAGACACCGGATCGGGAGGCGGCGCAAGCTACAACTGGGGCAGCGCGACGGCACCGGCGAAGGTCTTTACCGTCACCAATAAGTACAACGGCAGGACCATCCACTATAAGGTGGAGAAAAAATGGGACATCGATATCGAGAATAATGACCGTCCCGACAGTATCCGCGTAGCGATCCAGAAAAAGAACGGCGATAAGTGGGAAACGGTCAAGGTACAGTCGTTAGGCAAGGATAACGGCGACAGCTGGACCTGGGAAGGCAATCTGCCGGACGGCGAGTACCGTGCCAGAGAGCTGAAAGAGGACACCCTCTTTGACGAATTCAAGCAGACCATCAACGATGTCACGAAGGATACCTACACGGGGTGGATCGCGCAGCTCAAAGCCGGCGGCAAATCCTACTGGAGCGGCCTGCCGGATTACTTAAAGAACGCGGCAGACAGCGGCTATGATTCTCTGTGCGATGCCCTGAATGCCAAGGCAGATGACCTCCATGCCAAGATGATGGACTATCTGGGTATCGCCAGCGCGAACGACAAGATCGTGGACGCCGGAGATGATGTCTATGTGGATTATCATGTGCCGGAGAGAACTTCGGTGATCGAAGCCGGTACGCAGGATGCCCACGTGACCCATTACAAGGTGACCTATAAGGATAGCAGCGACAGCTGCACCATCACCAATGAGGCGGTGCTGGAAATCGATGTGATCAAGCGCTGGATCGAGCTAAACGGCGCCGAGGCACCGGATTCCGTCTGGGTCGTATTGATGATGAAGCCGAAGAGCTCCTTCATGAATAACCTGCCCAGCGGCGTGCTGGACTACGAGTTCCCGGTGATCAATCCCATCAAGGGCGGCAACAACCCCCTGGCGTTGATCGCAGACTTTACAGTGGGATTCGGCAGCGACCTGCTCAATAAGATCAGCAGCAGCATTCTGCCCAAACTGGCCATCGCCAAGGTCAGCAAGGATGACAACTGGAAGACGACCTTTGTGGTCTCCAAGTATACCCTGGGTATCCCTATGGAGTTCAAGGGCGCAGAGGTGACCAGTGAGATCGTGCGCCAGATCGTCAAGTATTTCCTGAAGATCGATCTGCCGATCTCCTATAATCCTATCGATGGCTTTATAAGCATCCCGACCAAGGCGATCCATACGATTCTGGGTGTTGAAAGTATAAGTGATATTACCGATATTTCCGGTCTGGCAGAGAAGGCCATGGAAAAAGTGAAGTCCATGAAGATGTCGGATTTCGGCAATCTGGGCTTTGACACCCTGCTGGATGCCTGGCATCTGATGGCAAATGTCATCAATATCAAGTTCAAGATCGACTGGCCGGATCCTGATCCGGACCCGGTACCGAATACCATTCAGGGTAAGAAGATCTGGGACGATGATAATGATGAAGCTAAGAAGCGCCCGGAGCAGGTAGTAGTGCACCTTTATAAGAACGGCGAGGCTGCAAAGGACGAAAACGGAAACGAGATCACGGCGACCATCTCCGAGAAGAGCAGCTGGAGATATGTATTCACCGACTGCCCGGATAAGGACGAGAACGGCAACCCGATCACCTATACGGTGAAGGAAGATCCGGTAGAAGGCTACGAAGTCACCTACAGCGGCTACAACATCACCAATAAATACACCGGCAAGACCACGACCGAGGAATACAGCGATATCAAGATCACCAAGGTATGGGACGATGTCGGCCATGAGAGTGAGCGGCCTGAAAAGGTAAAAGTTACACTGGCCGGCAAAGCCGGGGTAATGTCCATTTCTCTTGACCTTGATGTGGAGAAGGCAAATCAGTGGACCTATACCGTAGAAGATATGCCTCTGGTCTACGATGGCGACGAAGTGGCCTATACGCTGACAGAGAAGCCGTTAGAAAACTACGATACGGTGATCAGCGGCAGCGCAGTAAATGGCTTTATTATCACGAACATCTATAAAGGCACGGATGAGGGAACCATCGACATCCCTGTCACAAAGGTATGGGAGGATTGCGGACAGGAGGATAAGAGACCGTCACAGATCACAGTGACATTAAAGAATAAAGACACGGACGAGGCTGTCGGAACCGTGAATCTTTCCGCAGCCAATGACTGGAAGGCCGTTTTCCGGGCACAGCCTAAGGAGAAGGACGGCAAAGAAATCACGTATACGGTAGAAGAGTCTGCAGAAAATGACGGACTTAAGAAATACGAGTCTGCAGTTTCCGGCAGTGCGGCAGAGGGCTTTACCATCACCAATACCTATAAACTGGAAGATGGCAAGGTGGATGTAAAGATCACCAAGCAGTGGGAGGATTTAGGACACGAAGATAAGCGCCCTGCGAAGATAAAAGCCACCCTGAAGAACGCGGACAAGACAGTGGCTGCAGTAGAGCTGTCAGAATCCAATAACTGGACAGCTATCGTTCGCTCCGTGCAGTTAAAGGATGCACTGGGCAGAGAAATCGAGTATACGGTGGAAGAGGAAGCGCTGGAAAACTACGACACAGCCATTAACGGCAGTGCGAAGGACGGCTTCGTCATCACCAACGCATATGATGACCAGGATCCCGACACCATAGACATTCCCATCACCAAGATCTGGGATGACGACAATAATGCGGCAGGTGCACGGCCGGATTCTGTTAAGGTTGCGCTGAAAAACAACGGAAAAGTAATTGCGACCGCGACATTGAATGAGGCCAACGACTGGACGGCCGTCGTGCGGGATCAGCCGATAAAGGATGCGCAGGGCAATACGATCAAGTATGTCGTGACAGAGGATCCGGTAGCCGCTTACACCCACAAGGTGGCGGGTGACGCACTGAATGGCTTTACCGTTACCAACCGGTACGTGATCCAGAAGATCACCATCACCAAGGAATGGAAGGAAGACGAGGAGCACACATCTACCCGCCCGGACAGCGTAAATGTGAAGCTGATCCCGGATGGACACGAGGACAGCGCCATCAATGTCCAGCTGAATGCTGACAATAACTGGAAGGAAACGGTGCGCGTCCCGGTGACCAATGACGACGGGGAGGAAATCCAGTATACGGTGAAGGAAGAAGCGGTCAAGGACTATGAGACCGTCTGCGGCGAAGCCGTAAAGACCGGCAATGGTTACAGCTTTACCATCACCAATACCTATAAGCCGGAGACGAAGGATCTGAAGATCACCAAGATCTGGAAGGACGAAGGAAATACAGAAAATCGTCCTGAGGAGATCAAGGTAAATCTGAAGGCCAACGGCGATACCGTGGATACCATCACCATGAAGGCTGACGGAGGCTCTGCAGAACAGGCAGCCGCCGACAGTGAGAATGGGGAAGGCCAGCCTGCACCGGCAGCAGAGAATGCGTCCTCCAATACCTGGACCTATACGGTAACAGGCAAGCCTGTCAGAGATGAAAAGGGCAAGGCCATCACTTATACGGTGGAAGAGGATAAGACCGGTGAGAAGATCCAGAAATACAGCACCAAGGTGGAAGGTGATGCAGAGAAAGGCTTTACCATCACCAATACCTATGATGCTGTGGATATCACCATCACCAAGAAGTGGGAGGATGTAGGACAGGAGAAGAACCGCCCGAGTGCAGTCACCGCAAAACTGACGGGAAGCAACGGCGAGAGCAAAGAAGTAACACTGAACGCAGCCAACAACTGGACTGCTACAGTAACAGGTATGCGCCTGACGGACGACGCAGGCAACAAGATTACCTATAAGGTAGAGGAGAAGCTCACCGGCGGCAGTGAAGACGATACCAAGAAGCTGGAGAAGTACACTTCCGAGGTGACAGGCGATGCCGAAACCGGCTTTACCATCACCAACACCTACGATGAGAAGGACGATAACAAGATCGATATCCTGATCAAGAAGGAATGGAAGGATGATGACGATGCGGCAGGCAAGCGTCCTGCTTCTGTTAAAGTCGCCCTTAAAAAGGAAGGCTCTGAAGAGAAGATCGTGGAGGCAGAACTGTCAGAAGAAAATAACTGGCAGGTCACCGTACAGGATCAGCCGAAGAAAGATGATGACGGAAAAGATATTAAGTATGTAGTCACAGAGGATACCGTAGAGAACTACGACACCCAGATCAGTGAGATAAAGAAGGCAGACGACAAGGACAATCTTTACACCTGCACCGTCACCAACACCTACGATCCCAACGAGCAGAAGATCACGGTCACTAAGGAGTGGAAGGATAAAGGCCACACTGACCGCAGACCGGATGGCGTGGTGATCAAACTGAAAGCCAATGATATCATCGCGAAGACGATCTGGTTGAGCGATGACAATAAATGGACGGCTACCTACCGCATGCCGGTGACGATGACAGGCGAGGACGGACAACCCACCGCGATCACCTATTCCATCGAAGAAAATCCGGTAGAGGATTACGAGGCTACCTACGGCAAGGCAGAAACGACAGACGACGGCACGAAGCTCACCGTGACCAATACCTATCAGCAGGAAAAGAAGAAAGTCAAGATCACCAAGGTCTGGAAGGATGAGGGCTACGAGAGCAAGCGCCCGGAGAAGGTCAAGATCGACCTGAAGGCCAATGATAAGCTGGTAGCTTCCATCACTTTGCCGGATGGCCAGGTGACCTACGCAGACGACGGAAAGTCCGGCAGCGAGGATAAGAAGGACGGCAGCGGCGAAGACGCTGACCCTGACGGGGCGGCAAAGAACGAGGCCGGCGATGGGCAGGATGCAGGCAGTACCGATAAGAATACCTGGATCGGCTATATCGAAAACCTTCCCGTTCGCGACGAGCAGGGCAAGGAGATCGTCTACACCGCCGAAGAGGATAAGACTGTCGAAGAAGACAAGATCAAGGATTACAAGACAGAAGTCTCCGGCGATGCGGAGAGCGGCTTCACCATTACCAACACCTACGAAAAGAAGATCACCTTCCATGTAGAGAAGGAATGGGATATCGATCTGGAAAAGAATGACTGCCCGGATTCCATCAAGGTGGCATTGCAGAAAAAGGACGGCGATAACTGGAAGACCGCACAGGTCGTAGAACTTAAAAAGGACGACGGCTGGAAGGCCGATGTGGAACTGCCGGAGGGCAAGTACCGTGCCAGAGAGTTAAAGGAGGATACGGTATACGATACCTTCGTCCAGACCATCGATGATGTTACCAAGGAAACCTACAGCGACTGGATCAAGAAGATAAAGGAGGGCGGCAAGAGCTATTGGAGCAGCCTGCCGGAGAGCATTCAGAGCGCAGCCAATAAGGGTTATGACAAGCTGTGTGATGCCCTGGGCGCAAAGGGCAGCGAGCTGCGGGAAAAGATGATCGGCATGTTGGGCGCTTCCGACGCGGATGCCAAGATCATTTCCGGCGAAGACAAGGACTGCTATGTGAATTACAGCGTTCCGGAAAGAACCAGTCTGTACGCCGGTACCCAGGAAGCCCACAAGACCCGCTACAAAGTAAGCTACAAGGATGAGGACAACAGCTGCACCATCAAGAACCAGGCTATCCTGGAGATCGATGTGATCAAGCGCTGGATCGTGCCGGACGGTACAGCGCTGCCGGAGAGCGTATGGCTGGTATTGATGACCAAGCCCAGCTCTGATTTCTCCAAGGTTTTGCCGGAAGGCGTGCTGGATTACGAGTTCCCGGTGATCAATCCCATAGCGGGCGGCATGAATCCGCTGTCCATGATCCTGGAAGCTACGGTAGGCGTCGGCAGTGATCTCATCGCAAAGATCACGGACAAGCTCCTGCCTTCCCTGGCCGTGGCCAAGGTCACCAAGGATGACAACTGGAAAGCCACCTTTGTGGTTTCCAAATATACCATGGGCATCCCCATGGAGTTTAAGGGCGCCGAGGCGACCAGTGAGATCATACGGCAGATCGTCAAGTATTTCCTGCATTTTGATCTTCCGATTTCCGTAAATCTGCTGGACGGCTATATCAGCATTCCCACCAAGGCCATCAGTACCATCGCAGGTATTGAAAATGTCAGCGATCTGCTGGACTTTTCCAAGCTGGCAGGTGCGGCCCTGGAAAAGGCAAAGTCCCTGACCATGGATGACCTGAAGAATCTGGGTCTTAACACCATCATGGACGTGGGACACCTGATGGCGAATGTCATCAATATCAAGTTTAAGATCCCGGGAACGGATCCCGATCCCGATCCGGATATCATCCGGGGCACCAAGATCTGGGATGATGATAATAACAAAGCCGGAAAGCGATCAGAGACCGTCACCGTACAGCTTTATAAGAACGGCGAGCCGGCAAAGGACAGCGAAGGCAATAATATCACTGCCACCACATCTGCGAAGGCAAACTGGGGCTATACCTTTGTCAACTGCCCTTCCAAGGATGCAGACGGCAACAAGATCACGTACAGTGTAAGAGAGACGCCGGTACCGGACGGCTATGAGGCTACCTACAGCGGCTATAACGTCACCAATAAGTATACCGGTGAGAAAGAAAATCCGGAAAAGATCAATATCACTATCACCAAGGTCTGGGACGACGAAGGGCAGGAGGACAAACGCCCGAAATCCATCAAGGCAAAACTGATGGCAGACGGCAAACTGCAGCAGGAAGTCGAGCTGACCAGCGACAATAACTGGACTGTGAAGGTAACAGGCCTTGCCCTCAAGAATGATAAGGGTGAGGAGATCAAGTACACCGTTGAGGAGGTTACCTCCGAAGGATCTCTGGATAATTACGAGATCAAGATCAGCGGCGATGCCGCCGGCGGCTTCACCATCACCAATACCTTTAAAGATAATAAGAAGAAACACATCGACATCCCGATTAAGAAGGTATGGGTGGACAATGACAACGCAGCAGGCAAGCGGCCGGAATCCGTCAAAGTAACCTTGAAGAATGTGACCGCCGGTGAGGATGTAAAGACCGTGGAACTCTTTGAGGCCAATGACTGGCAGACCACGGTGACAGACCTGCCTCAGTACGATGAAAGCGGCACGGAGATCGAGTATGCCGTGGAGGAAGAAGCCGTAACCGGCTATACCACCACCTATAGCGGCAGCGCTGCAGAGGGCTTTACGGTTACCAATGAGTACGGTTCCCGCAAGATCACCGTGATCAAGGAGTGGAAGGGAGACGAAGAGCACCAGGAGAGCAGGCCGGAGAGTGTATCCGTCACCTTAAAGGCAGACGGAGAGACCTACGCTTCCTTTGAATTAAACAAGAGCAATAACTGGAAAGTGACCATGCACGTACCCACCGTCAAGGAGGACGGCAGCGAGATCAAGTACAGCGCAGAGGAAGTATCGGTCAAGGACTACGAGACGAAGGTCGGCGAAGTACAGAAGACCGACGACGGCTACAGCATCACCATCACCAATACCTACAAGCCGGAAACAGGTAATATCAAGATCACCAAGATCTGGAAGGACGAAGGACATGAAGACGTCCGTCCGACAGAGATCAAGGTCAGACTGCTGAAGGGCAAGGAAACCGTGCAGGAGATCACCATGTCCGCCGAGAATAAGAGCAATTCGGAGGGCACCGAGTGGTCAACCACGCTGCAGAATATCCCGCTCAGAGATGAGAAGGGACAGACCATTGCCTACACAGTAGAAGAGGATAAGACCGAAGAGAAGATCCAGAAGTACGGCACAAAGGTAGAGGGCGACGCCGAAAAGGGCTTTACCATCACCAATACCTACGGCGAGCAGCAGATCACTGTCACCAAGAAGTGGGAAGACATCGGTCATGAGAAGGAGCGCCCGGAGAATATCAGCCTTAAGCTGATGGCCAACGGTGCATTCAAACAGGATATCACCTTGTCTGCAGCAGAAGGCTGGACGAAGACCATCACAGGACTGCCTGCTGTGGATGATGCGCAGAAAGCCATCACCTATACCGTAGAGGAAGATAAGAATGCCAACGGCGATAAGCTGAAGAAGTATAAGACCTCCGGCGTGGAAGGGGATATGGAGCACGGCTTCACCATCACCAATACATACGACGACGAGGATCCGAGTACCATCAACATCCTTCTTAAGAAGGTATGGGAAGACAATGACGATGCAGCTAAAAAGCGGCCGCAGTCCATCGAAGTGACCTTAAAGAACAAGGGCACCGGCGAGGAGATCGCAAAGGTGACGCTGTCAGAGGAAAACAGCTGGCAGGCCATCGTAAGGGATCAGCCCGCCAAGGATGACGACGGTAAAGACGTCGAATACCAGGTGGAGGAGGTAAAGACAGAAGGCTACACCACCACCATCGGCGAGATGGAAAAGACCGAGGATGGCTACAGCTTCACCATCACCAATAAGTACGAAGAAGAGGGTGATAAGAAGATCACCATCATCAAGAAGTGGAAAGGAGACGAACAGGAGCAGAGTCAGGAAGACCAGAAGCAGGAGAACCTGACCCAGGATGAACAGGATAAGCAGGAGCAGGAGAGCCAGGATCAGAAGAACCAGCGGCCGAAGAATGTCACAGTGAGACTGAAGGCCAATGATGTCGTGATCAATACCTTTGTCCTTGACGAGGAGAACAACTGGCAGGCTTCCATTCGGGTACCTATGAAGGATGAAGACGGCAACGAATACACTTATACCGTCACCGAGGATCCGGTAGAGAATTATGAGACCGAGATCACAGGACCGGAGGAGACCGAAGAGGGCTATACCTTTACGGTAACCAACAGCTCCAAGGACGAAACCACTAAGATCAATGTCACCAAGGTCTGGAAGGATGAGGGACATACCGATAAGCGTCCGGAGAAGGTCAAGATCGATCTGAAGGCCAACGGCACAGTCGTGAAGTCCATGATCCTGACGAAGGACGGCGGCACCGTAACGGATGCACAGACAGAGGATAAGTCTGAGGCTGCCGGCACGAATGCTTCCCAGCCGGCATCCGAGGACAGTGCTGTCAGCAAGACAGACGCTGCTGTAAACCAGGCCGCATTGGCACTGGAGGACGCTGCAGAAGGCGGAAACACCGGCAGCGAGGACCAGGGAGAGCAGAGCGGTTCCGAGGGTACAGGCTCTGATGAGCAGACTGTAGCCGAAAAGTGGACGGGCACCTTTGAAAATATGCCGGTTCGCGATGAAAACGGCGAAGTCATCACCTACACCGTAGAAGAGGACAAGAATGTAGAGGCGGAGAAGATCCGGTACTACAAGACCGAGGTCACCGGCGATGCCCAGAGCGGCTTTACCGTCACCAACACCTACGGAGATAAGGCAACCTTCCACGTGGAAAAAGAGTGGAAGATCGATTTAGAGGACAGTGACCGTCCCGACAAGATCCGGGTCGCTATCCAGAAGAAGGACGGCGACAACTGGAAGACCGAGCAGGTCGTGGAATTAAACAGCGACAACGGCTGGAAGCTGGATGTGGAGATCCTGGACGGCGAAGGTACCTATCGGGCCAGAGAGATGCGCCAGGACAATGCACTGGAGGAGATCGTCAGCAAGATCGATGCTGTCACCAAGGACAATTACAGTTCCTGGATCGAGAACATCAAGAGCAGCGGCAAGGAATACTGGAGCAGCCTGCCGGACAGCGTCCGAAGTGCTGCAGACCAGGGATATGACCAGCTGTGTGATAAACTGGGTGCACAGGGCGAAGAGCTCCGCACCAAGATGATCAGCCTGCTGGGCGCCAAGGATGCGGACAGCAAGATCGTTCTGGGCGAGGGAGAAGGCAAGGACAGCAAGAGCGATTCCGACAGCAAAAACGATACGGACAGCAAGAAGGAAGAAAGCACAGACAATAAGCCCGGCTATGTGATTTACAGTGTGCCGGCCAGAACTACGGCGATAGCCGGTGAGCAGGAAGCCCATCAGACCAAGTACAAGGTAAGCTACAAGGACGAGAAGAACAGCAGCAAGATCACCAACGAAGCGATCCTGGAGATCGACGTGATCAAGCGCTGGATCGTACCGGACGACAAAGATCTGCCGGACAGCGTCTGGTTAGTATTGATGGCAAAGCCCGGCTCCAAGTTCACGGAAAATCTGCCGTCCGGCGTGCTGGACTATGAGTTCCCGGTGATCAATCCCCTTGAGGGCGGTAATGATCCGGTGTCCATTATCTCGCAGATGACCCTGGGCATCAGTATGGACTGGGTGCACAGCATATTGAAAGTGCCTACGCTGGCCATTGCCAAGGTCACCAAGGAAAATGACTGGAAGGTGAAGTTCGTAGTATCCAAGTACACTTATGGCATTCCCATGGAATACAAGGGTGCAGAGTTGAGCAGTGAGGTCATTCGTCAGATCATCAAGTATCTGTCCGGATTTGATATTCCGGTTTCCATCAATCTGCTGGATGGCTACATCAGCATCCCCACCAAGGCCATCAAGACCATTGCAGGTATTGAAAATGTCAGCGATCTTCTGGACTTTTCCAAGCTGGCAGGCGCGGCCCTGGAGAAAGCAAAGTCTCTGACTCTGGATGATCTAAAGAACCTGGGCATCGGGACGATAATGGACGCAGGCCATCTGATGGCGAACGTCATTAACATCAAGTTCAAGATCCCGCCGGGAGATCCTACGCCGGTCGACATCGAAGGCGTAAAGACCTGGGATGACAACAACAATGCAGCCGGAAAGCGGCCGGAGACCATTACCGTTCATCTCTATAAGAACGGACAGCCGGCCAAGGATGACAACGGCAACGAGATCACAGCCACCACATCCGCCAAGGCAAACTGGAAGTATATCTTTACCGACTGCCCGGCTGAGGATGACGACGGCAAATCCATCACATACAGCGTGCGGGAGGATCCGGTACCGGAGGAATACGAAGTCACCTACAGCGGCTACAACATTACCAATAAGTACACCGGCAAGGAAGAAAATCCGGAAAAGATCAGCATCCCCGTCGTTAAGAAGTGGGTCGATCAGGGACAGGAGGACAAACGCCCTGAGGAGATCACAGTAATACTGAAGGCAGATGGCGAGGAGAAGGCAACGGCAACACTGAGTGCCTCCAACGACTGGTCTTACACCTTCGAGGATCTGCCGCTCAAGAAAGAAGGCAGTGATACTGAAATTGAGTACAAGGTGGAGGAAAAGGACAAGGAAGCCATTGAGAAACTGGGATACGAGTCAGTAGTTTCCGGCAACATGAACGCAGGCTTTACCATCACCAATACCTACAATCATACGGATCCGGATACCATCGACATTCCGGTGACCAAGGTATGGGACGATGTGGGTCACGAGGAGGAGAGACCTTCCAAGATCACGGTAAAACTGATGAAGGAAGGCTCTGCTGAACCGGTAAAGACCGTAGAGCTGAGCAAGGAGAATGACTGGAAGACCACGATTTACGGTCTGCCCAGGAAAGAAGGCGGCAAGGATATCGTCTACCGCTTAGAGGAGGATACGGAGAGCCTGAATCTTCAGAAGTATGATACAAAGATCACCGGCGACATGAACACGGGCTTTACCATCACCAACACCTACGAGGACAAGGATCCCCTGACCATCGACATCCCGATCAAGAAGGTATGGGACGATGGAGAAAATGCGGCAAATGCCCGTCCGGATTCCGTAAAGGTAACACTGGTGAACAGAACCAGCGGCAAGCAGGTAGTCACCGTAGAGCTGTCAGAGGCCAACAACTGGTCCACCGTGGTCAGAGATCAGCCGCAGTACGACGAGAGCGGTAAGGAAATCGTCTATGCCGTATCCGAGGATACCGTGCCCGGCTACGATGTGGCCGTCAAGGGCAGTGCGACGGAAGGATTTACCGTCACCAACTCCATGACCATGCAGAAGATCAAGGTCCTGAAGAAGTGGGAAGGCGACAACGACAATACCGGCACAAGACCGAAGTCCGTGTCCGTGACAGTACAGGCAGACGGCGAGATGTATGCAAAGTTTGACTTAACTGCCGAGAATAACTGGACCACGACCCTGCAGGCGCCGGTAAAGAATAAGAAGGGAGAAGAGATCAAATATACGGTGACCGAGGAAACGGTGAACGATTACGTAACCAAGGTCAGCGAAGCAGAAAAGACAGAGGAAGGCTATACCTTCACCATTACCAACACCTATAAGCCCGAGACCATGGATATCCGCATTACCAAGGTTTGGGTGGACGACAGTGATGAGGCAAAAATTCGTCCTGGAAACGTGGTGATCAGACTGATCGCCGACGACAAAGATAAGCACGAGTGGGAGCTGCAGCTGCCGAAGGGCGAAGTCAAGATCAGCGATGGAGTTGACAGTCCTGCGCGTACAGAGAGCGTTACGGTAGAAAAATCTGCAGACGGCAATCAGTGGTCGGCATTGCTTAGGGATTTGCCGGTACGAAACGAGAAGGGTGAGACCATCACCTATACTGTAGAGGAAAGCAAAGATGGCTGGACGACGGAGCAGCAGAAGTACGCTACCGAGTACAGCGGCAATGCCAAGAGCGGCTTTACCGTTACCAATACGCTGAATGGTCAGGAGCCGGAGAAGATCAAGATCCCTGTGATCAAGATCTGGGAGGATAATGACAATGCAGCCGGCCTGCGGCCAAAGAGCGTCAAGATTGAGATCATCAATAAGGCGACAGAGGAGGTCGTGGATACCGTAGAACTGACGGCGGCCAACAATGCAGCCAATGAGTGGAAAGGCACCTCGATAGAACTGCCTAAGACAGATGATAATGGCAAGGATATCGAATATGCGGCAAAGGAGCTGACGGTAGAGGGATATACCACTGAAGGCCCCACCGGCAATGCACAGATCGGCTTTACCTTCACCAATAAGTATGCAGACCGCAAGGTCGTGATCAAGAAGGTCTGGAAAGGCGACGATGAGCGCATAGACCAGCGGCCCAAGGAAGTCCTGGTAAGACTGATGGCGAATGATATAACCGCCAGAACGATCATCTTAAATGCGGACAATAACTGGGAAGCTTCTTACCGCGTACCGCTGAAGGGTGCAGACGGAACAGCGTACACCTACAGCGTCACCGAGGATAAGGTGGAGGATTACAAGACAGAGATTACCTCAGATACCACAGAGGAAGGCTCCACCACTGTCACGACCTTTACCGTGACCAACACCTACGAGCAGGAAAAGAAGGATATCAAGGTCACCAAGATCTGGAAGGACGAGGGCTTTGAAAGCGATCGCCCGAGTACGGTCAAGATCGATCTGAAGGCCAATGATAAGGTAGTGGCCTCCATCAGCCTGCCGGACGGCAAGGTCACCAAGGTGGAAGAAGAGTCGGAATCCGCATCCGGCGGAAGCAGTGAACCTGCAGACAAGAAGACCGACACGGAGGAAACCGCAAAGGAGAATACACCGGCCACAAATGCAGCGGTAAATACCGCAGCACTCACCGCAGAGGACGGCGCAGCCGGCGGCAAGGATGATACAGCGTCCGGCAGCGGATCTGCATCGGAAGGCAGCGGCACAGAGAGTACAGAAACCAAGGCATCCACAGAGTGGACCGGTACTTTCGAAAATATGCCGATGCGCGACAAGGACGGCAAGGAGATTCAGTACTCCGTAACCGAAGATAAGACCGTCGAAAAGGACAAGATCGAGAAGTACGAAACCGAGTACGGCGGAGACGCAGAGAGTGGCTTTACGGTCACCAATTCCAGAAACAATACCTTTACCGTGACCAAGGAATGGGACATTGACCTGTTAGGAAACGATTGTCCTGACAGCATCCGGGTGGCCATCCAGAAGAAGGAAGACGACAACTGGAAGACTGTCAAGGTCGTGGAGCTCACAAAGGCAGACGGCTGGAAGATGGACGTGAAGGTACCGGAGGGAACCTACCGGGCCAGAGAGATGCAGGAAGACACGGCACTCGATGAGATCGTTGCAAAGATCGAAGACGTCACGAAACAGACCTACGGCAAGTGGATCACAAGTATAAAGGAGAGTGGTAAGGAATATTGGAGCGGCCTGCCGGAGAGCATCCGGAGCGCTGCCGATAAGGGATATGACGAGCTGTGCGATGCACTGGGCGCAAAGGGCGATGACCTGACCGCAAAGATGAAAGAGATGCTGGGCGTTGCAGGTGCTGACAGTAAGATCGTGCAGGCAGGCGATGACAGCTATGTAAGCTACCATGTGCCGCAGCGCGGAACAGAAGAAGCGCACCAGACCAAGTACAAGGTCACCTACAAGGATGAGGACAGCAGCTGCACCATCAAGAACCAGGCCGTCCTGGAGATCGATGTCATCAAGCGCTGGCTGGAATTAAACGGTGCCCAGAAGCCTTCCAAGGTAGTCATCGTCCTGATGGCTTCCCTGGATCAGTCCAAGATAGCAGGGCTGGATACTTCAGGCATCAGTCTGCCGGAGTATGCGAAGGTAGAGTTCCCGGTAGTAAATCCCATCAAGGGCGGCAACAATTTCCTGGGCGTCCTCGCGGACTATTCACTGGGCTTTGGCAGTGACCTGATCAGTGCGATCACCGGATTTGTTCCGGAGCTGGCCGTAGCCAAGGTAGATGAGAGCGTTAACTGGAGACACAGCTTTGTAGTATCGAAGTATCTGTATGGACTGCCTCTTAAGTATAAGGGCGCAGAGATGACCAGCGAGATCATCCGTCAGGTGGTGAAATACTTTACCGGCTTTGATTCACCGGTTTCCTTCAGTCCTTTCGGAGGATTCATCAGTATTCCCACCAAGGCCATCCACACCATCCTGGGTATCGAGGATCTGGAAGATATTACGGATCTGTCCAAGCTGGCCGGCAAAGCGCTGGAGAAGGCAAAGACGCTGACCCTGGATGACTTCAAGAACTTTGGCTTTGATACGCTGAAGGATGACTGGCATCTGATGGCGAACGTCATCAACATTCTGTTCAAGATCGACATACCGCCGGGAGATCCGGATGTTCCGCCGAACGTTGTGACCGGAAAGAAGACCTGGGATGACAATGACAACGCAGCCGGAAAGCGGCCGGAGACCATCACCGTGCATCTGTACAAGAATGGACAGCCGGCAGTGGACAAGAACGGAAAGGAGATCACCGCGACCACATCGGCGGCAGGTGAGTGGAGATATTCCTTCACCGATTGCCCGCCCAAGGACGCAAACGGCAACAAGATCACATATTCCGTACGAGAAGATTATGTAGAGTGGTATACCACCATTTACGACGGAATGAATGTGACCAACCGATACAGAGAAGAAGGAGGACACGAAGAAAACATCGATATCACCATCACCAAGAAGTGGGAAGATAACGACAATGCGGCCAAGAAACGGCCTGCGACCATTACGGTCAATCTGAAGAACGGCGATCTGGTAGTGGCAAGCGCAGAGCTTTCCGAGTCCAATAACTGGACTCAGACCATAAAGGATCTGCCGCTGAAGGATGCACAGGGCAAGGAGATCGACTACAAGGTGGAAGAGGTGAGCGTACCCGGTTATACCACCGTCATTGAGGGTAATAAGACCGTGGGCTTTACCATCACCAATACCTACGAGGAAGAGGTTTCCAATCCCATTAAGATCGTTATCATCACCAAGTGGGTGGACGAAGGCCACGAGGACAAGCGTCCGGACCACGTCACCATCGGGCTCTATGCCGACGGAGATAAGGTAAGGGGCGCAGACCAGACGGCGAGCCAGGAGTGGACGACGGTCTATGAAAACATGCCGAAGTTCAAGAAAGACAGCGGCAGACTGAGAGTCGGCGCAGCTATGCTGACGGCGGGTATACAGGGGCAGAGCAATCTGATCCAGTACAGCGTTACCGAGGATCCGGTGAAGAACTATACCACCGTGGTAGGCAGCGCAGAGGAAATGGATTACGGTTACCGGTTCATCATCGTGAATACCTATACCGAGGAACCGGACCACGGCGAGTATGTACCACCGACAGAGCCTACCGTGCCGACAGATCCGGACGAGGGCCATCTGGTACCGCCCAATGACCCCACGACGCCGACGATACCTACGACGCCTACCACCCCCAAGACACCGACACCGCCTACATCGACTACACCGCCCGGAGGCACTACCGAGGTGGGAAGCCTGCAGGTGAGCAAGGCAGTAAAGGGCAGCGCAGAGGATAAGGCTAAGAGCTTTACCTTCACCGTCACATTAAGCTTAAACGGCGTGCCGTATGTGGGCACAGTCGGAACCGAGGGCGTGATCTTTGACGCAGAGGGCAAGACCACCTTTACCTTAAAGGATGGCGAGACCAAACTGATCGAGGGAATCCCCGCAGGGCTGCAGTACACAGTGACGGAGGAAAAGGCCGACGGCTTTAAGGTCGTAAAGACCGGTGAGACCGGCACCATTGAGACCGGCCAGGTAAGGAGTGCACAGTTCACCAACGTGCATCTTACCGGCATGGTGACAAGCCTGGTACCTAAGACCGGAGATACATCCAATGCCATACTGTGGATCTGCCTGATCGGCGCAGCGGTCATCGTCATGCTGTTGGTGGCAGTGATCGGCAGAAAGAAAAAAGATCAGCAGGATAAGAAATAATGCATAAAAAGGAGCGTCAGCGAAAGCCGGCGCTCTTTTTTTGAAAAGATCAGAATGCACTTTGCGAACCGGGCCCAGGTTTTCACTTATCGAAATATACGATCGAAGGCACACAAAAATGCAGCAAAAAGCCCTCCGGCTGCTCCTGGAGGGGTGTGAAGAAAGAGCAGCCGGAAGGCTTTTTCATATATATTAAATTGTTATCACGGGCCGTCTCTAGAAGGCTGCTGCGGCGATTCCGCCTAAGACAGCTGCGATGCCGAGAGAGATGATAACAGAGAGAAAAATAATAAGTGCGGTCATGGGAAATCCTCCTTTAAGGTTTGTAGTCTGGTTTGTTATAATATTATGTGTGTGCCGGATTCTGTTCGGATTTCATGCACCCCGGCGGTACTTGGTTTTTGTTCTTTTCTTTTGATGAACTTATCATACTGCAGAGAGGGTAAGAGAAGCGTAACAGACAGTGTAACAGACAGCATAACAGGCAAAGCGACAGACAGCAGCGCTATATATAAAGAGGTAGCCATGGAAGTAGTGACAATTGAGGATTTTCTGAGCAATAACTTTGCGGAGATCGTAGGCCTTATCTTTATCTGGTTCATTCTGAACGTGGAGAAGATCCTGGACAAGGAGGATCTGCGGGCCTTCATGCGGATCTTTTACTGTGAGGTGGCGGAGCTGGTGATCTTTAACGTGGAAAAGGTGACGCGCACCTGGAGTGAGCCTACGGTGCTGCGGCTGCTTTTATCTGCGGCCGCCTACATTTTGCGGGCGGTGATGGTCTACCTGTTCATCAGGCTGGTCTGGTCCCATGAAAACAGCAGGAGAGCCAGGATACTGCTGGCTGTTCCCGTGTTTATCTGCGCCATTTGCGGCATATCTCCTTTTTTTACGGATGTGGTCTATTCCTTCAATGACCAGAATATCTTTGTCCGGGGCCCGCTTGGCGGCATCTTTATGGGGATCGTGATCTTCTATGTCCTGATCTTTGTCTGGTATGTGATCCGTCAGCACAATGAGAAAGAAAAGATGAATACCTCGATCCTGCTGCTGATCGCTGCCTTTCTCATCATTTCCACGATCCTTTCCACCATCTACGATATAGAGTGGATGGGGAGACTTTCCATTGTCTACGGTATCGTATTCTGCCTGTTTGCCTTAAATACGCATAAGCTGCAGGAGACGATCTTTGTGCTGCGGGAAAACGAGGCGTTAAAGAATGCGCTGCAGGAGCTGGAGGAGGCAAAGAAGGAGGCGGATGCCGCCAATGAGGCCAAGACCACGTTCCTGCTGAATATGTCCCATGATATCCGCACGCCGCTGAACGGTATCATAGGGATGCTGGATATCGGGGAGCATTTCGCACAGGATCTGGAAAAGCAGGCAGAGTGCAGGGCAAAGATCCGGGAGTCCGCCGGCGTGCTCCTAGAGCTGGTCAATGAGGTGCTGGACAGAAGTAAGTTAGAGTCCGGTGAGGTGGTCTTAGAGGAGGTACCCTTTGACCTGACAATGATCGGAAGGGATGTGTATAATGCCATCGCGCCGCAGGCGCAGAAGCGAAATATCCGGCTCATAGAAGGAAACTGCAGACTGCCCCATATCAGACTGATCGGCAGTCCCCTTCACTATAAGCGGGTGATCATGAATATCGTCAGCAATGCCGTCAAATACAATAAGGAAAACGGCAGCATCTATATTAATTGCAGCGAGAGAGCGCTGGACGGGCAGCGGACCGAGGTGGATTTCATATGCCGCGATACGGGCATCGGCATGAGCGAGGAGTTCCAGAAGCACATCTTTGAGCCCTTCAGCCAGGAAAACCAGGGCGCACGTTCCTACTACAAGGGAACGGGACTGGGCATGTCCATCGTCAAGAGCATCGTGGATAAGATGGGCGGTACCATCACCGTGGAGAGCGAGAAAGGGAAGGGCACGACCTTCCGGGTAAGGATTCCCTTTGCCATTGATGAGACGGTGGAGACGGAGGTTGCCGGAAAAGAGGAGGAGACAGACGTCTCCATCCGGGGCATGAAGATCCTGGTGGCAGAGGACAACGGGATCAATATGGAGATCGTAGAGTTCCTGCTGGAGAAGGAAGGCGCCGTCATGCTGAAGGCCTGGAACGGGCAGGAGGCGGTGGAGGCCTTTGCCGGCAGTGCGCCGGGAGAGATCGATGCCATCCTCATGGATGTGATGATGCCCATTATGGACGGCCATGAGGCCACACGGCAGATCCGGCATATGGAGAGAGCGGATGCCGCCGCAGTGCCCATCATCGCCATGACCGCCAATGCCTTTTCGGAGGATCGTCTCCGGGCAGAGGAGGCCGGGATGGATGCGCATATCTCCAAGCCCTTTGACGGGGAGGAGCTGGTGAGGGTGATCGCCGGGCTGGCGGCAGAATAATTTATTTTTTTGGTAGATAGGGTGTCACATCGTAGTGCTGCATGAACTCGATAAAACGAGTCAGCTGATCCGGGATGTAGACACCCTTTTTCCATATCAGACCGAATTTGTTGGTGATCTCCGGGGAGACGGGGATCATCACGAAGTCTCTGGGATTGACGCCGATGGTGGAGTAGAGAAAGGCGCCGCAGTCCCCGCCCCGGACGCAGTTGAGCACGGTGACCAGCTGGCTGCAGTACATGCGGATGTGGGGCGTGATGCCGGCGGAGCGCAGTCTGGTGGTGACGGTCTGGGTGTGCACGGAGTCCATGTTAAAGAGGATGATGGGCTCTTCGGCCAGCATATCCATGGTGATCACCGGTTCCTTTGCATACCGGTGGGTCCTGGATACGCAATAGACGGATCGGTCTTCCATCATGACGTAGCTGTTGTATTTATCCAGGTTATAGAAGTCGAGGTTCGCCATGGCGATGTCGAGCTGCTCTGCATCCAGCTGTGTCCTGGCCCGGAGGGAGCCGTATTCCAGGAGCTGGACGGGGATGTCGTACTGTTCCTGGAAGAGGTTGGTCACCCGGGGAAAGAAGACGGTGCTGATGATGGGCGGAATGCCGATGCGCAGGGGATGTCGGTCCTTTTCTATATTGGAGAAGTCGGTATAGAGTTCCTGGGTGCGCCGGAGGATGTATTCCGCTTTCTGGTAAAAGGCTTCGCCGTCCTTGGTCAGGAGGATGCGGTTGCGGCCGTGGTTAAAGAGGCGCAGGTGGAATTCCTTCTCCAGATCCCGGAGGGAGGCGGAGATGGTGGGCTGGGAGACGTAGAGGGCTTCGGCCGCGCGGGTGATGCTGTGATAGCGGCAGACGGCGCAGAAGTATTCGAGTTGGGTGAGGGTCATGGGATGGGGTCCTTTCTGAATTTGATGAATTTATTGGCCGCCCGTCCATGCCTCAGGGCGGCGCAGATGTCTCGCATCAGTTGCACTGCGCGCCGTTTTGCTAAGGTTCGCCTCTTGGCTGCGGACCTAAGCAAAACTGGCACTCGCGCAGATGATGCGAGCCATTCTGCCCCGCCCCGAGGCATTACGTTATTGGCAAAACTGCGGTGTACTGTGGCATGTGGCATACCGACATTTATATTTAATTTCAGTATAGGAAAAACCTATAGCTACGTCAATTAAAACGAATGTACATAATACTGAACAAGGCTTATGATGGGGTTAACAAGAACAAGGGATATGGCCGTATCGTCTTTGACAAGATCTTCACAACCGCATCACAACAAATGAAGGAGGGGGTTATGAGCCCGGCTGTCATTACTTTGATTTTTCTGGCGTTTGCCATAGTTATGTTTGTTACGGAGAAGATCCCGCTGGGGCTGACATCGATGATTGTCTGTGTGGGGCTGGTACTGACGGGGGTATTAAGTGTCAGCGACGCATTTGCGGGATTTATCAACAGCAATGTGATTCTGTTTGTCGCCATGTTTATCGTAGGCGGTGCTCTGTTTGAGACGGGCATGGCCAATGAGATCGGCGGTCTGGTGACGCGCTTTGCAAAGACGGAGCGCGGCCTGATCGTGGCGATCATGGTCATCGTGGGTGCCATGAGCGGTTTCTTATCCAATACGGGAACGGCCGCTGTGCTGATCCCGGTGGTGATCGGTATCGCTGCCAAGTCCGGTTTCCGCAGATCCAGGCTGCTGATGCCGCTGGTATTTGCGGCAGCCATGGGCGGCAATCTTTCCCTGATCGGTGCACCCGGCAACATGATCGCCCAGTCAGCCTTGGAGCCTCTGGGACTTAAGTTCGGCTTCTTTGAGTATGCCATCGTGGGTCTGCCGATCCTGATTGCGGGCATCATCTTTTATGCCACCATCGGATTTAAGCTGCTGCCGAATCACGAAACCAACGACAACGACGATTCCGTATTCGACGAGGCGCAGGATTTCAGCAAGGTGCCGAAGTGGAAAAAGGTGCTGTCTCTGGTGATCCTCATTGCTACTCTGATCGGTATGATCTTCGAGGAGGAGATCGGCGTAAAGCTCAGCATCACCGGCTGTGTAGGCGCGATCCTTCTGATCCTCACCGGTGTTATTTCCGAAAAGAATGCGCTCAAGTCCATTGATCTAAAGACGATCTTCCTCTTCGGCGGCACGCTTTCCCTGGCTACAGCCCTGGAAAATACCGGTGCCGGCGAGATGATCGCCGATGCGGTGATCGGTGTGCTGGGAAGCAATCCTTCCCCGGTTCTGTTCACCTTCGTCGTATTCGTGCTGTGCTGTGTCATGACCAACTTCATGTCCAATACAGCTACCACGGCTCTGATGGCGCCGATCTGTCTCTCCATTGCCCAGGGCATGGGAGCGGATCCCAGAGCGGTATTGATGGCCTGTGTCATCGGCGGTTCCTGCGCCTATGCGACACCCATCGGCATGCCTGCCAACACCATGGTGGTGGGCGCCGGCGGATACCGGTTCAATGATTATGTGAAGGCGGGTCTTCCCCTGATCATCATTGCCACGATCATCAGCATGATCATTCTGCCCATTGCTTTTCCTTTCTATGCATAGGCAGTAAGCAGCCGCTTCCCGGGCATTGGCTGTCTCGTGCAGGATCCTTTCAGGACTGCGCGGGACAGCAGCGGGAGCAGGCAGCAGATCTATAAAAGTAAACAGGATATTCCGTACATACTGTGCGGAGATCCCACACAGCAGTTTGGCAGGCAGCGTCTGCAGAATGGAGAAGTATTATGTCAAATGAAGCACAGGTAAAGAAACTGACCGATATCATGGCACAGTTTGTAGGCTATACAGCAAAGAAGCTCCCCGATGATGTGGTGGCAAAGCTGCAGGAGCTGCGGGATAAGGAAGAGACTCCCATGACGAAGGTCATCTACGATACCATGTTCCGCAATCAGGAGCTGGCTATGGAGTTAAATCGTCCTTCCTGCCAGGATACCGGTGTGCTGCAGTTCTGGGTAAAGTGCGGCACCAAATTCCCGCTGATCGATGATCTGGAGGCGCTCCTCAAGGAGGCAGTGGTACAGGCTACTTTCGCTACGCCTCTTCGCCACAATTCCGTGGAGACTTTTGATGAGTACAATACCGGCAAGAACGTAGGTAAGGGTACCCCTACCGTATGGTGGGATATCGTGCCTCATTCCGACCAGTGTGAGATCTATACCTATATGGCAGGCGGCGGCTGCACCCTGCCGGGCAATGCTACCGTGCTGATGCCCGGTGAAGGCTACGAGGGCGTGACCAAGTTTGTCCTGGATCGTATGACCAGCTATGGTCTGAATGCATGTCCGCCTCTTCTGGTAGGTGTCGGCGTAGGCACTTCCGTGGAGACCGCAGCCATGAATTCCAAGAAGGCGCTGATGCGCCCCATCGGTTCTCACAATGACAATGCCAATGCAGCCAAGATGGAAAAGCTCCTGGAAGACGGCATCAATGCCATCGGCCTTGGGCCCCAGGGTATGGGCGGCAACTATTCTGTCATGGGTGTCAATATCGAGAATACGGCACGTCACCCTTCCGCTATCGGCGTAGCAGTGAATGTAGGCTGCTGGAGCCACAGAAGAGGCCATATCGTATTTGACAAGGACCTGAACTTCACCATCGACACCCATACCGGCTTCGAATACAAGGAAGAGAATTAACATACGTATTGCCGCCATAAATGGCAGCAGAAAGAGGCAAATCTCCAGGAATTGCCCGATGGCAAT
>CAVKQI010000021.1:19017-26100 GCA_963658405.1 bacterium | reverse complement strand
CCGGCAAGCCACTTTACCTCCTTTTTACGTACATCTTACTTTTGTGTGCTATCAGCAAAAAGGAGGTTGGCATAGAATCGGGGTGTACCGAAACGAAGACAGTTTCATTTCAAAAAAGGTTCAGAAGGAGTACATTATGAAAAAGAACGTAGTATCCAAGATGATCGCTCTGACAGCGGCATTGACCATGGCCGGCGTTATGCTGGCAGGCTGCGGCAGCTCTTCTGCAAGCACAGACACCGCTTCCACCGAGGCAGCAGCCACCGAAGAGAGCGCAGCAGAGGAATCCACCGATGCTGCAGCAGAGGAGAGCACAGAAGCTTCCGACGAGGCAGCTGCAGATCTCACCGGCACCATCACCGCAGCAGGCTCTTCCGCATTAAAGCCTCTGGTAGACGAAGCTGCTGATCTGTTCATTTCCAAATATCCCGATGTTTCCATCACCGTAGATGCAGGCGGTTCCGGCGAGGGCTTAAAGCAGGTAGCAGAGGGCACCGTTACCATCGGTGATTCCGATGTGGCAGCCGAGGACAAGCTGGAAGCTGATCAGGCCGCTGACCTGGTAGACCATCAGGTTTGCATCGTTACCATGGCTGCTATCGTAAATCCCGATGTAGCAGAGGCAGGCGTGACCGATCTGACCAAGGAGCAGCTGATCTCCATCTTCACCGGCAAGACCACCAACTGGAGCGAAGTGGGCGGCCCCGATGAGGACATCGTTCTGGTGACCCGTCCTACCTCTTCCGGCACCCGTGCAACCTTCCAGAAGTATGCACTGGACGGCAATGAGGAAGCATCCAATGCCTCCATGGAAACCGATGATTCCGGTGTCCTTCTTCAGAACGTAAAGGATACCAAGGGCGCGATCGGCTATGTAGCACTTTCCTACCTGACCGGTTCTGACACAGGCGTATCCACCATCGCCATCGACGGTGTAGAGCCCACTCTGGAGAACACCTACAACGGCACTTATCCGGTATGGACGGCAGAGCACATGTATACCAAGGGCGAGCCTGATGAAGTCAACAAGGCATTCCTTGACTACATCATGTCCGATGCAGATTTCAACTCCCACACCGAGGAGCTGGGCTATGGCGTTGCAGCCAAGATGAGCAGCCTGGAGCACTAAGAAAAAGAGATCTGTCGAAAATCCTTTCAATAACTCCTGTAATAATTCTTCATAACTCCTATCAAGTAAGGAAGCGGGCGGACAGAAGCGAAAGCCGAGTCCGCCCGTTTCTGAAATAGAAAGCCACATTCCATGCGGAGGAAATCATTCATGGAAAAAACAACAGAAAGGAATATGTTCGCCAAGGAATATTTCTGGAGAGAACTCATGACAGTCTGCGGACTGTTCGTGATCTTTCTGACTATCGTCATTGGCGCGTTCCTGATTTACAAAGGCTCAGGTACCTTCCTGGTATTCGGACACAGCCTGTTTGAATTCCTGGGAAGTGCGGACTGGTCCCCGGTGGACGGCGCGGCAGGCGGCGGAGCAGCCGGTGCCCTGATCTTCATCGTGGGCTCTCTGGCCACCTGCGGTCTGGCACTGCTGATCTCCACTCCCTTTTCACTGGGATCCGCTATTTTCATCACAGAGATCTCTCCGAAGTTCGGTGAGAAATTCTACAGACCGGTGGTAGAGATCTTTGCGGGCATTCCCTCCGTGGTCTATGGCTGGGTAGGTCTGACCGTTCTCGTGCCCTTTATAAAAAATGTATTTCACAGACAGGTGGGTCATTCCATTCTGGCAGCCGGCATGGTGCTGGCGGTCATGATCTTCCCCACCATCACCAGCGTGTCGGCGGATGCCCTGCGGGCTGTCTCCAAGGACTGCCGCATGGCAGCCTACGGCCTTGGCTCCACCAGATGGCAGACCATCTACCGCATCGTCATTCCCGCCGCAGCGCCCGGTGTCATCACCGGCATCATCATGGGCCTGGCCAGAGCCTTCGGCGAGGCGCTGGCTGTGGCTATGGTCATCGGACAGACCACGGCGCTGCCTACCAGTATTTTCTCCACCACCAAATCCCTGACCACCGAGATCGCCGCTCAGATGGGCAATGCGATGGAGGGCGGCGAATTAAAGTCCGCTCTGTGGAGTATGGCCCTGCTGCTTTTCCTGATCTCTCTGCTGTTTATCTTCCTGATCCATCTGGTGTCGGCACAGAGACCGGAAAAAGAGACAGCACAGAAAGGAAAGGAGGATAAAAAGGCATGAACGCAAAAATCCAGCGCTCCCGCAGCATCGATAAGCTCATGACCGGTGTCTTTTATGCCATCGCCTTTGCCTTCTTTGCCCTGCTCATCGGCTTTGCCGGCAAGGTGATCATCGGCGGCCTGCTGCAGGCGACCCCGGAGATGTTCCGCTTCGCCAGAAAGGGCAGCATCGGCAACCAGCTTTTTAATACCCTGTATCTGGTCTTCATTTCCCTGTTAGTCTCCATACCCTTAGGCGTAGGCGCAGGCATCTACCTGGCCATGTACGCCAAACAGGGCAAGCTGACCCGGTTCATCCGGATGTGCATCGAGACCCTTTCGTCTCTGCCTTCCATCGTGGTAGGTCTGTTCGGCTATCTGGTATTCCTGGTCTTTATGGGCATGGGAAAGAGCCTGCTGGCAGGCGCGCTCTCCGTCTCCATCCTGACCCTTCCCCTGATCACCACCACCACAGAGGATGCCATCAAGGGCCTGCCCGCCGGTTACCTCCAGGCCAGCCTGGGTCTTGGCGCCACCAAGTGGCAGTCCATCATCCATGTGCTGATCCCGGCCTGCATTCCCAGGATCATGACCGGCGTCATCCTGGCAGCCGGCAGAGGCTTCGGCGAGGCGGCAGCCCTTCTGTATACCACCGGATCCGGCACGGATCTGCGCTGGGGCAACTGGAATCTGGCCTCCCCCACCTGTCCCTTCAATGTACTGCGGCCGGCCGAGACCCTTTCCATCCAGATCTGGAACCTGCAGGTCAACGGACAGGACAAGGCGCTGGCCAACTGCTCCTCCGCCATCCTGATGATCCTGGTGCTGGCCTTCAGCATCGGCGCCAACATGCTCAGCCAGCATATCAAGAAAAAGAATGCCGGCGAGGAAGCCTAACCCGGCAGCCGGGGCAGAGGATCCTCTGCAGCCTCGGAACAGAATAAGGGTGAAGAGAAGCTTATTTACGCAGCAAGTATGCAGCAGGCGCGGCAGACAGCCGTGATTACAAGGCAAAGCAGAGCAGCGCATCGCCGATCACAGAAATCACAGTACCGTTATGTGATCCGGCGATGCCCGCGGCAAAGGCGCCTGCGGAATGGAGATTATTCATATGAGTCAGGAACAGAATGTAAAGACTCCAAAATTTGAGATCAGTGACCTGAATCTGCACTACGGTGCTTTTCACGCACTGAAAGGCATCAATATGGAGATCCAGGAAAACGAGATCACCGCATTTATCGGACCTTCCGGATGCGGCAAATCCACCTTTTTAAAGACCCTGAACCGGATGAACGACCTGGTAGAGGGCGTAAAGATCGACGGCAGCGTAAAGCTGGACGGCAAGGATATTTTCGCAGAGATGGATGCCATCACCCTGCGCCACCGGGTGGGCATGGTATTCCAGCAGCCCAATCCCTTCCCCAAGAGCGTCTATGACAACGTGGCCTACGGTCCCCGCATTTTCGGCATCCGCAAGAAAGCGGAGCTGGATGAGATCGTGGAGCGGAGCCTGCGGCAGGCAGCCATCTGGGATGAGTTAAAGGATCGCCTGAATAAGAGTGCCGTGGGACTTTCCGGCGGTCAGCAGCAGCGCCTTTGCATCGCCAGGACCCTGGCCGTGGAGCCGGAAGTCATCCTGATGGACGAGCCCACTTCCGCCCTGGATCCTATTTCCACCTCCAAGATCGAAGATCTGGCTCTGGAGCTCAAAAAGAAATATACCATCATCATCGTCACTCACAACATGCAGCAGGCAGCCCGTATTTCCGACAAGACAGCCTTCTTCCTGTTAGGAGAGATGGTGGAATTCGGAGAGACAGACAAGATCTTCGCCATGCCAAAGGACAAGCGGACAGAGGATTATATCAGCGGACGTTTCGGCTGATGCTGCATAGCTTTATTTACAGCTTAACGGATGACGAAACCGTCATCCGATCGCAATCCTGTCGGAGAATCCGCCTTCGCGAGATTCTCCTCACGTAGCCGCAGCAGGCTGCGGCATAAAGAGGTAAATATGCGCGACAAATATAATGAAGAACTCCAGAAATTAAATGAGCAGCTGACCCAGATGGGGTCTCTGTGCGAAGAGTGCATCAGCCGGGTCATGCTGGCACTCTCCGCCGATAACGGGGAAAACAGGGAAAAACTCCAGACCATCCTCACCAATGTATACCACACCGATGCAGAGATCGATGAGATGGAAAAGACCATCGAGTCACTGTGTCTCAAGCTCCTGTTAAAGCAGCAGCCTGTGGCCAGCGATCTGCGCCTGGTCTCCGCCGCCCTGAAGATGATCTCTGATATGGAGAGGATCGGTGACCAGTGTGCGGATATCGCAGACATCGCCAAGTATTTAGAGCATGAAAATGCCGGAGAGATCAAGTCCGCCGTGGCCCTTGGCGAGATGGCAGAAGCCACCATGCGCATGGTCACCGAGGCTGTGGATTCCTTCGTGGACAGAGACCTCGAAAAGGCCAGAGAGGTCATCGCCTCCGACGATACCGTAGACGCACTCTTTGACAAGACCAGAGCCGACATCGCCGCACTGGCAGCCAAATATCCGGAAAAAGGCATGGTGCTGCTGGACATCCTGATGGTGGCCAAGTACTTTGAGCGCATCGGCGATCATGCTACCAATGTAGCGGAATGGGTAGAATTTGCCATGACCGGTGAGCATGAGAAGAAGCTGAAATATGAAGAAAATAAATAGAAACAGGATCATCTGGTGTCAAGATTTTTAGTTTCCCGGATGCCGGCCGGACGAGGGAGCCGAGAGGCGTCCCCAAGCGGACATCGCCGACAGGACCCGCCCCCTCGTCCGGCGTCCGGGTTACACCATACCATTCATCATTTTTCACCACATTCCCAAATAGTCAGAATATTTACATACACAGTTGCACCTCCACCCCCTCTCATGTAAAATGAAAATGATACCTTGGGAGTTAATGGCTTAGGAAAGCCAGTGGTGGAGGATGAAATGGATATTTTCGGAATATTGTCAATGGTAGGAGGACTTGCGCTGTTCTTATATGGAATGCAGGTCCTTGGCGATGGATTAAAGAGAGTCTCCGGCGGACGGCTGGAGGAGATCCTGGAATCTCTGACATCCAATAAATGGAAGGCAGCCCTGCTGGGCTGCGGCGTGACAGCGGTGATCCAGTCTTCATCCGCCACCACCGTCATGGTAGTAGGTCTGGTAAACTCCGGCATTATGAAGCTGTCCCAGGCCGTAGGTGTCATCCTGGGTGCCAACGTAGGTACCACGGTCACCTCCTGGCTGCTGAGTCTGACAGGCATCCAGAGCAGCAATGTATTTCTGCAGCTCTTAAAGCCCGCCAACTTCTCCCCGATCTTCGGCATCATCGGCATCATCATGATCATGGGTGCCAAGAGCGAAAAGAAGAGAGATATCGGCACGATCCTCATCGGCTTTGCCGTGCTGATGTTCGGTATGGAGGCCATGTCCTCTGCGGTGGAGCCTCTCTCCGGCAATGAGCGGTTTACCAGCGTCCTGACCATGTTCTCCAATCCGATCCTGGGTATGCTGGCAGGTCTGATCCTGACGGCCATTATCCAGAGTTCCTCTGCCTCTATCGGTATCCTGCAGGCGATTTCCATGAGCGGCACGCTGACCATCGGCTCTGCCATCCCGATCCTGATGGGTGAGAATATCGGTACAGCCATTACGGCCATGCTCTCTTCCGTGGGCGCAAGCCGCAATGCAAAGCGGGCGGCCCTGATGCATCTGTATTTCTGCATCATCAAGACCACCTTCTTCATGATCCTGTTTTATACGGTGAACGCCATCGTGCATTTCCCGTTTATGACCCAGACGGCGAATCCTTTCATCATCGCCGTGATCCACAGCGTATTCAACCTGGCAGCCGTGATGATCATGCTGCCGGTTTCCGAGATCCTGGTGAAGCTGGCCATGAAGACCCTGCCCATCACCAAGGAAGAGTCCGAGGACAGCGCAGCCCAGAAGAATATCCAGATCCTGGACGAGCGTTTCCTGAACTCCCCGCATTTCGCACTGGAACAGTGTAAGACCGCAGCCTGCGACATGGCCCAGTATGCAAAGGAAGCACTTTACATCGCCATGGAGCTGGTAGAGGAGTACAATCCGGAGCGCGCCAAGCGCGTAGAAAAGCTGGAAAATCTGGTCGATGCCTACGAGGATCAGCTGGGCACCTATCTGGTGAAGCTTAGCAGCCGCAATCTGAGCACCAAGGACAGCCACATCCTGTCCACCCTGCTCCACTGCATCGGCGACTTCGAGCGGATCAGCGACCATGCGGTCAATATCATGGAATATGCCCGGGAGATGTCCGATAAGGACCAGAAATTCTCCGCGAAGGCCCAGGAAGAGCTGGAAGTTTACAGCGCTGCCGTCAAGAACATCATGAATACCGCCGTACTGGTCTTCCAGAATGATGATCTGGAACTGGCCCAGACGGTGGAGCCTCTCGAAGAGGTCATCGACGGCCTGAATATGGAGATCAAGCGCCGCCATATCCGCAGACTCCGCAAGGGCAAGTGCACCATCGAATTAGGCCTGACCCTGTCAGATATCACCACCTGCTACGAGCGTGTGGCCGACCACTGCTCCAACATCGCCGTATGTCTCCTGCAGGTCAATGAGGACGGCTTTGATACCCACGAGTACCTGGAACTGATGAAGGATACGGATAACCCGCAGTTCCATGCACAGGTGGCGCGCTTCGAAGAGAAGTACCAGCTGCCTCATATGAAGAAGGGCGACATAGAGGAGATGCCTACCGTAGCGCAGGCAAACGGCAAGGTCATGGAGCCGGTGCCGGTATCAGCCCTCACCGGTCCCAAGAAGAAAAAGAAAGACAAAGAGAAAGATAAAGAGAAGGACAA
>CAVKQI010000021.1:0-18898 GCA_963658405.1 bacterium | reverse complement strand
AGTAGTCCTTCTCAGACTGCCGCTGCAGCGCAGCGGCATGGAGGTAATGATGGCACTGATTTATATCCTGGAGGATGATCAGAATATCAGTGAAATTGAGATGTATGCGCTGACAGCATCCTCCTTCACCGTGCAGACATATGCGAATGCCCGGGAATTCTACGGGGCGGTGGAGAAGGAGCTGCCGGACCTGGTGCTTTTAGATATTATGCTGCCGGATGCGGATGGCTATGAGATCGTCCAGAAGCTCCGGGCCGAGAAGCGGACAGCCAATGTACCGGTCCTGATGGTGACAGCCAAGACTGCCGAGATCGACAAGGTGCGGGGGCTGGATCTGGGAGCGGACGACTATCTCACAAAGCCTTTCGGTGTGATGGAGCTCATTTCCAGAGTAAAGGCGCTGCTGCGGCGCACGGCGCCCACAAAGGGCGCAGAGCTTCTCCAGGCCGGACGCATCGCCATGGACGATGAGCGGCACAAAGTGATGGTAGCCGGTTCCGCCGTGGAGCTGACATTTAAGGAATACAGCCTGCTGCGGCTGCTTTTGCGCAATGTGGGAAAGGCGGTTTCCAGAGAAGAGATCCTCAACGAGGTCTGGGGTACGGACTTTGAGGGCGAGTCCAGGACACTGGACATGCACATCCGAACGCTGCGCAGGAAACTGGGAGAAGAAGGAGAGCGCATCCGCACCCTCCGCAATGTGGGGTATATAGTAGATCCATGAGAAAAAAGATCAATGAGTATTTAATTGGGGTCGCCGTGCTTTCTATCGGTCTGACCCTTTTTTTGACCGTATGTTTCTTCTGGCGGGTGGAATTAAACCAGACCATGAATACCTTGGGGCAGATGACCAGACTGCTGGCCGCCGAGGAGGGCGCGCAGGATCCGGAGAGCCTTGCGGCCTTTGTGGAAAACTGGGAAGCCGGTGAAAAGCAAGTGCCGGAGAAGGAAAAACTCCGGGTGACGCTGATCTCCGCGGACGGCACGGTGCTCTATGACAATATGGCCGAGGCAGCAGAGATGGAAAATCACAGCGAGAGGCCGGAAGTGCAGGCGGCTATGAGCAATGAGGACGGCAGCGGCGAGGGGACGAGGTATTCTTCTACCATCGGCGTCTCCACCTGCTATTATGCCCTGCGTCTTTCCGACGGCAGGGTGCTGCGGACGGCGCTGACCACCACCGGGATCTGGGATGCCCTGGGAGATATGCTGCCCCTGGGGATTGTGGTCATTGCGGTGCTGCTGGTGATGGCCTCCATGCTGGCATTGACCCTGACGAAGCGGGTGCTGGCGCCGATCCAGGAGATGGCAAAGGATCCCCTTCGCAAAAATGTACCGGATATCTACCCGGAGCTGCAGCCCCTGCTGGAGACCATTACCAATCAGCACAAGGAGGTGCTGGCGGCCGCCAATATGCGCCAGGAATTTACTGCCAATGTCTCCCATGAGTTAAAGACCCCCCTGACGGCGATCTCCGGCTATGCAGAGCTGATCGAGAGCGGCATCGCCACGGAAAAGGATACCCTGCGCTTCGGCCAGGAGATCCACCACAATGCGGACCGGCTGTTGAAGCTGATCAATGACATCATCCGCCTCTCCGAGCTCGACATGGGAGCCGCGGAGGAAGACCGGGAAGAGCTGGTGGATCTGCGGGAGCTGGCGGCCAACTGCGTGGGAAATCTGGAATTAAATGCCCGGAACTACGAGGTGGAGATCACGCTGCTGCCTTCGGAGGAACCGGACAAAACCGTGCTCCTAAAGGCCTACCGGCAGCAGATGGAAGAGCTGCTCTATAATCTGTGCGACAATGCCATCCGCTACAATGTCCGCGGCGGCAATGTAAAAGTCAGCGTGGACACCTGCCAGGAAAAGGGAAAGAACATGGCCAGACTGGTGGTGCGCGATACAGGCATCGGCATCCCGCCGGAGCACCAGGGCAGGATCTTCGAGCGCTTCTACCGGGTGGATAAGAGCCGCAGCAAGCAGACCGGCGGCACCGGCCTAGGCCTCGCCATCGTCAAACATATCGTGGCCCAGAGCGGCGGCACGATCCATTTAAAGAGCGAAGTGGGGAAGGGCACGGAGATCACGGTGCTGCTGCCGGTGAGAAAGTAGCCTCGCACTTTCAGGGAAAATGTGCTATGATAGGGAAAATCTGCGAAAGGTGATCAGATAGGTGTCAAGACACCTGCCGGGAAAGCGCGCAGATGGCTGACAACAGCCGCAGCTGTGATGGCTGCCGGGCTGTTTACCCTGAAAGGAGCACAACCAACTATGGACAGACAAAACCTGACGCTGCTCACGGATCTCTATGAGCTGACCATGATGCAGGGCTATTTCAAGCACAAGGACCAGAACAAGACCGTGGTCTTTGATGCCTTTTTCCGGAATAATCCCTGCGGCGGCGGCTACTCCATCATGTGCGGCGTGGAGCAGCTCATCCAGTATATCAAAGAGCTGCATTTTTCCGGACAGGACATCGATTACCTGGCAGGACTGGGGATCTTTGACCGGGATTTCCTGGATTATCTGGCCAATTTCCACTTTACCGGAGATGTCTATGCGATCCCGGAGGGATCTCTGATCTTCCCCAGAGAGCCTCTGGTAAAGATCGTGGCGCCCATCATGGAGGCCCAGCTGGTAGAGACGGCCATCCTGAATATCATCAATCACCAGAGCCTGATCGCCACCAAGGCGGCCCGGATCTGCTATGCGGCCAGAGGAGACGGCATCATGGAGTTCGGCCTGCGCCGCGCGCAGGGACCGGATGCGGGTACCTACGGCGCCAGAGCGGCCGTGATCGCCGGCTGCGTGGGCACCTCCAACGTGCTCTGCGGCGAGCTCTTTGACGTGCCGGTAAAGGGCACGCACGCTCACAGCTGGATCATGAGCTTTGACGATGAGCTGACGGCCTTTAAGACCTATGCGGACCTGTATCCCAATGCCTGCATCCTGCTGGTGGATACCTATGATACCCTGCGCTCCGGCGTGCCCAACGCCATCCGCACCTTCCAGTACATGAAGGATAAGGGCGTAGAGCTGAAAAAGGGCTACGGCATTCGCCTGGATTCCGGCGACCTGGCTTATCTTTCCAAGAAGGCCAGAAAGATGCTGGATGAGGCGGGCTTTGAGGATGCCGTTATTTCCGCTTCCAACGATCTGGATGAGTACCTGATCGATTCCCTAAAGACCCAGGGCGCGGCCATCACCTCCTGGGGCGTAGGCACGAACCTGATCACCTCCAAGGACAATCCGGCCTTCGGCGGCGTCTACAAGCTGGCAGCCGTCATGGGCGATGACGGGGAATTCATCCCCAAGATCAAACTCTCCGAGAATTCGGAAAAGATCACTAACCCCGGCAATAAAAAGATCTACCGTGTATACGAGGAGCCGGCCCACAAGATCAAGGCGGATCTGATCTGCCTGGAGGACGAAGTCTTTACAGAGGATCAGTCCCTGCTCCTCTTTGATCCCTACGAGCCGTGGAAAAAGACCAGACTCAACCCCGGCGAGTACTCTCTGCGCGAGCTCATGGTGCCGCTGTTTAAAAACGGCGAGTGCTGCTACACCTCCGCAAAGACCATGGAGATCCGTGACTACTGCCTGCAGGAGCAGGAGACGCTGTGGGATGAGTCCAAGCGTCTGGTAAATCCCCACGAGGTCCATGTGGATCTGTCCCGCAAGCTCTACGATACCAAGATCGCGCTGCTTGATAAGCTGGGAGACGAACAGGCTGACCGCAACGCCGATCTGAAGAAATAAGGAGGAGCAAGACACATGTATGCAGTCATTGACCTGCACTGTGACACCATCCCCAATATGTATGCTGAGAAGGAAGAAGGGAAAGAAATTTCCCTTCTTTCTCGTTCCGGGATGATCGATCTGGAAAAGATGAAAGCCGGGGGATATTGGTGTCAGTGCTTTTCTCTTTTTACCAATCTAGGGACCCTGCGGGAGCATGGGGAGGAGCCCTTTGACCATGTGGACCGCCTGTCCGACTTCTGGAGACAGGAGATCGGAAAATATCCGGCGCAGATCCGGAAGGTGACGAGCGCCCGGGAAATAGAGGAAAATGCAAAGGCAGGCATCCTCTCTGCCATGATGACCGTGGAGGAGGGTGCTGTCTATGAGGGGAAAATGGAAAATCTCTACACCCTCTATGAAAAAGGCGTGAGAATGTCCACCCTGACCTGGAATTTCCCCAATGAGCTGGGCTATCCCAATCCGGAATTCGCCCCGGGGGTGCGTCCTATCCCGGATACGGTCCACGGCCTGACGGATACGGGCCGCTGTTTTGTGGAGGAGATGGAGCGCCTGGGCGTGATCATCGATCTGTCCCATTTAAATGACGCCGGCATCCGGGATGTGCTGGATATGACGAAGGGGCCGGTGATCGCCAGCCACTCCAATGCCAGAGCACTCTGCCACCACCTGCGGAATCTGACCGATGAAAACCTGCGCCGCATCGGCGAAAAGGGCGGCGTCATCGGCATCAATTACCTGGTGGATTTTCTGGAAGAAGGTGCTACAATAGCACGTGTTGACAGAATGGCAGAGCACATGGCGTATATCCGCAATCTGGCGGGCATAGAGGCAGTGGCCCTGGGCAGCGACTTTGACGGCTTTGAGGAGCCCTGCGAATTGACCGGCGCAGACAGACTTCCCCTGCTGGCCCAGGCTATGGAGCGCCGCGGCTTTAAAGCTAGTGAGATCGAAAAAGTCTTCTCCGGCAATGCCCTGCGGGTTTTTAGGGACGTGCTGAAGTAGGAGATCACAGGGCTTCTGCGCAACGGTGCAAACAGTTGCCGAATGGACAGGGAGAAATCCTTGTGAAGACAAAAGAGAAAAAGCCGAAGGACCTGCCTGCTGCTATTCTGTCTGGGATAAACACAGGATATGGCAGAAGGCTGCAGGGAGACAGGCTATATGAAAAAAGTAGAATTCGGAAACGGAAAAATCGTACAGAATATCCTGTCCACAGCGTTTCCCATGCTGATCGCCCAGGTATTGAGTCTTTTATACAATATCGTGGATCGGATTTACATCGGCCGTATCCCCGAAGTGGGCACAGAGGCGCTGGGCGCGGTGGGACTTTGCTTTCCCGTGATCATCCTGATCACCGGCTTTACCAACATGTTCGGCATGGGCGGCTCCCCGCTTTTTTCCATCGAGCTGGGAAGAGGCAACCGGGAAAAGGCCAGGCAGATCCTGAGTACTGCCTTTAAGCTGCTGGTGCTGACGGGCATCCTGCTGCTGGTATTCTTTGAAGTGCTGGCGGCGCCCACCCTGTCGGTCTTTGGCGCCTCGAAGGAAGAGATGACCTACGCGCTGCCCTATCTGCAGATCTATGTGCTGGGCACCGTCTTTTCCATGGTCAGCACCGGCATCAACCCCTATATCAACGCAGAGGGCTATTCCTCTCTGGGTATGTGCACCGTGCTTCTGGGCGCGGTGGCCAATCTGGTGCTGGATCCCGTCTTTATCTTCATCCTGGGCATGGGCGTGCAGGGCGCAGCAGTGGCGACGGTGATCTCGCAGCTATTATCCATGCTCTTTGTGTGCTGGTTTCTCTGGAGCGGGCGCAATGAATTCCGCATTGATCTGAAACCTGCACTGCCCTGGGCGGGAGAGATCATCAGCCTGGGTCTTTCGCCCTTTATCATGCAGGTCACCAATGCGCTGGTTTCCCTTTCCTGCAACCACGTGCTGCTGCGCTGCGGCGGCACCCTCTACGTATCCGTCATGACCACGGTGAATTCCGTGCGCCAGATCCTGGATACGCCGGCCCAGGCCATCACCGAAGGCTCCTCGCCCTCCATCAGCTACTACTATGGAGCCGGCAGACCGGAGAGCGTCAAGAAGGCAATCTGCTTTATGATGACCCTGACCGTTCCCTATACCGCCCTGATCTGGGGACTGATCATGTGGAATGCGCCCATGTTCATCCGGATCTTCACCCAGGATGAGGCACTGGTCACTGCGGCGGCACCGGCGCTGCATATCTATTTCTATGCCTTTATCTTCCAGTCCCTGCAGTATGCGGGACAGACGGTCTTTAAGGCATTGAACAAGAAAAATCACGCCATCTTCTTCAGCCTTCTGCGAAAGGCCATCCTGGTGGTGCCGCTGACCTTCCTGCTGCCCTATGCCTTCGGCATGGGTACGGACGGCGTCTTTATGGCCGAGCCCATCTCCAATGTCATCGGCGGCCTGGCCTGCTTCATCACCATGCTCGCCACCGTCTGGCCGGAGTTAAACCGCATGAAGGAAAAGCAGGGCAATAAGGCAGGGCAGTAAAGCAGCCGGGATGGCATCCGTATGCCTATATAGAAATTACGTTCATCTGACAAAATACAAAAGTGGGGACAAGACATGAAAAGCAAGTTAACTGTTTATCTGCACGATTTCAGGAAGGAAAGCGTTCTGGCACCCTTGTTTAAGATGCTGGAAGCACTCTTTGACCTGTTCGTGCCGCTGGTGGTGGCAGCCATCATCGACAAGGGAATCGCCGGAAACAACAAGGGCTACATCTATCAGCACTGCGGCCTTCTGATCCTGCTGGCAGCCATCGGCCTGACCTGCAGCATCACCGCTCAGTACTTTGCGGCCAAGGCGAGCGTAGGCTTTGCGGCCAGACTGCGCCAGGCGCTCTTTGACCACATCGAAAAGCTCTCCTTTGCGGAGCTGGATACCCTGGGCACCAATACCCTGATCACCAGAATGACCAGCGATATCAACCAGGTCCAGAACGGTCTGAACCTGACGCTGCGCCTTCTGCTTCGCAGCCCCTTCATCGTCTTCGGCGCCATGATCATGGCCTTTACCATCGACGTGAAGTGCGCGCTGGTCTTTGTCGTGGCCATTCCGCTGCTGTGTGTGGTGGTCTTCGGCATCATGCTCATCAGCATTCCCCTGTTTAAAAAGGTACAGGCGGGACTGGACCGGGTACTGGGTTCCACCAGAGAGAACCTCACCGGTGTCCGCGTGATCAGAGCCTTCAATAAGGAGCAGAGCGAGATCACCTCCTTCGATGAGAAAAACGAGGCACTGACCTCCATGCAGAAATTCGTGGGACGCTTCTCCGCCCTGATGAATCCTGTGACCTATATCATCATCAACCTGGCTACCATCGCCCTGATCCAGCAGGGTGCCCTGCAGGTGGATATGGGGAACCTGACCCAGGGTCAGGTGGTGGCCCTGTACAATTACATGGCCCAGATCCTGGTAGAGCTGGTAAAGCTGGCTAACCTCATCATCTCCATCACCAAGGCCCTGGCCTGCGCCGGCCGTGTGGAAAAGATCCTGGACGTAGAGCCCGGCATGAGCTATCCGGCAGCAGAGGATGGAAAGGCATCCGCTGCGAATAAGGAAAACAGCGGAGACATCGCCGTCGCCTTCAAGGATGTCACCTTTACCTATGCGGGCGCAGGTGCCCCTTCCCTGACAGACATCAGCTTCCAGGCGAAGAGAGGACAGACCATCGGCGTCATCGGCGGTACCGGCAGCGGTAAGTCCAGCCTGGTGAACCTGATCCCCCGCTTCTATGATCCGGAAGAGGGATCCGTGGAAGCAGAGGGCAGAAATGTAAAGGAATATGCAGTGGGAGAGCTGATCGCAAGGATCGGCGTGGTGCCCCAGAAGGCCGTGCTTTTCGAGGGAACCATCCGGGATAACATGAAGTGGGGCAATGAGCGGGCCACCGATGAGGAGATCTGGCAGGCACTGACCGTAGCCCAGGCCAAAGAAGTGGTAGAGGGCAAGGAAGGACAGCTTGACTTTGCGCTGGAGCAGAACGGACGCAACCTCTCCGGCGGTCAGCGCCAGCGTCTGACCATCGCCAGAGCACTGGTGAAAAAGCCGGAGATCCTGATCCTGGATGACTCCGCGAGTGCCCTTGACTTTGCCACGGATGCAGCCCTTCGCCGGGCAATCCGGGAGATGGAGGGAGAGACCACTGTCTTTATCGTCTCACAGCGTACTTCCAGCATCCGCTATGCAGACCTGATCCTGGTGCTGGATGACGGCCATCTGGCAGGCAGCGGCACCCACGAGGAGCTTTTAAAGAGCTGCGGCATTTATCAGGAAATCTACTATTCACAGTATCCGGATGAGAGACCGGCACAGGGAAAGGCGGTGCAGGGCTGATGAAAGCGAATAAAAAGACAGACAGAGCCGGCAGCATGCAGACGCTGCAGAAGGTCATGAAATATATCGGCAACTACAAGATCCTGCTCTTTATCTCCGTGGTGCTGGCAGCGGCCACGGTGATCCTGACCCTGTATGTGCCCATCCTCTTCGGCGATGCCATCGACGGCATCATAGCGGCAGGACAGGTGGATTTTGTACTGATCTCTTCTTACATGAGACGCATCGCGGTGCTGGTGATCCTGACGGCGGTGATGCAGTGGGTGATGAATACGGTCAATAACCGGATCACCTACCACATCGTCCGGGACATCCGGGCGAAGGCCTTCCGGAGAATGCAGATCCTGCCTCTCTCCTACCTGGATGCCCACAGCACCGGCGATATCGTAAGCCGCGTCATCGCCGATGTAGACCAGTTCAGCGACGGTCTGCTCATGGGCTTTACGCAGCTCTTCACCGGCGTAGTGACCATCGTGGCTACGCTGGTATTCATGCTCTCCAAGAGCATCCCGATCACCCTGCTGGTGGTGGTGCTGACCCCCATCAGCTTTATGGTGGCCAAGTTCATTGCCAACCGCACCTACAGCATGTTCAAGGTACAGAGTGAGACCAGAGGAAAGCAGACGGCCCTGACCGAGGAGATGGTAGGCAACCAGAAGGTCGTGAAGGCCTTCGGCTATGAGGAAAGAGCCAGAGAGCGCTTTGCCGCCATCAACCAGGACCTGGAAAAGTACAGCCTCCGGGCAGTCTTTTACAGCAGCATCACCAATCCGGCCACCCGCTGTGTCAACAGCCTGATCTATGCGGCTGTGGCCCTGGTGGGTGCGCTATTCGTCATCGGCGGCGGCCTGACGGTAGGCGGATTGAGCGTACTCCTCAGCTACGCCAATCAGTATACTAAGCCCTTTAATGACATCAGCAGCGTCATCACCGAGCTGCAGAACGCACTGGCCTGCGCAGCCCGTGTATTCGAGCTCATCGAGGAAGAGCCCCAGACACCGGATGCCCCGGGCGAGCTGCCGGCGGCAGAGGGCGACGTTTCCATCGAGCATGTTTATTTCAGCTATGACAAGAGCCGGAAGCTCATCGAGGATTTCTCCATCGAGGCAAAGCCCGGCATGCGCATCGCCATCGTAGGTCCTACCGGCTGCGGCAAGACCACCCTGATCAACCTGCTCATGCGCTTCTATGATGCGGACAGCGGACAGATCCGGGTAGACGGCACCAATATCTACGATGTGACGAGACATTCCCTGCGGGCCAATTACGGCATGGTGCTGCAGGAGACCTGGCTGAAAAATGCCACGGTCCGGGAGAATATCACCATCGGCAAGCCCGATGCCACCGAGGAGGAGATCCTGCAGGCGGCAAAGGAAGCCCACAGCTACGAATTCATACGCCGTCTGCCCCAGGGCTTCGATACCGTATTAAATGACGACAGCGTCAGCCAGGGACAGAAGCAGCTGCTGTGCATCACCAGAGTCATGCTCTGCCTGCCGCCCATGCTGATCCTGGATGAGGCTACCTCCAGCATCGACACCCGCACGGAGCTGCAGATCCAGGAGGCCTTTAATAAGATGATGCAGGGCAGGACGAGCTTTATCGTGGCGCACCGCCTTTCCACCATCCGCAATGCGGATGTGATCATCGTCATGAACGAAGGCCACATCATGGAGCAGGGCAGCCATGACGAGCTGCTGGCCAAGGGCGGATTCTACAGCAGACTGTACAATGCACAGTTTGAACATTGATCAAAAAAACAGCAAAAGAACGCCGAAGGGCGTTCTTTTGAGTTGCACAACCATATCGGAGAAAAGTAAGCATGGATATAATAAAAGTAATCACACAGGAGCTGGGCGTTAAGCATTCCCAGGTGGAAGCCGCCGTGAAGCTCATCGACGAGGGAAATACCATCCCCTTTATTGCCAGATACCGAAAGGAAGCCACCGGCTCTTTAAATGATGAGCAGCTGCGTACCTTATCGGAGAGACTTAACTACCTGCGGGGACTGGAGGAAAAGAAGGACTCCGTGCTGGCGAGCATCGAGGAACAGGGAAAGCTCACGGCCGAGCTGCGCAGCCAGATCGAGGCAGCACAGACACTGGTGGCGGTGGAGGATCTCTATCGCCCTTACAAGCAGAAGCGCCGGACCAGAGCCGGCATTGCCAGAGAAAAGGGCCTGCAGGGCCTGGCGGACCTGATCATGGAGCAGCATGCGAAGGCGCCGATCCTGGAGGCAGCCGCCGCCTACGTGGATGCGGAAAAGGGCGTGGAGAGCCCGGAGGATGCTCTGGCCGGCGCGAAGGATATTCTGGCAGAGCAGATCTCCGATGAGGCAGCCTACCGCACCGAGATCAGAGAAATGACCTGGAAGCAGGGTCTGATCACCACGGCCGCCACAAAGGAAACCAAGGCGGCGCTGGAAAGTAAAGAGCAGAATAAGGCGGCGCAGGCAGAAGAAATCGACGAGGCCGCCGGAAAAGCAAAGAAGCCCGCATCTAAGGCGGCAGCCAAGGCAGCGGAGGCAAAGACCGCAGAGCGCCGCAAAGTCTATGAGATGTACTTTGACTTTGAGGAGCAGGTGGCAAAGATCCCCGGCTACCGGATCCTGGCCATCAACCGGGGCGAGGATGAGAAATGCCTCACCGTAAAGATCAATGCCCCCAGGGAGGAGATCCTCAAATGGCTGGAGAGTCAGGTGATCCGCAGAGAGATCACCGGCGGCAGCGGCTTCCATGTGAAGGAAAACGAATTCACGGCGCCCATTCTCCGGGAGGTCGCAGCGGACAGCTATGACCGACTCATCGCCCCGTCCATCGAGCGGGAGATCCGCAGCCAGCTGACGGAAAATGCAGAGGACGGCGCCATCCTGGTCTTTCGCAAGAATCTGGAGCAGCTGCTGATGCAGCCCCCTATCGCGGGAAAGACGGTGCTGGGATGGGATCCCGCCTTCCGCACCGGCTGCAAGCTGGCCGTGGTGGATCCCACCGGCAAGGTGCTGGATACCAAGGTGATCTATCCCACCGCACCCCAGAATAAGGTGGCAGAGGCCAAGGCCGAATTAAAGAAGCTGATCGAGAAGTACCACATCACCATCTTCAGCGTGGGCAACGGCACGGCTTCCCGGGAGTCCGAGCAGATCATCGTGGAGCTGTTCCATGAGTTAAAGCAGCCCCTGCAGTATGTGATCGTCAATGAGGCGGGAGCCTCTGTCTACAGTGCCAGCAAGCTGGCCACCGAGGAGTTCCCCACTTTTGATGTGGGACAGCGCAGTGCGGCCTCCATCGCCAGACGGCTGCAGGATCCACTGGCGGAGCTGGTAAAGATCGATCCCAAGTCCATCGGCGTGGGACAGTACCAGCATGACATGAACCAGAAAAAGCTGGACGAGGCCCTGGGCGGCGTGGTAGAGGACTGTGTAAACAGAGTGGGCGTAGACTTAAATACCGCTTCCTTCTCCTTGCTGTCCTATATTTCCGGCATTTCCCAGACGCTGGCTAAAAATATCGTCTCCTACCGGGAGGAAAACGGACGCTTTACCAGCCGCGCCCAGCTCAAAAAGGTGCCGAAGCTCGGGCCGAAGGCCTTTGAACAGTGCGCAGGCTTCCTGCGGATAAGCGGCGGCAAGAATCCCCTGGATGCCACCAGCGTCCACCCGGAATCCTATCCGGCCGTGGAAAAGCTCCTTAAAGAGCTGCAGATTTCCATGGACGATACAGCCGCGCTTCGGGGCGTGGGTAAACTCGTTAAAAATAAAAAGCAGACCGCTGAGAGCCTGGGCATCGGTGAGATCACCCTGGAAGACATCCTGAAGGAATTGGAAAAGCCCGCCAGAGATCCCAGAGAGGACATGCCGGCGCCCATCCTGCGCAGCGATGTGCTGGCCATGGAGGATCTGACCCCTGGCATGAAGCTGAAGGGCACGGTGCGCAATATCGTGGATTTCGGCGCCTTTGTGGATATCGGCGTGCACCAGGACGGTCTGGTGCATATTTCCAGACTCTCCGACCGCTTCATAAAGAGCCCGCTGGAAGTGGTCCATGTGGGAGACGTGGTGGATGTCACCGTAGTCAGTGTGGACCAGGCCAAGAAGCGGATCGCTCTTTCCATGAACGGAAAGATGTAAGGGATACCGTAAACGGCATCAATTCGAAATCGCATCAGGGAATTCGCCTTCGCGAAATTCCCTTCGCGCTGCCGCTGTAAAACAGCGGCATGGAGGTAAAAATGCAGTACGTACTGCTGGTCATTGCTATCGTGTTTGAAATCATCGCCACATCCTTTTTAAAGTATTCCAACGGCTTCACCAGGCTGTATCCCACCATCGCCTGCGTTGTTTTTTATGTGCTGTGCTACTTGGCATTTGGAAAAGCCATGGTAAAATTAGATTTGAATCTATCTTATGCCATCTGGTGCGGCGTCGGCATTGTGGCGACTACTCTGATCTCTGTCCTCTTCTTCGGGGAAAAGATCAGCGTTCCGGGCATTCTGGGTATCGCGCTGATCGTGATCGGCGGGATATTGCTGAACCTGGGCGGAACCAGATAAAAAATACAGTGTACACGGCAGGCCTCACAGGCAGCAGGGATCCGGAGATCGCACAGCAGACGAAAACCGGACTGCGATCCCTCCTGTGAGAGCGCCTGCAGAATGGAGCGTATATGATCTACAAGACAAAGGGAACCTGTTCATCAGAAATCGAGATCGAGCTGGACGACGATCACATCATCCGCCACGTAGCCTTCAAGGGCGGCTGCAGCGGCAATCTCCAGGGCATCACCCAGCTGGTCATCGGCCAGAAGGCAGAGGACGTCATCGAGAGAGTCTCCGGCGTCAAATGCGGCTTTAAGGAGACATCATGTCCGGATCAGCTGGCCATGGCGCTGCGGGAAGCCATCGCGCAGTAAGACAGATGGTACAGCAGTGTGTCTCCATGCAGCGCAGGGGAGCAGCCTGCCGGTAATCGCCCGGCAGGCAGACTTTCCGGCAGGCGACCTGCACAGACGGCAGCGGAAAAGTCAGAATAGCAAGTAAAGCAGTGGGAGTGATTAAAGGAAATGGGGAAGGATAGAAAGAAAATCGTACTGACCGGCGGCGGTACGGCCGGCCATGTGACGCCGAATATCGCACTTTTGCCCTACCTGAAGAAGGCAGGCTATGAGATCTACTATATCGGATCCTTAAACGGCATCGAAAAGAAACTCATCGAGGAATGCGGCATTCCCTACCTGGGCATAGAGACAGGCAAGCTGCGCCGCTACTTTGATCCCAAGAACTTCTCGGATCCCTTCCGGGTCATCAAGGGCTATAAGGAGGCCTTCCGTTTTCTGAAGGGCTATAAGCCTGACCTGGTCTTTTCCAAGGGCGGCTATGTCAGCGTGCCGGTGGTGCGGGCAGCGCATAGACTGCACATTCCCTGCATCATCCATGAGTCGGACATGACGCCGGGCCTGGCCAATAAGCTCTGTATCCCCTGCGCCCAGAAGATCTGCTGTGATTTCCCGGAGACCTTAAAGGATCTGCCGGCATCCAAGGCCGTGCTCACAGGCACACCCATCCGGGACGAGCTCTTTCAGGGAGATGCCGAGGCGGGCAGAGCCTTCTGCGGCTTTGCGGACACCAAGCCGGTATTGATGGTCATCGGCGGCAGTCTGGGCGCGGCATCGGTGAATGAAGCAGTGCGGGACAACCTGGACAAGCTCCTGCCCGATTTTAATATCGTTCACCTCTGCGGCAAGGACAAAGTGGATAATCTGAAGCTGACGATCCCGGGCTACAAGCAGTTCGAGTATGTCAATGAGGAGCTGAAGGACCTCTTTGCCCTGGCGGATCTCGTCATCAGCCGGGCCGGCGCCAATGCGATCTTTGAGCTGCTGGCACTGAAAAAGCCCAACATCCTGGTGCCCCTGCCGGCAAAGAGCAGCCGGGGCGATCAGATCCTGAATGCCAGATCCTTTGAGCAGCAGGGCTACAGCATGGTGGTAGAGGACGATGCCCTGCCGGATGTGATCGTGGACAGCGTGCACAAGCTCTACTTCGAGCGCCAGTTCTACATCGACGCTATGTCAAAGAGCAGCCTGCTCAATTCCATTTCCATCATCATGGAACTGATCAAGAAAGCCGGCTGAAAAGAGACGACAGAGCAGAGGAAAAGCCGACCGGGAAGCCAGTGGCTTATAGTTCACAGGGCAGCCTCATGCGCGGCGGCCTCGTCACCGGTTGGTGTCTGTACAGTAGATAAAACGAAGAGTGTAAACGAAAAGAGTAAACGAAAAAAGTAATCGAAAAGCCCGTCATCACGGAAAAATGAACCGCGATGATGGGCTTTTTCTTATACATTCATGCAGATGTAAGATGACAGAATCATCATGTCAGGGCTTCAGGAAAGGCTGACATCCGCCAGGATAATCTCGTCCAGCACATCCAGCACAGTCTGGGGCGCGCCCTCTGTGGCATGCAGAGGGGTCAGGCAGGCGGGAGTGGTGCCGTAATCCTTGAGGATATTGTACAGCGCCTGCTTGACATCATAGCTCATCTGGGCTCTCTGCAGGGCACGGAAGGCCAGGGAGAGCTTGTCGTTTTCGGCGCGTTCGCTTCTGTCAAAGGTGACGGTCAGGCATGCTGTCACCGGGCAGGCGGGGAGCGTCACCGTGAGGAGATGCTTTTCCGGATCATAGTGGGAGATGCAGGCGAGCATTTCCTCACCCATGCGCACAGTCAGGGCACTGTCCTGTATGCCGTAGAAGGCCAGGGTATACTGCCGCTTTTCAGGGATGGAGGAAAGGTCTCCTGCAGCAGGGTGGATGGTAAAGACAGCCTTTTCTGACCATTTCCAGGTATATGCCGTCACGGCATAGTCTGCCTCGGCGGGCTCTGCCTTAGTGCCGTCATCCTCCACCAGCCGGAAGCTTCCGTCGGCGCCGGGGTAAATGCGCAGCAGCAGGGAGGAAGGATTGTGCAGGAGCGGATCGTAGCCTTCCCCGTGGTCCATGGGAATGATGCCGCCGGCTTTGACAAAGACCGGCCACTCCTCCAGACCGCGGAAGATGGGCAGCATCCTGCCGCCGGTATAACGGGTACCTTCCTCGAAATCATACCAGTCTCCGGCGGGCAGCCAGGCATCAAACCGGCCGGTCAGGGAAACGGCATCGCGCGGGGTGGTAATGGGGCAGACCAGCATCTGCGTGCCGAACCAGAACTCATTCCGGACACTGTAGGCCTGGGGCTGCTCCGGCTCCTCAAAGTACAGAGGCGTCACGATGGGACGGGCCTCGGCGTGGGTCAGATAGTTCATGGTATACAGGTAAGGCACCAGCCGGTAGCGCAGCCGCAGTGCTTCCTTCATGACGGCTTCGCTCTCCCGGTTGTATTTCCAGGGTTCCTTGCCGTTAAAGTCATTGTCGCTGCTGTGCAGGCGAAGGATAGGGGAGAAAGTGCCCAGCTGCAGCCAGCGCGCGGTCAGCTCATCGTCCCGGACGCCCATCATATGGCCGCCGATGTCGTGGCTCCACCAGGTATAACCCACGTTGGCGGCGCGGATGGTAAAGTACGGCTGGAAATCCAGGGAAGCCCAGGTGATGAGCGTATCGCCGGAAAAGCCCACGGGATAGCGGTGGCTGCCGATGCCCGCATAGCGGGAGAAGATCAGGGGGCGCTTGCCCTCGCCGGCATTGTCCAGATAGTAAAAGTGATTCAGCATCCACAGAGGATCGAGGCCCTCCGTCCGGGTAGCAGTGCCCTGCTGCCAGTCGATCCACCAGAAGTCCACGCCGTCCTTTTCGTGGGGATGGCTGATGCACTGAAAGTACGCATCCAGGAAATGAGGGTCCGCGATATCGAATTCTACTTCCTCCTCGGTGGCAGGATCGATGCCCATCTCCCGGGCCATGGCAGGATACTGCTCCTCAAAGCCCCGGACGCCGTCGGCGGGATGGACGTTCAGGGTAGTCTGCAGGCCGTGCTCATGGAGCCAGCGCAGGAAGGCGGGCGGATCCGGGAAAAGCTCCCGGTTCCAGGTATAGCCGGTCCAGCCGGTGCCCCACTTTTTATCGATATTTACCAGATGCCAGTCCATGTCGATGACGGCCACGGAAAAAGGCAGCCCCTCCTCCTCGAAACGGGTGATCAGGGTCTTATACTCCGCCTCATCATAGCGATGGTACTTGCTCCACCAGTTGCCCATGGCAAAACGGGGCAGCAGCGGGGTGGGGCCGGCCAGATGGTAGAGGTCTTTAAGGCACTGCTTGTAATCGTGACCGTAGCCGAAGAAATACAGATCCAGCTCCTCGTGAGAGCGGCGCTCGATCCAGTGATCCTCGCCGATCAGCAGGGCATCGGAGTCATCAAAGACCGCATAGCCGCCCCTGGACATCAGACCCTCGCCGATGTCGATGGCGCCGTCCGCCATATCCAGCGTGCGGGCCGTGCCGCCCAGATTCATGGACAGATCCATGGCGCCGCCCTCATCGCCGTAATGCCATACCATGGCGCTGGAGAGAATACGCACCTGCAGGCCGTAGGCAGAGGGAGCCTTCTCATCGTAGCGAAGACGCAGCAGCGCCGTCTCCAGATACAGACAGCCCCCGGAGCGCCAGGTCTTAAAGGCAGGCACCGGGAAATCCCGGTTGATGATATGCTGGGTGCAGCGATCCTCAAAGAGACCGCTCTCGCTGTACTCAAAGCGCAGCAGCGCAGGTGTCAGCACAGTGATCCGGTAATGCTCCCCCTGAACGACAGCGCCTCCCTTCGCGGCGCCGCAGGTCTGGTCCTTTGGCAGGTGTAAATTCATGGCACATACCTCCTGAAATGAAATAGAAAGCAGAATTATATGCGAAAACGGAAAACGTTTTCCTTGTTGCTGTAAAATTATCATACTCTCACAGGATGGTTATGTAAAGTTAATTTTGTGTTATCAGTATTAGGTTCAAGGATAAGTCCCAGTTCCTGTTTGCACTTCTATGCATGAATGCCTCCTGTACGCTGATCAGTCTCCCGAGGCAGCAGTTCGGCAGCATTCACTGTATAGTCGAATGTTCTCATGGGAATCTCTATCACTTCGCCATAAAATGATGGAGATTTTGCCATGGATGATGGTGATAAAATTTTCCGGTATTAGATGCGCACGATGTCTTGAAAAACGCAAGGAATTTCTGAAGAAAAGAACCTGTTCTGCTATAATAGAATTACTCGAAAATGATATTTTACGAGATGTTAGGAGGCCGGACTCGATGAGTATGATTCTCCCTAAGAAAGGCATGTCGGAAGAGGACATCAAGCTGCAATATATCACGCCGGCGATCACTTCCAAGTGGAATCAGAAAAAGATCACCATGGAAACGCAGGTCACGGATGGCCGGATTAACCTGAAGGGGAATTTTGTCGTCCGTGAAAAGCCGAAGCGAGCAGATTATCTCCTTTATCTGAATGCCAATAACCCGATTGCCGTGATTGAGGCAAAGGATAACAAACATTCCATTTCTCATGGATTACAGCAGGCCATGACCTATGCCCGTATGCTGGACCTTCCGTTCGCATACAGCTCTAATGGCGATGGCTTTGTGGAGCATGACTTTTTGACAGGAACCGAGCGCCGGCTCGGGCTGGATGAGTTTCCAACAGAAGAAGAACTGATTGCCCGATATAAAGCGGAGCAGAACGGCGGAGTCGGATTGACGCAGAATCAGGAAGCCATCATTGCGCAGCCATATTACAGCAGTCAGACCACCTATCCGCCGCGCTATTATCAGCGCATTGCGATCAACCGTACCTTGGATGCCATTGCAAGAGGCCAGGACAGGCTTCTTCTTGTCATGGCAACCGGCACAGGAAAGACCTATACGGCATTTCAGATCGTGTATCGCCTGCTGCAGAGCGGCATGAAGCGGAAAATCCTGTATCTGGCCGATCGGAATATCCTTGTGGATCAGTCGATTCAACAGGACTTTGCTCCGTTAGAAAAGGTGATTCACAAGATCAACGTTGCCAAGGACGATAAGAGCACTATCACCTCCCACGAGGTATATTTCTCGCTTTACCAGCAGCTTGTCGGGGATGAGGGCGAGGAGCATTTCAGCCGGCTGTTTCAGCCGGACTTTTTTGATCTGATCATCGTGGACGAGTGCCACAGAGGATCAGCCAAAGAGGAAAGTCGCTGGCGGCTGATTTTGGATTATTTTAAGTCTGCTACGCAGATCGGTATGACGGCAACACCGAAGGAAACCAAGTATGTTTCCAATATCAGCTATTTCGGAGATCCTGTCTACACCTATAGCCTGAAGGAAGGCATTGAGGATGGTTTCCTTGCGCCCTTCAAGGTGATCAATATAAAGACTGATATCGCTGATGGGTGGCGGCCCTACAAGGGACAAACCGACATTTATGGTCAGGAGATCGAAGACCGCATCTATACCAACAGCGACTATGACTACGACATCATCATAGAGGACCGCATCTATCAGGTGGCCGGTGAGATCACCGACTATCTCAAAGCAACAGGCCGGATGCAAAAGACCATCGTTTTCTGTGCCACGGAGGATGCTGCTGAGAGAATGCGCCAGGCTCTGGTGAATTTGAATTCCGATATGGTGAAGGAAAATCCGGACTATGTGGTACGGATCACCGGCAGCGATATCTATGGAAAGAGCAAACTGGATTATTTCATCTCGGTATCGGCACCATATCCTGTGATTGCAACGACATCAAAGCTGCTTTCCACCGGAGCCGACTGCAAGATGACGAAGTTGATCGTGCTGGA
>CAVKQI010000020.1:0-26190 GCA_963658405.1 bacterium | reverse complement strand
CGTCATCAATTCGGGATCGCATCAGGGAATTCGCCTTCGCGAAATTCCCTTCGCGTTGCCGCTGCTTTTGCAGCGGCAAAGGGAGGAAAGTATGATTAAAACAGCAATGGGCAAGGTGGGGAAAGGCATATTGATCCTGCTGGTGGGCATCCTGGTGGGATTTGCGGCGCTTTGTCTGGTTCACCTGATACCGACAGAGAAAATGTATCAGAATGTGGCGGCGGCCAAGGATACCATCGGTGTCCACGACCAGATCATCAAGGGCTATGTGAGCACCACCATCGATAATTTTACAGACAGCATTATGCTGAACGAGGCCATCTGCGACGTCGATACGGGGCTGATCGATAAGGTCGTCAATAACTGGCAGGCCAATTACTGGAAGGGCTACACGCAGGAGGAGAACCTTGCGCGGTATCTGGACGGCGAAAAGGGATATCGCTATCAGGGATACAGTCATTACTGGGGCGGTCACCAGATCTTTATAAAGCCCATGCTGCTGCTGGGAGATTACTCGGATATCCTGGCTTTCAATGTGATCGTGCAGCTTCTTCTGGTGCTTGCCATCATGTTCCGGCTGCAGAAGATGGGCAGGGGATATGCAGTCCTTCCCTTCGGCCTTACCATTGCCTCCATGATGCCGATGACGATTGCACTGTGCATGCAGTACTGCACCGTCTATTACGTGATGCTGGTCGGGATACTGCTGCTGATGAGAAAGCAGGAAAAAGCGCCCCGGACTGATGCGTGTTTCCTTTTTCTGCTGATAGGCATGGCCACCAGCTATTTTGACTTCCTGACCTACCCCTTTGTGAGCCTGGGGATTCCGCTGGTCATCTGGCTGCTGCTGGACCAGGAGGAAAACGTGGTGCGAAAAGTGGGCAGGATGCTGTGGAACAGCGCCTTCTGGTGCGCGGGCTATGTGGGCATGTGGGCCGGAAAATGGATCCTGGGAAGCATCATCTCGCCGGAATCGGGGTCTCTTGCCATGGCGATCAATTCTATTTTGTACAGGGGATCAAACAAAGCTTCCGACGGTGTCATTTCCTTATCGGATGTGCTGATGAAAAATGCGTATGTGTATATCAAAAAGCCGCTGCTGATCGTGGCGATCTGCGTGATCCTGTATTATGGCTGTAAAATAGTGAAGAATAAGGGCCTGACCGTGCGGAATTTACAAAGCGTGGTTCCCTATGCGGCGGCAATCCTCTATCCGCTGATCTGGTACAGACTGGCGGAAAATCATTCCTATGAACATGCCTTTATGGCCTACAGAGAGCTGGCGATCGGCCTGTTTGCTGGACTTATGCTCCTTGCCACCCTGGCGAGGAAAGAAAAGACGGCCTGACAGAGCAAGAGGACAAAGCAGAACGGAGGTGCAGATTCACAGATGACAAGAGAGCAGGAGAGGATAGAAAAGCTGCGTCAGATCGTGACGCAGTCCGACAATATCGTATTTTTCGGCGGTGCCGGTGTATCTACGGAAAGCGGCATCCCGGATTTCCGCAGTGTGGACGGCCTGTATCACCAGGAGTACCAGTACCCTCCGGAGACCATTCTGAGTCATACCTTCTACAGACAGAAGCCGGAGGAGTTCTTCCGGTTTTACAGGAAGAAGATGCTCTATCTGGATGCGCAGCCCAATGCGGCCCACCGCAAGCTGGCCCAGTGGGAAAAAGAGGGAAAGCTCCGGGCGGTCATCACCCAGAATATCGACGGCCTGCACCAGAAGGCGGGTTCGAAGAATGTGCTGGAGCTTCACGGCAGCGTACTGCGCAATTACTGCGAGAAATGCGGCAAATTCCACAGCGTGGAGGAGGTCCTCCATTCGGAGGGGATCCCTAGCTGTGCGTGCGGCGGCCGGATCAAGCCGGACGTGGTCCTGTATGAAGAAGGGCTGAATCAGGATACCCTGCGGGCAGCGGTACATTATCTGCAGGAGGCGGAGGTACTGATCATCGGCGGCACATCGCTGGCGGTATATCCGGCAGCGGGACTCATCGATTATTTCCGCGGAAAATCTCTGGTGCTGATCAATAAGTCAGCCACCCCCAGAGATGCCTCGGCGGATCTTTGCATACAGGGAAGTATCGGAGAAGTACTGGGAGGAATGCCGTAATGCCCCTTGTGATAGAAGCAGGCGACGTAGTAAAGCTGAAGAAGAAACACCCCTGCGGCAGCTATACCTGGAAGGTGCTGCGCAGCGGGGCGGATTTCCGTCTGGCGTGTACCGGCTGCGGCCACCAGATCATGATTGCCAGACGCGCCCTGGAGAAAAACGTGCGCAGTATAGAGAAGAGCACAACCGAAGATAACTGACCGTTGACGGAATATCGCTGTCAGCGGCCGGGTGCTGCAGGAAGAAACAGTCCGAGACCTTATGGGGATCGGGCTGTTTTTTTACGGGAAAAAGCACTGTAAATTCCCTGTAAAAAGGCGCTCCGGCTAGACTTTGCCGGAGAATCCGGCCTGCCGGTTTCAATCGCGAGTATGCCTGCAGTCAATGCACTTTGAAATGTGACAGGTGCTGAACGGACACAAATGACTTTTGTGCACAAAGATGAGCAAAATTGATGCGCAACTGATTGCGCATTTGTCAAAAATATAACACAAAACTCAAAGTGAATAAAAATGATATGCAAAATGCACGAAACATATTGACTTGCTACGTGAATAGTGTCTATAATGACAAAGTACACACAAGGTCGGCAATTGATCGACGGAAAAACGTACAAGGAGGGTATTTCATGAAGAAAAAGTTATTGAGCGTACTGCTGGCATCTACGATGGTAGCAGGAATACTGGCAGGGTGCGGCTCCTCGGGCAGCACATCCGATTCCACCGCAGCAGACAGCGCTGCAGATACGCAGACAGAAGCTGCTGATACCGCAGAATCCACAGCGACAGCAGATGTTTCTTCCGAGGATGAGAATACACTGAGCGTCTACGCATGGGATAAGAATTTCAACATCCCTGCTCTGGAGGCAGCAGCAGAAGCTTACAAGGAAAAGAATCCTGACTTCACCTTAAACGTGATCGAGCAGGCACAGTCTTCTGATATTGAGACAGCCATCACCACCGCGGGTTCTGCAGGTGACTACAGCACATTGCCTGACATTGTACTGTTCCAGGATCATTACATTCAGAGATATGTAGCAGATTATCCGGATGCATGGACACCTATTGACGGCGCAGACATCGACTGGTCCGACTTCGGCGCTGAGAAGTTATCCTACTCCACCATCAATGATGTTCACTACGGTGTTCCGGTAGATAACGGCACTGTGATCGCAGCTTACCGCGTAGATCTCCTCGAGGAAGCAGGACATTCCATCGACGAGCTGAAGGGCTGCAGCTGGGATGAGTTCATCGCGATCGGCAAGGATGTCTATGACAAGACCGGCAAGTATCTGCTGTCCATGGACGGCGACGGCAACGATCTCTTCTATATGATGCTCCAGGCTGAGGGCGTATCCCAGTTCAAGGACGGCGAGCCTTACATCACAGAGAATGCAACCTTCGTAGAAGTCTTCAACAAGCTGGTAGATATGGTAAACAACAACGTACTGTATCTGGCAAATGACTGGTCCGATTACACCAATCAGTCCATCATTGGCGACATGGTAGCCGGCGTTATCAACGGCAACTGGATCATTCCTACCATGGAGCAGGTTACCGAGAATTCCGGTAAGTGGGAAATCACCACCATGCCTACCTTAAAGGGCGGCGACGGCTATGCAGCAAACGGCGGTTCTTCCCTGTACATTACCTCTAACTGCAAGAACGTAGATCTGGCAAAGGATTTCCTGGCATACACCTTCGGCGGCGGCGACGGCGCATCTGCAACCTATGATGCAGCTCTGACAAACGGCGGCGTTATCACCACCTGCATCTCTGCCGGCAAGTCTGATGTTTACAATCAGGGTGTTGACTACTTCAACGGCCAGGCTATCTATGCTGACATTGTAGAGATGGGCTCTCACGTAAAGGTTGTAGAGCAGAGTGATTATCACTACAAGGCACGTACCTATCTGGCAGCAGCTCTGATCAACGTGATCCAGAACGGCTACAGCACAGAGGATGCTCTGAAGGAAGCTGAGGAGTCCATCCGCTTCGAGATGGGCCTGTAAGTTTCGGCACCTGTACTGTATCGGCTGACCTGATCTTGAAAAGTAAAGGATCTGCAGACAATGCTCTGCGGAGGGCCGACGTGGAACAAGGATAGAACGGCAGCGGGGAATCGGGGACGGTTCCCCGCTGTTTCATCCAAACTTCCGCAATAAGGGAGAAGGGAGTATTGTTTTGAAGAAAAAGGGAATGAGCGTAACAGCGAAACAGAAAGCTGCCGGCTGGCTTTTCCTGCTGCCGGCTACCGTAATGATCGCCATCATGAGTTTTTATCCCATCATTCAGGCGATCATTATGTCTTTTAAGACGGGCTCCAGTGCCAATATGCAATGGGCGGAACCGATCATCTACAACTATACGCGAATGTTCCAGGACAAGCTGTTCCTTCGTTCTGTGGGAAATACATTCCTGTATCTGGTGATCGAAGTGCCGATCATGCTGATCCTGGCTATTCTGCTGGCACAGCTTCTTAATAACAAGGATCTGAAATTCAAGGGATTGTTCCGTACCTGTGTATTTCTTCCCTGTGCTACCTCTCTGGTATCCTATGCGTTGATCTTTAAGTCCTTATTCGCTACACAGGGCCTGATCAACTCCATTCTGATGAGCCTGGGACTTATCTCCGAGAACATCAACTTCCTGGGTACTGCCGGGACCGCAAAGGCCGTCATCATCATCGCGCTGATCTGGAGATGGACCGGATACAATATGGTCTTCTTCCTGGCCGGCCTGCAGAATATTGAGTATTCTGTCTATGAGGCAGCCAAGATCGACGGCGCAAACGGCTGGAAGACCTTCTGGGGAATTACCGTTCCGCTGCTTCGTCCTACCATTGTCATGACCATGATCATGTCCATCAACGGCACCCTGCAGCTCTTCGACGAGTCTGTCAACCTGACCAAGGGCGGACCTGCCAACTCCACCATCACCATGTCCCACTACATCTACAATAACTCCTTCGGACAGGGTGTGGCGAACTTCGGCTATGCATCGGCTATGTCCTTCTTCGTCTTCATCCTGGTTGCTGTACTGGCATTCATCAATATGAAGGTAGGTGATAAGCGTGACTAAGAAGAATAAATCCTCTATCCAGAGACGACTGATTCCGACTTACATTTTCCTGATCATTATTTCCTTTATCTCCGTTTTTCCTTTTTACTGGATGATTTCCGCAGCCACCAATACCTCTGTGGAGGTGGCCAGAGGCAAGATCACCATCGGCGCTTATGCAGCGACGAACTTTAAGAATCTGCTGGCAGCCCAGGATCTGTGGGGCTCCCTGGGAAATTCTTTCTTTTATGCAGTGATCCAGACCTTTGCCGCCCTGTTTATCTGCTCTCTGGCAGGCTTTGGCTTCGAGCTGTATCATGATAAAGGAAAGGACCGCCTGTTCTCCATCCTGCTGCTGGCTATGATGGTCCCGCAGGTGGCTACCATGATCCCGCTGTTCAAGATGATGTCCAAAGGTCATTTACTGAACACGGTATGGGCCTTTATCCTGCCGGCGATTTCCACGCCTTTCCTGATCATGATGTTCCGACAGAATTCCCGTAATTTCCCGCCGGATATCATGGAGGCAGCCCGCATCGACGGAGAGTCCGAGATCGGCATCTTCTTTAAGATGTATCTTCCGATCCAGAAATCCACCTATGCGGCAGCAGCGGTTATTACCTTTATGAATGCATGGAATGCATACCTGTGGCCGAAGGTAGTCATGACAGACAACAGTGCCCAGACCATGCCCATGCTGATCGCCAACCTGGCAAGCGGCTACAATATCGATTACGGCATGCTGATGATGGGCGTGCTGTTCTGCTCCATCCCTACCATGATCGTCTTCTTTGTACTGCAGAAGCAGTTTGCAGAAGGTATCACCGGTGCGGTGAAGTAAGAATAATGAAGGATCGGCCCCGGGAGATGCACTCCCGGGGCTTTCTTTACGAATGATCAGGCGAATGATCGGTCAAGTGAATAATCGCTGAATAATCCTAAAGAAAGCCCTTGAAAATGCCAAAATCTCATGGTAAACTATAGCTCCGTGGGGATTTCCCCGCCCATTTATATCGGAAGAGTGATCGTACCGGTGTGAAGGGGCAGAAACATTTTTCCTTGCCCGCAGAGATTACGGGCCAGAGACCAGAAGGAGGTAGAAACAGCATGAACAAATACGAGTTAGCCGTTGTTGTGAATGCGCAGATTGACGATGAAGCAAGAGCAGCCGTTGTTGACAAGTGCAAGGACCTGATCGCCAGATTCGGTGGCACCGTCAGCGATGTAGATGACTGGGGTAAGAAGAAGCTTGCTTACGAGATCCAGAAGATGAACGAAGCTTACTATTACTTCATCCACTTCGATGCTGAGGGATCTGCTATCGTGGAGATCGAGAATCGCATGCGTATTATGGACAACGTCATCAGATATTTATGCGTTAGACAGGACGAAGCTTAACAGAAAGCGGAGGTTCGCATGAACAAAGTCATACTTATGGGACGTTTGACCAGAGATCCTGATATCCGATATACACAGGGAGAGAATTCCATGTGCGTAGCCAGATATACACTGGCGGTAGATCGGAGAGGCTCCCGCAATAATGCAGAGGGCAATAATGCTGATTTTATCAGCTGCGTGGCTTTCGGCAGATCTGCGGAGTTTGCAGAGAAGTATTTTCACAAGGGCATCAAGCTGGTGGTTTCCGGCCGTATTCAGACAGGAAGCTATACCAACAAGGATGGTGTGAAGGTATATACCACGGATGTGGTGGCTGAGGATCAGGAATTCGCAGAGAGCAGAAATGCTTCTGCGGGAAGCGGTGATTTCGGCGGCAATGCCGGTAATTACGGCGGATATAATGGAAACAGTTCCGCAAGTCGTGCGACAGAACAGCCTTCAGCGGCAGGTGACGGCTTCATGAATATTCCGGACGGAATTGATGAGGAGTTACCCTTTACCTGACAGGCGCGGGAAGACCTGCACCGGCGAGGGAGCAGGCGTGAATAATACAGGAGGTAAAGACCATGGCTTTTAATAAGGGCGATAGAGGCGACGCACCTTTCAAGAAGAGAGGCGGTTTCCACAGAAAGAAAAAAGTCTGCGTATTCTGCGGCAAAGACAACACCATCGATTACAAAGATGTAGCAAAGCTGCGCAAGTACGTTTCTGAGAGCGGCAAGATTCTTCCCAGAAGAATCACCGGTACCTGCTCTACTCATCAGAGAGCAATGACTGTTGCGATCAAGAGAGCACGTCATCTGGCTCTGATGCCTTACACAGAGGAATAATTTCCGAAAAACAGCTCCGATCCGGGATGCACGCTGAGGCGGCCGGATGGGAGCTTTTTTTATGACAGAAATTTGCATGGATTTTCTGACAGAATAGCTGGAAATGCAGACAAATCATTTGGTATAGTAAGAAACAGTAGGCTGCAGCAAGCTGCAGCTGGAAAGGTCAAGCCATCAGAAAACGCCTGATGGCGTTCTCTGATGGCTGCGAGGATGCCACGAGTGGCATCCTCTGTGATCGCATCAGAGAATTCGCCTGCGCGAATTCTCTTCGCGTAGCCGCAGTGAACTGCGGCTAGAAAGGAAAACATGCTTCCACAGGATCCGATCATGTTATACAGTTATCTGAATCTGAAACTTCGGGATCAGTATTCCTCCCTGTCTGCGCTTTGCGAGGATATGGATGAGGATGAACAGAGCATTATAGAAAAGATGGGCGGTGCGGGATTTACTTACGACAGAGAAACCAATCAGTTCCGCTAGGAACGGCAGAGAGCAGAGAAAAAGGAAAGGGGGCGTGAGCTCGTGGCGACTTATGTGATCAGCGATATTCATGGCTCCCTGACAGAATTTAAGAAGCTGCTCCGAAAGATCGACTTTGAATATGACGGCCGGGATCAGCTGTATGTGCTGGGAGATTATGTGGACTGGGGGCCGGACTCCATAGAGACGGTACAGTATCTCATGAGACTGAGCAGGCATGCCTACGTGCACTGCCTCATGGGCAATCATGATCTCATGTTTCTGCAGACCATCCGGAATACGCTGCCGGACGGGGAGCCGGGGCTGCTGGCGGGTACCTGGCTCTATGCCAACAGAGGCCTGGATACCTGGGAACAGTATCGGCGTCTGCCCACAGAGGAACAGAGTGCCATCGCCAGATGGCTGAGTCAGCTCCCCTACAGCGCAGTGACCAGTGTGGAGGGCAAGACCTACATGCTGGCCCATGCCTTCCCCTACCACTACGATATGAGCTACGATCCCTCGGAGATCAGGAAACGCCGGGAGGATGCGGTATGGAGACGGCTGATGCTCCGGGAGGATCCCTTCGGGGAATATACGGGAGAGACGCGCTATGACCGGCTGATCTGCGGGCATACCGTCACCCGCTACTACTACGATCAGCTGCGCTATGTGAAGGACTGGCCCTTCCGGAAACCGGAGAGACACAAGCGAAACCGCATTTTCGTGGGCGAGCGGTTCACAGATATTGACTGCGGCGCCAAGTGCCTGTACTGCGAGGAAGAGGTAGAGCCGCTCCTGCGGGAGGCGGCGGCCAGAGCACAGCTGGCCTGCCTGCGTCTGGAGGATGGAAAGGTGTTCTACGTTCGCAGACCGGAGACGGATCTTCCGGTATCGGAAGAGGACGAAGAGCCGGATGAGGAAGAATACACCTGGAGAAGAAAGCGCAGCAGGAGGGCGGAAGGATCCGCCGAGGACAGAGACCGGGATGATTCCCGAAACGGCGTGCAGATGCGCCTGGAGGAGTTTATGGATCTGTCCGGGGAGAAGGATACAGGAAAGACATAACGAAATGACAGAAATAGCGGAAATACCATCTACGCAAATCATCGCTGCCGCCGTGATCGCCGCAGCGGTTGTGGGGGCAGTGCTTTTTCTGATCATCCGAAGATGGAGGGGCCGCAGACGTTCGGGTGCGGTATCCATGGACGAGATGGAAGGGCACGATTTTGAATTTTTCTGCGCGGATCTGCTGCGGGACGCCGGCTTCACCGATGTGGAGGTGACCCGGGGGAGCGGTGATTTCGGCGCGGATATACTGGCACAGAAGGAAGGCGTCACCTACGCGGTGCAGTGCAAGTGCTATGAAGGACCCGTAGGCGTCTCGGCGGTACAGGAGGTCTTTGCGGGCAAGGCATTTTATGACTGCATGGTGGGCGCGGTGATGACCAACCAGTATTTTACAGGGCCGGCGGTGACCGCGGCGCGAAAATTAAACATTCTTCTATGGGATAGGGGATTCCTGGATGATATAATGCAGGGAGAATAGAAAAAGCAATTTCTGATAAGAGAAGGAAGGGGTTATCTATGGACAGGCAGGCAGTGAAGGAACAGATCAGTGCAGGACGTGCCGTACTTGGCATTGAGTTTGGCTCTACCCGTATCAAGGCCGTACTGATCGGCGAGGACAATGCGCCGGTGGCATCCGGCGCCTATGACTGGGAAAACAGTCTGGAAAACGGAATCTGGACCTATTCCATGGAAGAGGTCACCAGGGGACTGCAGGGCTGCTATGCGGCCATGGCGGCAGAGGTGGAAAAGGAATACGGAGAGGTGCTGACCAGAGTGGCCGCCATCGGCATCAGCGCCATGATGCACGGCTATCTGGCTTTTGATCAGGAAGACAATCTGCTGGTGCCTTTCCGCACCTGGAGAAATACCATGACCGAGGCGGCCAGTGAGGAGCTGACGGCACTCTTTGGCTACCATATCCCCCAGCGCTGGAGCATTGCCCATTTGTACCAGGCGATCTTAAACGGTGAGGATCATGTAAAGGACGTGCGTTTCTTTACCACCCTGTCCGGCTATGTACACTGGAAGCTGACAGGACAGAAGGTACTGGGTGTGGGAGATGCCTCCGGTATGTTCCCTATCGATGAAAAGACGGCGGATTTTGACCGGGGAATGATCGGTCAGTTCGATCAGCTGGTGACGGAAAAAGGCTATCCTTGGAAACTGGAGGACCTGCTGCCGAAGTGTCTGCGGGCCGGTGAGGATGCCGGTGTGCTGACCCAGGAGGGAGCAAAGCTTCTGGATGTCTCCGGACACCTGGAGGCAGGCATTCCGCTTTGCCCGCCGGAGGGCGATGCGGGCACCGGCATGGCGGCTACCAATTCCGTGGCGCGCCGCACCGGCAATGTTTCTGCGGGGACCAGCGTCTTTTCCATGATCGTGCTGGAAAAGCGCCTCTCCAAGGTCTATCCGGAGATCGATCTGGTGACGACGCCTGCCGGTGATCCGGTGGCTATGGTGCACTGCAACAACTGCACTTCCGATCTGAATGCCTGGGTAGGCCTGTTCGGAGAGTTTGCCGCCGCCATGGGCATGCAGGCAGACAAAAACCAGCTCTTTTCCGTGCTCTATAAAAAGGCAATGGAAGGGGATGCGGACTGCGGCGGACTGCTGGCCTATAATTATTTTTCCGGCGAGCATATCACCGGCATGGAGCAGGGCAGACCGCTGTTTGTAAGGAAGCCGGAAAGCCGCTTTACGCTGGCTAATTTCATGCGGGTGCATCTGTTTACCTCTCTTGGTGCATTAAAGACCGGCATGGATCTGCTGACAAAGCAGGAGCATGTGGCCATCGACCGTCTGCTGGGACACGGCGGCCTCTTTAAGACCAAAGGCGTGGGACAGAATATCCTGGCAGCGGCCATGAATGCGCCGGTGACGGTGATGGAGACCGCCGGTGAGGGTGGTGCCTGGGGTATTGCGCTGCTGGCCTCCTATCTGGTAAACCGTCAGGCGGATGAGAATCTGGAGACCTTTTTAAACCGGGCTGTCTTCGGGGCTGAGCAGGGAGAGACGGTGGAACCGGATCCCACTGATGCAGCAGGATTCGAGGCATTCATGAAGCGATATACCGAGGGCCTGGCCATCGAGAGGGCAGCCATCGATCATCTGGCGGATTAAGCGAAGAGAAAGGAATACATCCTATGCTGGAAGAATTAAAGAAACAGGTTTATGAGGCAAATATGCTGCTTCCCAAATACGGCCTTGTGACCTTTACCTGGGGCAATGTCAGCGGCATAGACCGGGAGTCCGGTCTCTTTGCCATCAAGCCGAGCGGTGTGGAGTACGAAAAGCTGACGCCGGAGGACATGGTCATCGTGGATCTGGAGGGAAATAAGGTGGAGGGACGGTATAATCCCTCCTCCGATACCGCTACCCATGTGGAACTGTACAAGGCCTTCCCTTCCATAGGCGGCATTGTCCACACCCACTCCTCCTATGCCACCAGCTGGGCGCAGAGCGGCCGCTCTATCCCCTGCTACGGCACCACCCATGCGGATTATTTCTACGGGGAAGTGCCCTGCCTTCGCTGCCTTACGAAGGAAGAGATCGAGGAGGCTTATGAGGAAAATACCGGCCATCTGATCGTGAATGAATTCGCAAGGCTGGGAAAGGATCCGGAGGCAGTGCCGGCAGTGCTGTGCAAGAATCACGGTCCCTTCGCCTGGGGAAAGGATGCCATGGAGGCGGTCCACGGCGCGGTGGTGCTGGAGGAAGTGGCAAAGATGGCCTACCGGACAGAACTGATCAATCCCAGAGTAGAGCCGGCCCCCCAAGAGCTGCAGGATAAGCATTATTTCCGCAAACACGGCGCCAACGCCTACTACGGACAGGGAAATTAAAAGAACTTGTTCCCTTAGTGGAATATGGTATATGATGATACCGGGATTGCGGTATGGGCGGCGCTGCCATTCAGAGCCCATTCGCAGAAATGCTGCAGCGCAGCTTCCCTTTTGCAGATGCGGCATTCCCGCCGTATGGATCTGCAGAAATGCCTGACTCTGAATGGTATCACATTGTTGCTTTGTATAGAGAAATGAGGATGACTATGGACAATCTGGAACTGCAAAAAATGGCCAATGAAGTCCGTAAGGGTATTGTGACAGCCGTACATTCGGCAAAATCCGGACACCCGGGCGGATCTCTGTCTGCGGCAGACATCTTTACCTATCTGTATTTTGAAGAACTGCACATCGACCCGCAGAATCCGAAGGATCCTGACCGGGATCGCTTCGTGCTTTCCAAGGGACATACGGCACCGGGCCTGTATTCCGTCATGGCGCACCGCGGCTATTTCCCGGTGGAGGAGTTAAAGACCCTGCGTCATGTGGGCGCCCGTCTGCAGGGACATCCCTCCATGCAGTACCTGCCCGGCCTGGATATGAGCAGCGGCTCTCTGGGACAGGGCATCTCCGCAGCCTGCGGCATGGCCCTGGCAGCAAAGATAGACGGCAAGGACCATCGCGTCTATACCCTGCTGGGCGACGGCGAGATCGAAGAAGGCCAGGTCTGGGAGGCAGCCATGTTTGCCGGCGCAAAGAAGCTGGATAATCTGGTAGTCATCGTAGATAATAATAATCTGCAGATCGACGGCACTGTGGAGGAAGTAAACTCCCCTTATCCCATTGATAAGAAATTCGAGGCGTTTAATTTCTTTGTCATCGAGATCGACGGCCACAACTTTGACCAGCTGCGCAGCGCTTTTCAGGAAGCAAAGGAGATGAAGGGCCGTCCTACCGCCATCATCTGCAAGACGGTCAAGGGTAAAGGCGTTTCCTTCATGGAAGACCAGGTGGGCTGGCACGGCAAGGCACCCAATGACGAGGAATACGAGATCGCGATGAAGGATCTGGAAAGGATTGGTGAGGCATTATGTCAGAAGTAAAGAAGATTGCGACCAGAGAGAGCTACGGCAATGCCCTGGTAGAGCTGGCAGAGGCCTATCCGGATCTGATCGTGCTGGATGCCGACCTGGCAGGCGCTACCAAGACCGGTGTTTTCAAAAAGGCACATCCGGACCGCTTCTATGACTGCGGTATCGCAGAGGGCAATATGATGGGCGTGGCAGCAGGACTGGCTGCTTCCGGCAAAATCCCTTTTGCCAGCACCTTCGCTATGTTCGCGGCAGGCCGTGCCTATGAGCAGGTGCGCAATTCCATCTGCTATCCCCATCTGAATGTAAAGATCGGTGCCACCCACGCCGGCATCAGCGTAGGTGAGGACGGCGCCAGCCATCAGTGCAACGAAGACCTTGCCCTGATGCGCGTGCTTCCCGGCATGGTGGTGATGTGCCCTGCCGATGATATCGAGGCAAAGGCAGCCGTAAAGGCCGCCCTGGATTATGTGGGACCGGTCTATATCCGCTTCGGCAGAGCAGCTGTTCCGGTGATCAACAAGCCGGACTATCACTTTGAGATCGGAAAGGGCACCTGCCTGAAGGAAGGCAAGGATGTCTCCATCATTGCCAACGGCATCTGCGTACATGCTTCCCTGGAGGCAGCAGAGCTCTTAAAGGCAGACGGCATCGATGCAGAGGTGATCAATATCTGCACCATCAAGCCTCTGGATGAGGAGCTGGTACTGGCTTCTGCAAAGAAGACAGGCTGCGTAGTGACGGCAGAGGAGCACTCTGTCATCGGCGGTCTCGGCGGCGCAGTGGCAGAGCTTCTCTCCGAAAAGCTGCCCACCAGAATGCACAGGATCGGCATCAACGACCGCTTCGGCGAGTCCGGACCGGCCGCAGAGCTGATTGCCAAGTACGGCCTGGATGCACAGGGAATCTATCACGCAGTAAAGGAATTTGTAAAGGCATGATCTTCTTTTCACCCTCCATTCTCGCAGCGGACTTCGGCCGTCTGGGTGAGCAGATTCGCCAGACCGAACGGGCGGGAGCACAGTTTCTTCATATCGACGTCATGGACGGACTCTTTGTCCCTTCCATTTCCATGGGAATGCCTGTCATCAAAAGCCTGCGCAAGGAAACAGAGCAGCTTTTTGACGTGCACCTGATGATCCGGGAACCCATCCGCTATATCGAAGAATTCGCCTTGAGCGGCGCGGATTACATTACCTTTCATCTGGAGGCCTGCCAGGATCCCGGGGCTGTGATCGACGAGATCCACGCCTGCGGCAAAAAGGCGGGACTGGCATTAAACCCGGGGACAGAGGTGATGGCAGCCATTCCGTGGCTGGAGCGCATCGATATGCTCCTGGTGATGTCTGTGGAACCGGGCTTCGGGGGACAGGCTTATCTGCCCCAGTCCACAGACAGACTGCGGCAGGCGTCGGCGCTGATCAGAGAGCGGGAGCTTTCCATCCTGCTGCAGGTAGACGGAGGCGTGGACAAAAATACAGTAGATCTGGTACTGGAGGGCGGTGCCAATATGATCGTGGCAGGTTCTTCTGTATACAGAGGAGATCCCTACGAGAATACCAGATGGTTCATGGAACATTTTGCCGTCTGGGAGAAAAATAAAGGCTGATGATCACCATATTTACCGAAAGCAGGATGTGGGCGCAGGCAGATTCTTTTACGGAAAAAGCTGAGAAGCCCGGGCCTGCCGCCGGCTGGAGATGTGGGTGAACAGCAGCAGATAAGGAGGCAGCCCGGTGCGCACAGCACCCGGCTGCCCTTGCTATTTACAGGGGAAACCTCTATACTAAATTTTTACGAGATATATTTCCCGCAGCCCTTCGGGGAGGCGGAGACGAAGGAGAATGCGTTATGATTCATTTTGCCAATCCCAAGATTGACCGCAATGCCCTGTGCTGGTGCGGGAGCGGGAAGAAATACAAAAACTGCCACGAGGATTTCGATGAAAAGGTTCGTTCCTTCGAGCTGGAAGGACACATCGTGCCGGATCGAAGCCTGATCAAGACGGAGATGGAGCTGCGGGGCATCCGGGAAAGCGCGAAGATCAATATCGCCGTACTGGATGAGGTGGCTGAAAAGATCCATGTCGGCATGTCCACCGAGGATATTGATAAGATCGTATACGATAAGACCATTGCCATGGGCGGCATTCCGGCGCCCCTCCACTACGAGGGTTTCCCGAAGAGCGTATGCACCTCGATCAACGAGGAGGTCTGCCACGGCATCCCTGCAGCGGACAGGATTCTGAAGGACGGCGATATCATCAACGTGGATTGCTCCACGATCCTGAACGGTTTCTATTCCGACTCCTCCCGCATGTTCTGCATCGGCGATGTTTCTCCGGAGAAACGTAAGCTGGTGGAGGTCACCAGAGAGTGCGTGGAGATCGGACGCCAGGCTGTAAAGCCCTGGCATTTTCTGGGAGATATGGCAGCCCAGGTACATAAGCATGCGAAGGAAAACGGCTATACCATCGTCCGGGAGATCGGCGGTCACGGCATCGGTCTGGAGTTCCATGAGGATCCCTTTGTCAGCTATGTGACAACGCCCGGGACGGAGATGCTGATGGTGCCGGGACTTTGCTTTACCATCGAGCCCATGGTGAATATGGGCACCGATGAGATCTTCCAGGATGAGGAAAACGGATGGACCATTTACACGGCGGACGGCAAGCCTTCCGCGCAGTGGGAGATACAGGTAGTCGTGACTGAGGATGGCTGTGAGCTGATCTCTTATTAGGAGGAAAAACCAATGGAAAACAAAGGAAAGTATTATATCACTACGGCAATTGCCTATACATCCGGCAAGCCCCATATCGGCAACAGCTACGAGATCGTGCTGGCGGACAGCATTGCCCGTTATAAGAGAGCAGACGGCTATGATGTGCACTTCCAGACCGGTTCTGATGAGCACGGCCAGAAGATCGAGACCAGAGCCATCGAGGAGGGCATGAGCCCCAAGGAATTCGTGGACATGACCGCAGGCACCATCCGTCATCTCTGGGATATGATGAACACCTCCTATGACCGCTTTATCAGAACCACCGATGCGGATCATGAGAAGCAGGTGCAGAAGATCTTCAAAAAACTCTACGAACAGGACGATATTTACAAGAGCGAGTACGAGGGCATGTACTGTACCGAGGATGAGGCTTTCTATACGGAGTCTCAGCTGGTGGACGGACGCTGCCCGGAGTGCGGCGGCGAGGTGCATCCCGCCAAGGAAGAGGCTTATTTCTTCCGTATGAGCAAGTATGCAGACCGCCTCATCGAGCATATCAATACCCATCCCGAGTTTATTCAGCCGGTTTCCCGCAAGAATGAGATGATGAACAATTTCCTTCTGCCGGGACTGCAGGATCTGTGTGTCTCCAGAACTTCCTTTAAGTGGGGAATTCCCGTGGACTTTGATCCGAAGCACGTGGTCTATGTATGGCTGGATGCCCTGACAAACTACATCACCGGCATCGGCTATGACGCCGACGGAAACAGCAGTGAGGAATATAAAAAGAACTGGCCGGCTGATCTGCATCTGATCGGCAAGGATATCATCCGTTTCCATACCATCTACTGGCCCATCTTCCTGATGGCGCTGGGCGAGCCCCTTCCCAAGCAGGTATTCGGTCATCCCTGGCTGCTGCAGGGCGGTGAAAAGATGAGTAAGAGCAAGGGCAACGTGATCTATGCCGATGATCTGGTCTCTGTATTCGGCGTGGATGCTGTCCGTTACTATGTGCTCCACGAGATGCCCTATGAAAATGACGGCGTCATCACCTGGGAGCTGATGGTGGAGCGTCTGAATTCCGACCTGGCCAACACTTTGGGCAACCTGGTAAACCGCACCATCTCCATGAGCAATAAGTACTTCGGCGGCGTGGTATCCGATCCGGGTGCAGCAGAGCCGGTGGATGAGGAATTAAAGGCCGTCGTTACCGGCGCCTATGACAAGGTAGAGGCAAAGATGGATGAGCTGCGGGTGGCAGATGCCCTGACAGAGATCTTTACCGTCTTTAAGCGTCTGAATAAGTACATTGACGAGACCGCACCCTGGGTACTGGCCAAGGACGAGGCAAAGAAGGACCGCCTGGCTACCGTACTCTATAACCTGATCGAGGGCATCACCGTCGGTGCTTCTCTTCTGGCACCCTTCATGCCCGAGACCTGCGACAAGATCGCAGCACAGTTAAATACACAGCTTCGCGATTTCGCAGATGTGAAGACATTCGGCCTGTATCCTTCCGGCAACAAGGTGACGGATGCACCGGAGATCCTTTTCGCCCGTCTGGACAAGGAAGAGATCCTGAAGAAGGCAGAGGAGATCTCTGCCCGTCAGCGCGAGGAGTATATGGCGCATCAGCGCAAGGCAGCAGCCAATCTGCAGGCAGCAGGCATTGCACTGCCGGAGACCATGAAGCTGGCACTGGAAGCAGATGCGGCGAAAGCGAAGGCTGCAGAGGGCAATGCTCCCGAGGTAGAGGCAAAGCCGGAGATCGAATACGATGATTTCGCTAAGATGCAGTTCCAGGTAGGCGAGATCCTGGAGTGCAAAGAGGTGCCGAAGTCCAAAAAGCTCCTGTGTTCCCAGGTACGGATCGGCAATGAGACCAAACAGATCGTCTCCGGTATCCGCAAGTACTATTCTGCAGAGGAGATGGTGGGCAAGAAGGTCATGGTGCTGGTGAACTTAAAGCCGGCCAAGCTGGCAGGCGTTCTGTCCGAGGGCATGCTGCTGTGCGCAGAGGATGCCGACGGCAATCTGGCGCTGATGACGCCGGAGGCAGATAAGAATATGCCGGCAGGCGCTGAGATCTGCTGATAGGACGCCTGTAGAATGGGGAGGTAGCATGGAAAAAATCAGATTCGTAATATCTTCCAGAAATGAGGATCACACACCGGTACAGTGCGTAAAGTGGCTTCCGGAAGGAAAGCCGAGGGGGATCGTGGTACTGGTGCACGGCATGGCGGAGTACATTGAGCGCTATGAGGAGCTGGCAGATTTTCTCTGCAGGAGAGGCTATCTGGTGACCGGAGAGGACCTTTTGGGCCACGGCAGGACGGCGGAGTCCAGGGAAGACCTGGGGTATTTCTGCGAGCAGGATCCGGCGACCGTGCTGGTCAGAGATGTGCACAGACTCAAGAAGACCGTGCAGTCGGAATATCCCGGTCTGCCGATCTTTATCCTGGGTCACAGCATGGGCTCCTTCATTACCAGAAATTATCTGTGCCGCTACGGCACCGGTGTGCAGGGTGCCGTGATCGTGGGCACCGGCATGCAGTGCAAAGGCCTTCTGTGCCTTTCCAGAGGGATCGCGGCCATCCAGGAGATCCTTTTCGGCGGCCGTCATAAGGCATCGCTCATCAATGCGCTGGCCTTCGGAGGCTACAACAAGCAGATCCCGAATGCCAGGACTCCTATGGACTGGCTCTCTGTCCGGAGAGAAAACGTAGATAAATACAATAACGATCCGCTGTGCGGATTTACTTTTACAGTCAATGGCTTCAAGACCCTGTTTGAGCTGATCTGGAGACTCCATGACAGGGATCTGCTGGAAAAAATGCCCAAGATGCTGCCGGTGCTCTTTATCGCCGGCGGAGCAGATCCGGTAGGAGACTACGGCAAAGCAGTGGAAAAAGTATACAGAAGCTTCCGGGATGAGCTGGGCATGCAGGATGTGACTATGCATCTGATGGCAGGCGACAGACACGAGGTCCTCAACGAGGATGACCGGGAGAAGACTTTTGCCCTCATCGCAGACTGGATGGAGAGCAAAAAGTGAGGAGCAGTGTGAAAAGAAAAACAGCAGTCGGGATCATGGCAGTGTGGATGGCGGCTGTGATGGCCGCGGCGCCTGCGCCGGTGGTGCGGGCAGCGGAAAGCGACAATTCGGAAGTCGCTGCGCAGATCGCCGATGCGGTGACGGAGGCTTCTGCGGACAAAGTGCAGGAAATTCTGGAATACATGAAGGAAAAAGCCTCCCAGGGGCAGCTGGAGACCAGTGAGGATATTCAGAATGCCATCACCGAGGGAGAGGAAAAGTACCAGATTCAGATGGATGAAAGCCAGAAACAGCAGCTTTTAGAGGGGATAGAAAAGCTTAAATCCATGGGACTTTCCGCGGGACAGATCGTCGAAGAGGCGTCTTCCGCCTACGAAAAGTACGGATCGGATGCAGTCAACCATCTGGGAGAGATAGCAGGGCAGGCAATAGGGGACACAGTAAAGACAGGGCTTACCGGCGTGATACAGGGAATTCTGGATGCTGTGAAAAATGCTTTCCGCAATTTTGTGGCGGACTTTTTTGCAAGGCTCGGCTAGGGGCAGTTTATGAAAAACAGTGCAGCCATGCTGCAGAACGGTGAGGCAGGCGGATATGCCGGATCCTGATCTTACGAAATGAGAAAGGAAACACAAAGCAAATGAGCAAAATTTTTGATCTGGACAGTCCTATTATGCGCTTTTTAAGCCGCCTGGCGGACCTGCTGTGGCTGAACATCCTGGTAATCGTCTGTTCCATTCCGATCTTTACCATAGGCGCATCCCTTTCGGCCATGCACTACATACTGCTGAAGATGGTCCGGAACGAAGAGGGCTATATCACAAAGACCTTCTTTAAGGCTTTTAAGGAGAATTTCAAGCAGGGAACCCTGCTGTGGCTGATCTTTTTGGCTTTCACCATCGTGTTCGGCGTGGACATCTATATCCTGAACTATTCCGGCGCCACTTTCCCGAACTGGATCCGGATCGTGCTGGTGGTAGTAGCACTGATCGTGTTCTGCGTATTCCTTTACAGCTTCCCGCTGCAGTCTCATTTCGTCAATACGGTGAGGGGAACACTGAAGAATGCAGCGATCATGGTAGTGGCAGCCTTCCCCCGGACCCTGGGCATGCTGGCTATTACCGCAGTTCCCTGGATCGTCCTTTATCTGGTGACAGCTGCGCTGCCGATCGTGGTGATGTTCGGCATTTCCGCTCCCTCCTATGTATGCGCCATGCTGTACAGCCCGCTGTTTAAAAAGTTTGAGCCCGAGGAAGAGGAAAAAGATCCGGATGCCATGCCGGAAGGGCTCTATGACGATACCCCGGTGCAGAATCCCAGTATGATCGATGCAGCGGACCGCCGGGAGAAAGAGGAGACGGGCGAGGAATAGAAGGTTGTAATACAGCTTCGGTATCTGCGCCGCACTCCGTCTAAAATTTGCGCCGCGCTCCGTCTGGAGTCTGCTCTGCACCCCTCATCTCGAATTTGCTTCGCAAATCCTCGATGGGGTCGGCCAGAGGCTCTTTGAGCCTTGGCCGCCTGCTGTATTTTCATGTGAATCTGCCTGCAAGCAGTCAATTCACATGGAAATACAGCAGGTGCTGAGCAGGTATCATGTTCGTCAAGATGTATAGAAAATGTGGATTCCCTTGGGCACTATTTCCAAATACAGGGGAATCCACATTTTTTGTGAGCAATTGTTACAATACTGGGGAAAAACTTTGTAGAAAACAGGCATGTTCATTCAAAGGATAGTTGGGTATACTGAGTACAACAGATTTCGATAGAACTTTTCTATTACAGGAATTAAGAACGGAGGCAGAACCAAATGGCAAGTTTATCATTACAGAATATCTGCAAGAAGTATCCCAATGGTTTTGAGGCAGTTAAGAATTTCAACCTTGAGATCGCAGATAAGGAATTCATCATTTTCGTAGGACCTTCCGGATGTGGTAAGTCTACTACTCTTCGTATGATCGCAGGTCTGGAGGATATTTCTTCCGGTACTCTGAAGATCGATGACAAGGTTGTTAACGATGTAGAGCCTAAGGACAGAGATATCGCAATGGTATTCCAGAACTACGCTCTGTATCCTCATATGTCCGTTTACGACAACATGGCATTCGGCCTGAAGCTGAGAAAGGTTCCGAAGGATGAGATCGACAAGATGGTTAAGGAAGCAGCAAAGATCCTGGATCTGACTCCTCTCCTTGATCGTAAGCCGAAGGCTCTGTCCGGTGGTCAGAGACAGCGTGTTGCCATGGGCCGTGCAATCGTTCGTAATCCTAAGGTATTCCTGATGGACGAGCCTCTGTCAAACCTGGATGCAAAGCTTCGTGTACAGATGCGTATCGAGATCGCAAAGCTGCACCAGAGACTGGGCACCACCATCATCTACGTTACACATGACCAGACCGAGGCTATGACACTGGGTACCAGAATCGTCGTTATGAAGGACGGCGTTATCCAGCAGGTAGATACTCCTCAGAATCTGTATGACAAGCCGCAGAACCTGTTCGTTGCAGGATTCATGGGATCCCCGCAGATGAACTTCCTGGATGCTGTAGTAAAGGTATCCGGTCAGGAAGCATTCCTTACCGTTGCTGGTCAGGATATCCCGCTTCCGCCTGCAAAGGCTAAGAAGGTTATCGAGGGCGGCTATGACGGAAAGACCGTTGTTATGGGTATCCGTCCTGAGAACGTTGACGATTCCGAGATGTTCGTAGCAACCTCCAAGTGCGTATTCGAGTCCAAGATCAAGGTTTACGAGCTGCTTGGCGCAGAAGTATTCCTGTACTTCGATCTGGCAGACACACCTCTGACCGCAAGAGTAGATCCTCGTACCACTGCTAGACCCGGCGATACCGTTAAGTTTGGCTTCGATACCGAGAAGATCCACGTATTCGACAAAGAGACCGAGCAGATCATCACCAACTAGGACCTGTCCGTCAACTGAAAAAGTACCAAAAGGGGAGACGTTTCGTCTCCTCTTTTTTTTGCACCTTGCGCAAAAAAGTGTCAGCGTGTAAACTTATTACAAGTTGATTTATGTGGTGCCGCAGACAAGGAGGTAAAAAGTTTTCAAGAAATGCCTGATGGCATTCCTTGAAAACTCGAATTGATGACGTAAACGTCATCGATTCGTAATCACATCGGAGAATTCGCCTACGCGAAATTCTCCTCGTGGCACTGCAGGCAAGCTGCAGCGCAAGGAGGAATATATGATCTCTTCGCAGGTTATTAAGAACTGTCTGGAAGAACTGCGCAATATTACTAAAGTGGAATTCTGCGTGATGGACTTAAACGGCATTGCGGTAGCGATGACAGAGGGCGCGCCGGAGCCGGATCAGCAGCTGATCGCCGGATTTGCCAGAACACCTGTGGATTCACAGATTATCGGCAATTGCTATCTGCTGAAAGTAGAGGAAGACGGAGAGCCGGCCTATATCCTGGCCGCTACCGGCGAGAGTGAGCATACCTTTATGGTCAGCAAGATCGCGGTCAGCGAGCTGCGCAATCTCATGGGCGCGTATAAGGAAAAGTACGACAGAAACAACTTCTTCCAGAACCTGCTGTTAGATAATCTGCTGCTGGTGGATATCTACAACCGGGCCAAGAAGCTTCATATCGAAAACAACGGTCCCAGAGCCATCATCATGATCGAAGTAGAGGACGAGAAGGAAGGGGACAATACGGCCTCCGAGATGCTTTCCAGTCTGTATACCGTGCAGAACGGGGATTACCTCACGGCGGTGGATGAGAGCAGTGTGATCATCATCAAATCACTGGAATCGGATACGGCCTACGAAAAGGTGGAGGAAGCGGCTACAGTAGCCGTGGATATGCTTAATACAGAGGCTATGCTGAAAGTAAGAGCGTCCTACGGTACCATCGTCTCCGAGTTAAAGGATCTGTCGAAATCCTACAAGGAAGCCAAGATGGCCATGGACGTGGGCAAGATCTTCTATGCAGAAAAGAGAGTGATCTCCTACAATGCACTGGGAATCGGCCGCCTGATCTATCAGCTGCCGGTGAACCTGTGCCATATTTTCATCAATGAGATCTTTGGAGATGACGTGCTCTCCAACCTGGATCAGGAGACATTGACCACCATCAACACATTCTTTGAGAATAACCTGAACGTTTCGGAGACATCCAGACAGCTCTTTGTGCACAGAAATACGCTGGTATACCGCATTGAAAAGCTCCAGAAGAGCACGGGACTGGATATCCGCACCTTCGAGGATGCTCTGACCTTCAAGATCGCACTGATGGTCGTCAGCTATATGAAATATCTGGACGAGCAGAATTTCTAACAGATTTTTTTACTTGCCGTATTTCAATGTGAAAAGAACGCCTGCAGGCATATTCACGATTGAAACTGGCGGGCGGGTAAGGTACAAAGCGCCTCCGGCCAGATGCATCGAAGTTTGGCGGAGTAAATTCGAGATGCGGGCTGAATAGATATGAAATTTATAAAAAGAGGACAGACGCGGGAAGCGCCGGTCCTCTTTTGGTGTTCCGAAAAAAATATCTTTCGATGCATTTGGTGCTTTTTATAACCCGGTACCGTCAAAGGCGGGGATGAAGCTCTCGGAGGCGGTCTCGCCTCCCTGGATAAAACCGTTTTCTATGCCGATCTCCACGGCATAGTCTACCAGATCTTCGTACTCCTGTGCGGTGAGGGGCCGGGAGAGAAGAGGATCCTGGGCTGTCTGGGGCATGGGCGTATACTGACTCATGAGACTGATAAAGATCTGATTGCCGTAGGTCTCATGGAGATAGCGAAGGACTGCCTTGCTGTCCTCGGCACAGCCGGGGAGTGCCAGATGCCGGACGATCACGCCCCGAACCATCAGGGGATCCTCGGCATCATCCTCATAATCCAGAGAACTGCTGCCGTCAGAGAAGAGCGGCGCGCCCGTCTGCCGCACCATCTCGGCAATAGCAGCACTGGCATAGGAAAAATAGTCGGCTGCCTTTGAATAGCGTAAAGACAGCTCAGAAGAAATGTACTTAAGGTCAGGCAGATAGATATCCACCAGCCCCTCCAGAGCCTGAATGGCCTCCACCCGCTCATAGGCGGCGGTGTTATAGACGATGGGTATGGAAAGCCCCTGGTCCTTTGCCTCCCGGAGAGCAGGGAGAAGGAGCGGCAGATAATGGGAAGGGGTGACCAGATTGATATTGTGGGCGCCCTGCTCCTGAAGAGAGAAAAAGATCTCTGTCAGGCGCGCCGGTGTGATTTTCTGCCCGGCTCGCCCTCTGGCGATATCGTGATTCTGACAGAATACGCATCCCATATTGCAGCCGGCGAAAAAGACAGCCCCGGAACCCCGGGAGCCGGAGATGACAGGCTCCTCCCATTGCAGCAGCGCCGCTCTGCCGGCATAAAGCGCTGCAGGCTCCCGGCAGTAGCCAAGTTCCCCGGCCAGCCGGTTGACACCGCAGTTTCTGGGACAGAGACGGCAGGCCGCAAGAGATTCGCGGGTGAATGCATTGCTGAATAAAGAACGATTTTTTTCAGAAGTGTTTTCTTTTCTGCTGTCTGTGCTGTCTTTCATGCTGCTTATTTCCTGTCTGTCTGAATTGTACACAAAAAAACTGCTGTGCATGGCAGGATCCTGACACGGTACTGCGGCGATGGCTCCGCCAGGCACCCTCACGGCACATGAACGATTCTGCTTAGTGCTGCTTTGTTCCCAATCTGACACGGTTCGCAGAGGCTCATTGCGTAAGACCCAAACTTCAACACCACCGCCCACAGGCAGCTGTCAAGACCCCGCCATGCACAGCAGACGAGACTTTATTTACTATAGCGAAATACGAAGGGGTTGTCAACTTCTCGCCCTGGGGACGGAAGTATCTTCTGTATCTTTTCGCTTTGGAATCGGAAGCACCCCTTTGCGCCGGAACGTTTTCCGGCACATACCGCTTCCGCGAAAAAACAGCAGCCCGATGATACTTTATCGGACTGCTGCATGCTTTTTTTGTCATAGACATATATTATCTGAAGAGGCCGATGATCCAGTCAAGTACGGAATTTTTCGGCTTGGGAAAAGTATAAGGCTTATAGACCATTCCATGAATTTCCATCTTATTTTCTCCTTTCTGAGTTCGCTTAGTTGTTTTATCTCTTAGAATTTGAAGATCTTGCGTAACCATCTGATCACGGAATTATCATGAGGATTCGGTAATGCAGGTGTGATGATCAGACCGGTAGGTCTTTCGTTCTCGAGGGTGTTGTTAAAATCAGGTCCGTACATAGTGTTTCTCCTTTCGTATTTGCGATTGTATTGTGTTTTGGTTTATTTTTTCTTTTGTTTTTGTTTCTGTTGTTCTTTGTTGAGCTTATCTTAATACAGCGGGAGTATGAGAACCGTAACAGCCCGTCACAGGCATAATAAAACCCTCGCAGACCGGCATAATACCGGCTCTGCGAGGGCTGCCTGCACTCGAAATGATCGGAACTATCGGGGGACGGATGCATTGTCGTCGTCAGTAAAAACAGAAATTTTTTCCGTGGAAAAATTATCCGTGAAAGAATTTTCCGCGGAAGAAGTTTTCAGGGAAAATGCTTCCGGGGAAGAAGTCTCCGGAAGCATATGCAGCTCCCGCCTTTTTCTTTTTTCTTCCTTATTGCGCTGACGCAGTTCCCGGAAAAACTGCTGCAGGATCTGTGTGCACGCAGGCTGCAGTACCCTGTCGGTAAGGACTACCTGATGATTAAAAGCCGGATTCTGCAGAATATTGAGCAGCGTGCCGCCGCAGCCGGACTTGGGACTGGGCGCGCCCACCACCACCCGGTCCATGCGGGCCTGCACGATGGCACCGGCACACATCTGGCAGGGCTCCAAAGTGACATAAAGCGTACACCCCTCCAGACGCCAGTCTCCCATTACCTTGGAAGCACGGCGAATGGCCGTGATCTCCGCGTGGGAGAGCGTACACTTGTCTGTATTGCGGCGATTGTAACCTCTGGCGATGATCCGGCCCTCATATACAATGACACAGCCGATGGGCACCTCCCCCAGCGCCAGCGCCTTTTTCGCCTGCCCAAGGGCAGCCTTCATAAAAGTAAGATCCTCCGGGGAAGGGAGATTATCTTCCGCGGGGGAGTCAATTGCGAGCGATTTGTCCATTTGCATAATCCTCATTTCATTAAACTTTAGCGGAGCAACTTGACCAAAACAGACTGTTCTGATAGGATTTGGGGTATATAGTAAGCCTGCGGGAGCAAGATGCGCAGTATGAACTGCGGTTTTCTGCAAAGCCTGCAGGCGCAGTACGTATTATAGTATAGCAAGGCACCTGCTGTATAGTGCGTAGCAACTGGAACAGAAAGTTGTAGGAAGTAGCCTTTAAAAGAAATAACTGATGGTACTTTTTTAAAGCAAGTGGCTGCGGCATAGGGGCGAGCGCAAAGCGCAATGCCCCGGACCGGCGCAGAATGGCTCGCATCCTTTGCAACGAGTGCCAGTTTTGCTTAGGTCCGCATCGCAGACTACGGATGGTATCTGACGCGCTTTCAGAGCGCGGCAGATAGGCCCGCCTATCTGAGCATCCCCGCATCAGGCGGGGATGCGAGTTAAGGGCCGGCCATCCGCAGGCAAGAGGCG
>CAVKQI010000019.1:0-27068 GCA_963658405.1 bacterium | reverse complement strand
AGACATCGCCCTTTCACGGCGGTAACACGGGTTCAATTCCCGTCGGAGTCACTTTTTTTTATTTCCAAATATTCATTCATTTGAATAAGTTCATCTGGTGACATAGCCAAGTGGTAAGGCAAAGGTCTGCAACACCTTGAGCACCGGTTCAAATCCGGTTGTCACCTCGCAAAGCTCCTGCATGCAGGAGCTTTTTTTTATTTCAAAAATAGAGTATAGTAGAAAAGATTCTTTGAATTTTTAATACATAGCGGGAAAGGAAATTATGACAGCAAAAAATGCATCCAAACCTTCTATATTACAGGTGATCCTGGCGGTGGCGGCCTGCAAGCTGACCCGGACAGCGCTTCGCCTGCTCCATCGGGGCGGCACAGCCCTGCCGGGCAAGGCGGCGATGGTGTTTGCCCGGAATATTCTGGCAGTGACTTCCCAGGGCATGGAGGTCATCATGGTGACCGGCACCAACGGAAAGACCACGACCTCCCGCATGCTGGAACATGCCTTGACGGAGAATGGTCATGTATGCCTGGCCAATAAGTCCGGCGCCAATCTGCTCTCCGGTGTGACAGCAGAATTTACGGCCAATGCTACGTGGCTTGGCAAACCGAAGACCCATTATGCGGTGATCGAGTGTGATGAGGGCGCTTTGAAGCAGGTAGCGCCCCTCGTAAAGCCGAAGGTCATCGTGGTGACCAATCTCTTCCGGGACCAGCTGGATCGCTACGGCGAAGTCATGCATACCCTGGATGCGATCCGCACCGGCGTAAAGCTGACGCCGGAGAGTATTCTCTGCCTCAATGCGGACTGCTCCCTGACGGCTTCCCTGGCGCAGGACGTCGATAATCCGGTATTGTACTACGGCCTCAATATGCCCACCGGGGATCAGCAGGAGCGGATCATTTCCGATGCGAGACACTGCATTCGCTGCGGCACCGTTTATCAGTATCACTACCATACCTATGCGCATCTGGGAGATTTCTACTGTCCTAACTGCGGTTATCACAGGCCTTCCCCTGCAGTAGCAGTGACAAAGGTGCTGCGTATGACACCCCAGGGCAGCACGGTGCAGATGGACATCGAAGGAAAGCAGCAGGAAGTGCAGATCGGTATTCCTGCCATTTACAATGTATATAATGCAGCCGGCGCCGTGGCGGCTTACGGTGCCTTCGGACTTCCCAGACAGGAGATCGTAAAGAGCTTGGCGGGCGTACACAGCTGCTTTGGCCGCATGGAGACCTTTGATCTGGACGGGGTAGCCATCCAGATGATTCTGGTAAAGAACCCGGCGGGCTGCAACCAGGCACTGGAGTATCTGGCCAGTCTGGAGGAGCCCTTTGAGGCGGTGTTCTGCTTAAATGACAGGACGGCAGACGGACATGACATTTCCTGGATCTGGGATGCGGATCACGAGAAGATCTGCACTAAAAAGGAAGTGACGGATATTTACGTATCCGGTGACAGAGCGGAGGATATGCAGCTGCGCTTGAAATACGCCGGAGCATCGGAGGAGCGGATCCACCTGGAAAAGGATAATCAGAAGCTCTTAGAACACTTCCGGCAGAGCAAGGTACCGGTCTTTATCCTGCCCAATTACACCTCCATGCTGGCACTGCGGGCAGTGCTCAGCGAGGCCTGCGGCAAGACAGAATTCTGGAAGGGCTAAGTTTTCACGATTAATGACGTCTGCTTCATCAATTCGCAACCAAAAGAAATGCCCTTGGGCATTTGTCAGGAGAATTCGCCTGTGCGAAATTCTCTGCGAGGTGAAGCAGGAAAACAGCGGAATGGGAGATATACGCATGAAAATCAACATCTGTCATTTATATCCGGAAGTACTGAATCTCTATGGAGACAGAGGCAATATCCTCTGCATGCAAAAGCGCCTGGAGTGGAGGGGCATCGACTGTGAAGTCACGCCCTTAAAGATCGGTGAAAAGGCAGACTTAACGAAGTTCGATCTCTTCTTTATCGGAGGCGGACAGGACTTTGAGCAGGAAGTGCTGCTGGGGGACCTGAATTCCGGCAAAGGAACGGAGATCAAGGCTGCCATCGAGGACGGCAAGAGCTTTCTGTGTATCTGCGGCGGCTATCAGATGCTGGGGCATTATTACCAGACAGCTGATGGGGTAAAGTGTCAGTTCCTGGGCGCGGTCGATTTCTATACCGTGGGCGCGGCTGTGAGAATGATTGATAATTACGCCTTCGAGCTGGGAAAAGAGAGCGGCGGCGGTATCGTGGTGGGCTTCGAGAATCACAGCGGCAAGACCTACCTGGGAGAAGGGGTACAGCCTCTGGGAAAGATCATCAAGGGATATGGCAACAACGGAGAGGACGGCACAGAGGGCGTCCGCTATAAGAACGTCTTCGGCTCCTACAGCCACGGCCCCATTCTTCCCAAGAATGCCTTTCTCTGCGATGCCATTTTAAAAAGTGCTCTGGAGAGAAAATACGGGACAGCGCAGCTGTCTCCTCTGCCGGATGCGTACGAAAATCTGGCCCATGACAGTGTATTGGAGAAAATTCGGGCTGCACAGTAAACAAAAGAGCTTCATTTACGCGGTCAGCTCCGGCAGCATATTCTTTGTGAGGGAGAGGAACTTGGCGGCGGCGGGAGACATGACTTCCTGGGATTTTAAGGCTATGCCCAGCTCTCTGGCAAAGGGCGGATCTAAGGGGCGCACCTTCACCTGCTCCTCAAAGCCTCGGACGATGAGCTGCGGCAGAATGCTGTAGCCCAAATGATTGGAGACCATGGAGATAATGGCATGGTCGTCCTTGGAAGTAAAGCGGATATCCGGCACGATGTCTGACCCGGACAGGGCATTGTGCACATCGTAATCCGTGCCCATAGCCGTAATGATAAAGGACTGGCCGTCAAACTCACTGATAGGGAAGGAATGCTCCGGCTCTATATCATAGTCATTGGGCAGGACAGCCATCAGGGGATCCTGATAGAGGGGCACCCATTCCAGGGAATGCAGCTTCTGGCAGGAGAGAAAGCCCAGATCGGCAATGTCCTGCTCGATCCATTCCACGATCTCATCGGTACCCCCTTCCATCAGCTTGATGCTGATGCCCGGGTAGGTCTCCTGGAACTTATGAAAAATAGAAGGAAGCCAGCTGATGGAGATACTCTGGAAGGTGGCGATGGTCAGAGAACCGGACTCCACGCCGTGGATCTCATTGACATTCTGTTCCAGGGATTCGTACATGGCGAGGATCGGTCTGACCAGAGGCAGGATCTTCTGGGCATTTTTGGTGAGCTTTACGCCCTGGTTGGAGCGGACAAAGAGGGGAAAACCCATTTCCTCCTCCAGAGACTTCAGAATATGGCTGACCCCGGACTGGGTATAGCCCAGGCGGTCACCGCTCTTGGTGAAATTTCCGGTCTCCGCCACATCGGCAAAGAGCTTAAACTTCTTTATATCCATAGCAACCTCATTTCTGCACAGAAAAAGGCGTCAGAGCACCTAGCTCTAACGCCTTTGTTTGTATGTGTGCAAGTATAACCATGAGGGATTGAAATGTCAATCCTTGCCTTTTTTTGATCCCTGCATGATGATCTTTATTCTTTTTGTTCTTTGATGGATGCCGGAATCTTCGCAGCCTTTTTTTCGACAGGTCTTGTTTAATGTTAATTTTATTACGGGAATAACAACGGTAACCATAACGCCCCGGATTGTTTCCAGATTGTCGGATTTTTCTAATGGAGTTTCTTCTCTCTTCTCTCTTCTTTCCTTTCGGAACTGCCATACTGCATAAGTTCACTGCCATTCTCCTATATAATCATGAGCAAATTGAACATAGAAAACCCTGCCATGACAATCTGTCATTCCACGATGGTCAAAGCTTCATTTTACAGTGAAAAAAGCCGTTGCTATAATGAGCTCAATTTCAAACAGGCAAAGGAAAAGCAAAGGAGAAAACAAATGGAAAAGATATTTTGTTTTCCTCTGAAGCAGCACATCGGTGCACAGGCTGCCCCTGCAATAGTCAAAGGTGACTCTATTGTACGCGGGCAGCTTGTTGCGTCTAAAGGAGAGAATACTCTGGGCGCGAATATCTACTCCAGCGTATCCGGCGTTGTAACAGAGGTGACGGAGGAAGCGATCTTCATCCGGGCAGACGAGAACCAGACAAAGGAATACAGAAAGCTCACAGCCAAGGATCCTCTGGCATTGATCGAGGAGGCCGGCATTGTGGGACTGGGAGGCGCAGGCTTCCCCACCTACGCCAAGCTGGCAAAGCCCTTTGAAAAAGAAGGCTGGGTGATCGTCAATGCAGCAGAATGTGAGCCGATCCTGGATCATAATATCCGGGCGATCGAAGAGAATCCGGCGCAGCTCCTCCGGGGACTGTGCATCGCCATGGAAGTGACGAAGGCCGCCCACGGCATCATCGCCATCAAGGAGATCCACACCGAGGCGGTGGAAAAGCTGCGGGAGCACATCGAGAAGCTGGAAGGCGAAGACGGGAAAAAGGACATAAGCATTCATCTTCTTCCCAATATGTATCCCATGGGTGAGGAGAGAGCCATCATCCGGGAATGCCTGGGCAAGCTCCTGAGCGTGGAAAGCCTTCCGTTAGAGGCAGATGCCATCGTGATCAATGCAGAGACCGTATGCAGGATCCAGGAGGCGGTGGATCTAAAGAAGCCTCTGATCGATAAGAACATGACCGTGGCCGGTAAGCTCAAGGGGAATAAGAATCTGATCCAGGTATTCTTTGATGTTCCCCTGGGTATTTCGGTAGGCGAGATGTTTGAAAGGGCCGGCGGCCTGGCAGAGGGCTACGGCGAGCTGATCATGGGAGGCCCCTTCACAGGAAAGAGAACCACCCTGGATGCACCGGTCATCAAGACCACCGGCGGCCTGATCGCCGCAGAGTGCTTCCCTAAGGGACCGGAAAAGATAGGACTTCTGGTCTGTGCCTGCGGTGCCAATAAGGAAAGACTGACGCAGCTGGCAGAGAGCCTTGGCTCCGAAGTGGTGGGATGTGAGTACTGCAAGCAGGCTCGTCAGGTAAAAAGTGCATTAAAGTGCGAGAATCCCGGCCGCTGTCCCGGACAGGTACAGAAGGTGATGGCTCTGAAAAAAGCAGGCGCGCAGGCGGTACTGATCAGCAACTGCACAGACTGCTCCAACACCGTCATGAGCTGTGCACCCAGACTGGGACTTCCCGTTTATCACTGCACAGACGGCGCCCTGCGGGCCGTGAATCAGAAACTGGTGAGAAAGATCAAGGATTAAAACGAATTGAAACATAGAGGAGGAAAAAATTATGTCTATCACACAGGAAACATTACAGAAGCATCTGAAGGATCCGGCAATCTTCTGCTGCAGACGACAGAAGGGACTGGTGATCGGTGCGGCAGATCTGGAGGATCCCTCCTTATTTGACGATATGGTGGATGCCGGACTGCTTACCTTAAGCGATGACGGATTGACCATCGAGCAGGTACTCGGTTCTACACTGCTCTGCGATGTGGAGGCCCTTACTCCCATCACCAAGGCAGTATTGGATAAGGTAAATGAAGTGACAGAGACAAAGAAGGAAGAGCCGGCAGCTGGGAGCGAGACACCTGCTCCTGCAGCCAAGGCAGCAGCGCCGGTGGTTACCACGAGTGAGGGAGGAAACGGAATGATTCATATTGAGATCGGTCATGCAGAGAAGTTCGAGGGCCTGAGCATTGATGTGCCGGTACTTGCCGGCGCAGCACCGGCAGCAGCCCCGGCTGTCAGCGCAGAGGCACCTGCAGCAGGAGAAAAGAAGGTGATCCGCGTCCTGAAAAAGCAGCATATCAAGATCACCGATGCGGAGATCGGCACGGAGACCTCCATCAAGGATGGCAAGATCACTATTGACGGCAGCATCGTGGAAAAGGCAATTCTCCAGGATCCGCTCTGCAAGAGCATGAAGCTGGATGTGATCCATCCCAGTGAGAGACATCAGTATACGGAGACCATCATGGACGTCTGCCCCATCGCTACCAAGGTAGAGGGTGAGATCGGCAGCGGCATCACCAAGGTGGCGGACGGCGTGGTCTTCATGCTGACCGGCGTAGATGAGGACGGCGTACAGGTCCATGAGTTCGGCTCCTCCGAGGGCTATCTGGATGAGAAGATGTATTTCGGTCATCCCGGCTGTGCGGACGAGAATGATATCATCATTCGCTGCCATGTAGTGATCCAGAGACTCTCCGGTATGACCAGACCCGGCCCGTTCGCAGCGCACAAGTGCCAGGATTACGTGATCCAGGCTGTCCGTGATCAGTTAAAGAAGTACGAAGGCGAAGTCGTCAGAGAGGAGCTCTGCGAAGACGTCAGAAGACCCGGCAATCCCAGAGTCGTCCTGGTCAAGGAGATCATGGGACAGGGCGCTATGCACGACAATGTCATCTGCCCTACCGAGCCCTGCGGCATCTTAGGCGGCCAGAAGAACGTAGACTGCGGCAACGTGCCGATCATCCTGACACCCAACCAGGTGCGTGACGGTTCCATCCATGCACTGACCTGCATCGGACCTGCTACAAAGGAAATGACCCGTCATTACATCCGTGAGCCCTTGGTAGAAGGCCTGGCAGCAGATACCGAGATGGATCTGGTGGGCGTGGTATTCGTAGGTTCTCCGCAGGTCAATGATGAGAAGCTCTGGGTTTCCGAGAGACTGGGTTCCCTTCTGGAGTCCCTGGACATCGACGGCTGCATCATCACCACAGAGGGCTTCGGCAATAACCACATCGACTTTATCCAGCATATCGGACAGGCCGGCAAGAGAGGCATCCCGGTAGTAGGTGTTTCCTTCTGTGCTTATCAGGGCCAGCTGGTAGTAGGTAATGAGTACGCAACTGCCATGGTCGAGGAAAATATGGATATGGGCGGCTTTGAGAACAACGTGGCAGGCTGCTCCTGCGTCACCAAGGAAGTGGCAGCCCGGGCTATCCAGATGCTGAAGAACAAGATGTCCGGTGTGGAGATCGCACCTGCTCCCAAGAAGTGGAACAACGATGTCATCAATGCCAACAATAAGCTTTTAGGTCTGCCGGAGACAAAGCTGCTGGACAACGGCACCCTGCATTAGTGGAGATTACATATGAAACTAGATTACACGATCAATCCCATCCTGATGGGCGGTTTGGTAAAGGAAGTAAAGGACGGTATCGTCAAGGTACATCTCCACGGGAGATTGGGCGTCATCGAGGTGCCCAGGGAATATGTCCTGGAAAAGGATGTGGAACCTGCCATCGGCCATGATATGAGCTTTTATTTCAGCTATATCCAGATCAATGAAAATCCCTATGATTATGACTGCTCACCCATCAGAAAGGACAGGGAGTTTGCTCCCTGCCTGATCGGAGGGACCATCACAGAGGTCAATGACACCGCCATCAAGGTTCGCATGATGGAGGAGCTGGGGACGGTAGCCGTGCCCAGGAGATGGGCCTTTACCGACCTGCCGCTGGCAGAGGGACAGAACGTGGAATTCTATTTCAGCCCCATGCACATTGTGGGAAAAAGAGAAATACCGGCGGAATCTATATAAATGAATGGAGGAAGATTATGAGCTTAACGACAGTAGAAGGAATGCAGTCCGAAATATTCGTACCGGTAACACCGGCCCCTGTTTTCACCGAATTAAAGAAGCCCCTGAGCGAGTGCAAGGTGGCCTTCATCACCGCAGGCGGTATCCATAAAAAGAGCCAGACACCCTTTAATACCTCCGGTGATTTCTCCTATCGCACCATCGAATTCGATACCCCTTCTTCCGAGCTGATGGTTACCCACGGCGGCTTTGATAACTCCGATATCAATAAGGACGTCAACGCCATGTTCCCCATCGACCGACTCCATGAGCTGGTGGCAGAGGGCTTTATCGGCTCCCTTCCCAAGGAAACCTATACCTTCATGGGCGGCGGCGGAAACGTAGAGAAATTCAAGAATGAGACCGGCCCCGAGATCGCCAGAAAGTTAAAAGAGCAGGGCGTAGACATCGTCCTTTGCACCGGCGGCTGCGGCACCTGCCACAGATCGGCCACCATCGTCACCAGATGCTGTGAGGCAGCCGGCATGAGCTGCGTAGTCATCGCAGCCCTTCCGCCCATCGCCAGACAGCAGGGCGCACCCAGGATCACCGCACCCCACGTGCCGATCGGCTCCAACGCAGGCGAGCCCAACAACATCCCCATGCAGACGGCCATCATCAAGGAGTCTCTGGAATGGGTGAGAGACTGCCCCAGCTACAACCAGATCAAGGTACTGCCTTACGAGTATCGTCACAACGTATAAGGAAAAGAGGTCTGAAGGAAATGCCTGCGGGTATTTCTTTCAGGCGTCATGAATACCGCAAATGCCGCGGATATCCCGAATGGGGTGGACGGCATTGCGGCATTCATGGCGGAACACAGACGCAGCAGGCAATCTGCTGCATATAATGCGGATAAACAGAGCTGCTGTAGATAGACAGATCTGCTGCAGATAAACAGAGGGAATGCACATGGGAATACCACAGTTAAAAAAATACAGCTATCATATAAAAACCATCGATTCCCATACGGAAGGTGAGGCCACCAGGATCATCTATGAGGGGTTCCCGAAGCTGCCCGGCAGTACCATGATGGAAAAAAAGAACTACCTCATTAAGCACTATGACTTCCTGCGCACGGCGCTGATGCTGGAGCCAAGGGGACACCGGGATATGTTCGGCGCTTTGCTGACAGAGCCGGTGCATGAGGAAGCAGATTACGGCGTAATCTTCATGGACTCCGGGAGCTATCTGAACATGTGCGGCCACGGCAGCATCGGCACGGCTTCCATGCTGGTGGAGACCGGTATGGTGCCGGTGACGGAGCCCTATACCGAAGTGGTGCTGGATGCCCCCAGCGGCCTGATCCGCACCAAGGTCCATGTGGTGGACGGCAGGGCTGTGGAGGTCAGCATCCTGAATGTGCCGGCCTTTCTCTATAAGAGGGATCTGCAGGTGGAGATCCCCGGAAGAGGCAGCATTCCCTGCGATATTTCCTTCGGCGGCTCCTTCTTTGCTCTGGTAAATGCGGAAAAGATCGGTCTGTCCCTGGAAATTGAAAATATTGAGGAGATCACAGACCTTGGCATGAAGATCCGGGATGAGATCAACCGGACGGTAAAGATCCGGCATCCTTACCTGGACATCACCACGGTAGATCTGGTGGAATTCTATGCCCACACGGATAATCCGAAGGCCAATATGAAAAACTGCGTGATCTTCGGCGATGCCCAGGCGGACCGCTCCCCCTGCGGCACCGGTACCAGCGCCAAGCTGGCCACTCTCTATGCCAAGGGAGAGATCGGCCTGCAGGAAGAATTCATCTATGAGAGCATCACCGGCTCCCTTTTCCGCGGCGTGGCCGTGCAGGAAGTGGAGATCGGCGGCGGTATCGGCATTATCCCCCAGATCACCGGCAGTGCCTGGATCACCGGACTGAATCAGTGGATCCTGGACGAGACAGATCCTCTTTGCCATGGTTTCCTGCTGGGGAGACACAGCAGCGAAGAGCGGAATGTCCGGGAGCTGCTGGTGCAGGCGGCCTGGGAGCTTTTCGAGGAGAAGGGCTATGCCGGGACGGAAGTGGCGGACATCACCGCCCGCGCCGGTGTGAAGGAAGAAGAATTTTACAATTATTTCGCAAAGAAGGAAGATTTAGAACACACCCTGGGAGATCTGTTCGACAGAAAATACGCTCAGTTGATGATCAATATGGACCCGAAGCTGTCCAATTACGACAAGCTGGTCTTCTTAAACAGAGAGCTCTTTACCCTGATCCAGGAGCACGTGCCCTTTAACCTGGTGAGTCACATCTATGTGAGCATGCCGGGAGAGCGGCAGGAGCTTTTAAATGAAAAGCGGTTTTATTATACCCTGATCCCGCGGATCATCGAGGAAGGTCAGAAGGCAGGCGAATTCAGCACGGAGGAGTCTGCAAAGGAAATCTTCGAGTCCTATGCCTCCCTGGAGAGAGGCCTGATCTATGACTGGTGCGTAAAGGAAGGCAGAGAGAGCCTGGTGGAGAAGGGCACAAAGCTGCTGACCTCTTACCTGAAGGCTATCTGTATCCGATTTTGAAAAGAGGTGAGAGCCTGTGAAAAAATTAGCCGTGCCCTATATCCTGCTGGCGGGGATCCTGTGGGGATGCATCGGCCTCTTCGTCAGAAGACTGAACGTCCTGGGAATCTCTTCCATGCAGATCGTAGCACTGCGGGCCCTGGCGGCAGCGGTAGGCATGCTGGGCTTTCTGCTCATTTACGACAGGAAGCTGTTAAAGATCCGCTGGAAGGATCTGTGGTGCTTTCTGGGAACCGGCCTTTGCAGCATTCTGTTTTTTAATTTCTGCTATTTTAAGGCGGTGACCCTGACCACCATGTCGGTGGCCTCGGTGCTGCTGTATACGGCACCGGCTTTCGTGATGGTTTTATCCTTTTTTCTCTTTCGGGAAAAGATCACCCTGCGGAAGGTCTGTGCGCTGGTGATGACCGTGGCAGGCTGCGCGCTGGTGACGGGACTTCTGGGGATCGGTGCCGGCGGACTGTCCATCGGCATCTCCCCGGAGAGCATCACCCTGACCGGACTTCTGTACGGCCTGGGGGCCGGCATCGGCTATGCTTTGTATTCCATCTTCAGCCGCTTTGCCATGCAGAAGGGATATCATCCGTTTACCATTATTTTCTACACCTTTTTGATTACTTTTGCGGGCTGTCTGGTCTTTACAGACATAAGACCCGTGGGGAAATTGCTGGTGAGCAGCCGGGAAAACCTTCTTTTCTGCATTTTATTCGGACTTTTGGAGACCGTGATCCCCTACATCACCTATACCATCGGCCTGACCTATGTGGAGAATGGGATCGCCTCGATCCTTGCTTCCATCGAACCGGTCACCGCTACCCTGCTGGGGGTGATCCTATACCACGAAAGTATGAATTTCGGAAATCTGGCAGGACTGATCATTGTGCTGGGAGCACTTGCCATGATATTTTTGCATGGCAATAATGAGGAAATATAGGTTTACAGATCAGAAATAAAAGAAGATAATGGGAAAAACAAAAAAGAAGCTGACGGAAAGATGTAACAATAGTCTGATAAGTCAGCAGCACAGCGTAAAACGCAGGACAGACAAGGGTGTCGTAAAAAGCATCCTGTCTGTCCTTTTATTTTTATAAAGCGTTTTAAAAGAGGAGAACAGAAAGAGATGTCCGGTGCATCTGAGGAGAGGACATTTCTTTCCACCACCAAGAAGGAGGACAAAATTATGAAAAAAAGAATGATCGCAACTGTGCTGACCGGAATCATGGCTGCCAGCCTGTTAGTTGGATGCGGAAGCAGCAGCTCTTCCACCGCTGATTCTGCTGCCGATGCGGAGAGCAGCGCAGAGGAGACCACAGAGGCCGCTGCAGAAGAGACTACCGAGGAAGCCGCTGACGAGGCAACTTCCGAGGAGACCAGCGCCGAGGCACCTGCCTGCCAGGATGCTTTAAAGGGCGTGACCTTAAAGATCGGCACCACCGGAACCTACGGACCCTTCTCCTTCTTTGCAGAGGATGGAACTACACTGCAGGGCTATGATGTAGATCTGCTGAATGCACTGCAGGATATCCTGGGATTTGAAGTAGACGGCGGCACCTTCCAGGATATGGATTACAGCCCTCTGGGAACTTCCATCAGCCAGGGCCAGATCGATGTGGCAGCCGCTGCACTGTGTGCAACCGATGAGAGAAAGAAGAGCATGAACTTCTCCGAGACCTACTTCGATGCAGGCCTGAAGGTCATCGTAGCACCTGACAATGACACCATTACCAGCGTAGACGATTTAAAGAGCGGTGACTATACCGTAGCCGTACAGTCCGGTACCCTTGCTTATGAGTATGCTACCGGCGAAGGCGCTTTACCGGAGTCCTGCCTGCAGGTTTATGATTCTCAGGCACTGGCTTACAAGGCCGTAGAGGATGGTCAGGCAGACGCTACCATCTATGATGTACCCGGTACCGCTTACTCCATCAGCACCGGTGAGATCAACTTAAAGATGGTAGGCGATGAGTTCTATACCGGCCAGGCACCGTATGCGATCGCATTCTCCTTCGCGATCTGTGAGGAGTATCCGGAGATCATCGACGACTTCAATGCAGCTATCGATTACCTCACCGAGAACGGCACCATGGATGAGCTGAGCGCAAAGTGGTGTGAATAAGTAAACAGTCTGTGCGGATGCCGTGCAAGACGCGGCAGCGGCGCAGAGAAGACAGAATCAGCAGGGATTGTCTTTTGGCAGTTCCTGCTGATCATAACTATGCTGGTCCCTGCAGTACCGGGAGGCCATCAGCAGGTTAAGATACAGAGAGGTTTTTTATGAGTATTGAATTCTTAGCGGCAATCGTACCCATGCTGTTAAGAGGCCTGGAAATCACCATGAAGATCGCCATCATCGGCATTCTCTTAGGTTTCGTTCTGGGCGCCTTAACAGGATATGCTCTGCAGAGCAAAAACAAAGTGGCGAAGACCATCGCCGGTATCTACATCTGGATCATCCGGGGCACACCCCTGGTGGTGCAGGCTCTGTATGTATACTTTGCAGTGCCCGCCCTGGTGACGGCTGTCACAGGCAATCGCTTTACCATCGACAGCGTGGTGGCAGGTACCATCGTTATTACCTTAAACTCCGGCGCTTTTATTTCCACACTGGTCAAAGGTGCGCTGGAGAGCGTGGAGATCGGACAGAAGGAAGCAGGCTGCGCCCTGGGCCTTACCAAGGGACAGATCCTCTGGCATCTGGTCATTCCCCCCGCTTTTCGCTCCATCCTGCCGGGCCTTTTCAATCAGTTCATCATTTCCGTGAAGGATACGGCACTTCTTTCCATGATCTCCGTCAACGACATCACCAGACAGACCCAGAACTACGTGGCCAGAACCTATAACACACTGCCGGCCTACACTGCCTGCGCAGTATTTTATCTGATCCTGCTGTCCATCCTGATGGTTCTGCAGAGACTGGTGGAGAACAAGATCAAGAAATAGGAGGATACATATGAGTGAGCAGGCATTTTTAGAGATCAATCATCTGGTGAAATCCTTTGAAGATCTTGCCGTTTTAAAAGATATCAACGTAAAAATAAAAGAAGGCGAAGTGGTGTGCATCATCGGACCCTCCGGCTCCGGCAAGAGTACCTTCCTTCGCTGCATCAACCAGCTGGAGACCCCTACCTCCGGCGAGGTGATCTATAAGGGAAAGAACCTCTGCGAAGAGGACGCGGATATCCGGGCTTTCCGGGAAGACGTGGGCATGGTATTCCAGAGATTCAACCTCTTTCCCCTGAAGAACGTGCTGGACAATGTGACCCTGGCACCGGTGCTGACCAAGCATATGAATAAGAAGGAAGCGGAAGAAAAAGCCATGGAGCTCCTGAAAAAGGTGGGACTTTCCAGCAAGGCAAAGGCAAGACCGGACATGCTTTCCGGCGGCCAGCAGCAGCGTGTGGCCATCGCCCGGGCCCTGGCTATGGAGCCGAAGGCACTGCTCTTTGATGAGCCTACCTCCGCACTCGATCCCGAGCTGGTCGGCGAAGTGCTGAACGTTATGCGGGACCTGGCCAATGACGGCATGACCATGATCATCGTCACCCACGAGATGGCCTTCGCGAGGGACGTGGCAGACCGCGTCATCTTTATGGCAGACGGCTACGTGGTAGAGGAAGGAGATCCAAAGGAGATCTTCAATGATCCGAAGGAAGAGAGAACGAAGGCATTCCTGTCCAGATTCCTGGAAGCATAAAGAAGACGGAAGACTGCATCTGTAAAGCGGCAGCGGCAGAAGAGGAAATTGCCGGAGATCTGCTACGCACACAGCAGCTTAGAATCTGCGAATACGGATTGCGGATACGGCACAGGTCGGAAAAGAGGTTATGATGAAGAAATTTGTAGTGACGATCACCAGAGAATTCGGCAGTCTCGGACGTCCCATCGCCAAGAGACTCTCCGAGCTTTTAAATGTAAATTTCTATGACAGAGATATCGTGGAGGCCTCTGCAAAGAGAATGAATCTGCCGGTCTCTGTCATCAGCAAGAGCGAAGAAAAGAAGTCCAGCTTTTTTGAAATGATGTTCCCGCTGGGCACCGAGTCGGCAGAGCAGCAGAATGCCATTTTCGAATGCCAGTCCCGGATCATTTCCGAGTTGGCGGCCAAGGAGTCCTGCATCATCGTCGGAAGATGCTCTGATTATGTCCTGGCGGATGAGCCTAATGCGGTGCATGTCTATATTTACGCGCCTTATGCGGACAGACTGGCCAATTGCGTGGGCACGCTGGGCATGGACAAGACAGAGGCCAAGCGCATGATCGCCGAGGTAGACAAGGCCCGGATCTCCTACCATAAGCATTTCGCAAAGTTTACCCCTTCCGATCCGGAGCACAAGCATATCATCATCAACAGTGCCCTGATGGAAGTAGAAGGCACCGCCCAGGCACTGGCAGCCATCGTGCGCCAGCAGTTCGGAGAATAAAAGCCTATGGGACTTGGTCCGAGCATAAAGATGACCACGAAGCACCATTTCTACTGTCCGGCCACGGAAGTGCTCTCGGCGGATCCGGAAATAGACTTTGACGGGATACTTGTGGATGGCGTATCGGAAAACTGCGATGATAAACTGCGGACCGCCCTTCATACGGCGCAGATGGCGAAGGCACGCGGCTGGGACGGCGCTCTGGTAGCCATTGACGGCTGGGGAAATCATCATGTGGATTTCATGGCAGTGATGGAAAACCTGAGAGAGCAGAACATTCGCTGCGTGGGACTGAGCTATATCGGACTGCAGGGCAGACCGGTTTGTCCCAATGTTTACGGGGACGTGATCATCGACTTTAACAAATCAGTCTCCGGTTATGAATCCTGTGTGGTGGGACAGAATAATCTGGATGCCATGGATGCCTGGAAAGCGCTGGGAATCCTGAAATACCAGTGCCGGGGAATACCGCATTTGGAAAAAAAATCTGAACCGGAAAAGGAAGGTAAACGGCAGCTGAAGAGAACGTTTTTTTCCGTGGGAAAAATCACCTTTGCACAGGAGACTGCAATTTTTCCTGCGGGAAATGGGGATAACACTGTCCTGACCATTCACGAAAAGTGGAAAAGTATGGCGGATCCCACACCGCGGATCAAAAAGGCAGCCGTGGAGATCCTAAGACCCGGAGAGAGAGAGCTCCGGGTAAACAGCAATCTGGATTTTTTGCCCGTGGCCTGCAAGGAGCGGGGACGACTGGGAGAAGGCAGCACCGACGTGCTCTCCGGCCTCACCCTGATGCTCACGGGAGCAGAGTGCACCGGCTATCAGCCGGCCAATATCGGCTCTTCCGAGGGAATACTGCAAAAACAGGTGAAATTCGGCGCGGCAGGAACACCGGCTGACGGAGACTGGCTGCTGCACATGGACATCACCTTCGCGCAGGGTGAGGGCAGGACAGCGCAGGGAATCGCGGATGCCCATTTTCTGCTGGATACGCTGGCACAGGAAATCAGAGAGGCGATCCGGCGGGACAGAGCGCACCTTAGGATTGTCAGGGAAGAGGTCTTTGACGAGGCTGAACGTGCGGGAGCAGAAAGGCCGAGGATCGGACTTGTCAAGATCGTCTCCGGTCTGGGGGCTATGTATGATACGGTGCTCTTTCCGAAGGAACCCTGCGGCATACAGGGCGGTTTTCAGATGCGGGAGAGAGGAAACGAGCCGGTTTATCTGACGGCCAATGCCTGCAGAGACGGCGCCATTCACTCTCTGCTGTGAAAAAAAAGAGGAAAGAGAGAAGCCTGTTGGGACTTATGCAGAAAATTGGGAATTCTGTATAAGTCTTTTTTGTGTTATACTGTTGTAACTGTTCAGAGCCAGGCAAATTTAAAAAAATGAGCGAGTAATGCTTGCATTAACGAGCTTATTTTTACAAATTTACATAAAATGATATTGGATAACGGGTTATTGCATGAAGATAAAGGAAAACAGTACAGTCTATAAAATTGGAAAAATACTATTAAAGATCGCGGTAGCACTCGTGACGGTCTATCTGGTCTGGCGGGCCTTCGGCACCATGCTGCCGGGTCTTCTGCCGCTGCTGCGCCACGGCGACCAGAAGGAGATCGCCGCCTACCTCGAGCAGGCCGGACAGTGGAGAGGCATGCTGTGCACCTTTATGCTGGCGATCCTCCAGGTGATCAGCGTGATCATTCCCGGCGCAGCGATCCAGATCGCCGCCGGTGCCATCTACGGCTGGTGGAAGGGCTTCATCATGTGCTTTACGGGGTATTGGATCGCCAATGTAGGCGTCTTTTATTTCGCCAGAAAAGTGCGCAATCATAAGCTCGAGAACCATTCCATGAATCCCATGACGGTCAAGCTCATGGAGCTGATGAATTCTGCTAATCCAGGTTTTGTGGTGGCAGTCTCCTGCCTGATGCCCGGCATTCCCAACGGCATCATCCCCTATATCGCAGCCAGATCTGCCGTGACGGGGAAGGAATTCGCCAGAGCAGTGGCCATCGGCTGCTGGATGCCCATCCTGTGCATCTGCATCGTGGGAAGATATCTCCTCCAGGGAGAGTTCCTGATCTGCGTGGCCCTGATCATCTTCCAGCTGTGCCTGATCGGCCTGATCGTGTGGAAGAGACGCTGGATCCTTAGTCTGGTGGAAAAGGCAAAGGCTAGAAAAAATAAATAAATAGAAAAAAGACGGCGGAGCCCCGGAAAATCCGGTAGCTTCGCCGTTTTTGACTGTTTATGAATGCGGTAATAATGCTGCCGCTTCCTCCGGGGAGAGCTCCTGACTGTGCATGATATCCCGGATGGCCTGGAACAGGTAGGGCTTGAGCTCCTCAATGGGCAGAGGCTCATTGTAGAGAATGGAACTGTAGCAGGTAGAGCTGACCAGCTCGATGAGCATAAAGACCATCACCTCAGGATGCCGGTATTTAATAGGAGAGATCCGGAAATTTTCCTCAAAGATGGAGGCAAAGTCCACGCCGTTGTCGGAGGAATGGATCAGCTCGTTTTTAAAGATGCCCCAGCTCAGATTCTTGGAAATAAAATTCAGAAGGGATTTATCTGCATTGAGCTGATCGATGATGTCGTCGGACAGATAGATGATCTTGTCCACCAGGGGACCGTCGTCGGCCACCTTGTCCTTCGCGCTGTCGTAGGCATGGGTAAAGAGCTGCCCCGCCCGGTCGGAGATCAGGAGATTGCGCAGATCGATCTTGTCCTTAAAATAAAGATAAAAGGTGCCCTTGGCTACGCCGGCTTCCTTTACGATATCGGAAATAGAGGTCTCTGTGATGCCTTTCTTTGTAAAAAGCTCAAAGGCAGTGCGCAGAAGGGCCTCCTTTTTTTGTCTCTTATTTAATTCTGCCTTGCCGAGGGGCTTGGCAGCAGACGAATGATTGTTTTGAGAAGATGTCATAGTTGCTTCTTTCTGTTTTTTTGCACATTTTACAAAAACTGTCCCCCTGATTTATAAAAAATCAACAAGAGGAATTATTGACCATCAGTCATTTCTGTGCTATAACTTTCAGCGGGAAATATAAATGACCGTTGGTCATAAATATAAACCATACCTGCCGGGAATGCAAGTGATAAGAATGTGAACGCAGACGGCAGCGGATACAGCAATGTGTGGTGCCGCAGCAGAGTGCGGCAAAGGAGGTAAGAATGCAAAGGTTTGCCAAGGCGATAGTCAAACTCAGGATTCCGATTCTGATTCTGGCTATTCTGCTCCTGATTCCCTCGGGGATCGGCTACATCAACACAAAGGTCAATTACGACATGCTCAGCTACCTGCCTGAGGAAATTGACACCATGAAGGGACAGGACATCCTGAAGGACGAATTCGGGACAGGCGCCTTTTCCATGTTTGTGGTGGAGGGCATGGAGCCAAAGGATGTCTCGGCATTAAAAGCCAAGATCGAACAGGTAGATCACGTCAAGGACGTCATCTGGTATGACTCCGTGATGGACCTCTCCGTTCCTATGGAAATGCTGCCGGATGAGATCTATGACACTTTCAATAACGGCGACGCTACCATGATGTTCATCCTCTTTGATGAAACCACTTCCGCTGACGGTACCATGGAAGCCGTACAGGAGATCCGTAAGATCGCCGATAAGGACTGCTTCCTGGCAGGCATGACCGCCGTGCTGGTGGATACCAGAGACCTGTCCAATTCCGAGGCACCCATCTACGTGGCCATCGCCGTGGTGCTCTCCTGCATCGTACTTTCCCTGACCATGGATTCCTTCCTGATCCCGTTCCTGTTCCTGGCCAGCATCGGTATGGCCATTGTCTATAACCTGGGAACGAACATGATGCTGGGATCCATCTCCTACATCACCAAGGCGCTGGCAGCAGTCCTGCAGCTGGGCGTCACGATGGACTACTCCATTTTCCTCTGGCACAGCTATGAGGAGGAGCAGGAGCATACCACCGATAAGAAGCTGGCAATGCAGAACGCCATTGTCTCCACGATCTCCTCTGTGGTAGGCAGCTCCATCACCACCGTGGCCGGCTTCGTGGCACTTTGCTTCATGAGCTTTACACTGGGTCTTGACCTGGGCATCGTCATGGCAAAGGGCGTGGTCTTCGGCGTCATCGCCTGCATCACCGTGCTGCCGTCCATGATCCTTGTATTTGACAAGGCACTGACAAAGACCAAGCACAAGCCCCTGATGCCTGATATCGGCGGCGTGGGAAAGATCGCCGTCAAGCATTATAAATTATTCGTGATCCTGTTTGTGGTGATCCTGTTCCCGGCTTTGTACGGCTACACCCACACCGACGTTTATTACAACCTGGATAAGACACTGCCCAAGACACTGGCCAGCATTCAGGCCAATGACGAGCTGGATGAAAAATTCCACATGGGCGCCACCCACATGCTGATGCTGGATGCCGATGTTCCGGAAAAGGAAGTCCAGAGCATGGCAAAGGAAATGCAGAAGGTAGACGGCGTCAAGTGGGTACTGGGCTTTAATACCATAAAGAGCGGTTCTATCCCGGATGCATTGATCCCGGATGAGCTGAGCAGCTCCCTGATGAACGACAACTGGCAGATCCTGCTGATCGGTTCGGAATATGCCACCGCCAGCGACGAGGTCAATGCCCAGTGTACGGAGCTGACCAATATCGCCAAGGGCTATGACAGCAACTCCATGCTGATCGGTGAGGCACCCTGTACCAAGGATCTGATCGAGATCACCAACACTGATTTTAATACTGTCAGTGCGGTGTCCATCATCATCATCTTCGTCATCATCCTGTTTGTATTCCGGTCCATCTCCCTGCCGGTGATCCTGGTATCTGTCATCGAGGTGGCCATCTTCATCAACATGGGCATTCCGCACTACACCGGAACCACCATTCCCTTCATCGCTTCCATCGTCATCGGCACGATCCAGTTGGGATCCACCGTAGACTATGCGATCCTGATGACCACCCGTTACCGCAGAGAGCGCACGGCGGGACAGGACAAGCGGACAGCCGTGGAGATCGCCTGCCAGACCAGTGCCAAGTCCATTATGGTCAGCGCATTGTCTTTCTTTGCAGCGACCTTCGGTGTAGGTATGTATTCGAATATTGATATGATCAGCTCCCTGTGCATCCTGATGGCCAGAGGCGCCCTGATCAGTATGGTGATGGTGATCTTCGTATTGCCGGCTATGCTGCTGATCTTTGACAAGATCATCGGCAAGACGACCATGAAACCCAAGAACAGTTAGGATTGCGGCCGCAACAGACTGCGGCAGAAAGAGGTAATCATGAAAAGGTGGAATCTTGCAGTCGGTAAATCAGCAAAGCTGCTGACCGTATTGCTTACAGTAACTATGAGTTTCAGTCTCTTTGGCTGCGGCGCTTCTACAGCGACAGACAGCACCACCCAGGCCAGCAGTGAGGCTTCCACAGAGGGCTCTTCCATGACAGAAGAGGCACTGAAGGCAGCCATGGCAGACCAGAGCACTGCCCACAGCTCTGAGAACGGCAAGGAAGAGACCGTCTATGTCATCGCCGATGCCAACGGTACAGCCAACAAGGTCATCGTCAGCGACTGGCTCAAGAACGGCGACGGTGCCAGCACCATCACCGACAAGACTTCCCTGAAGGACATTGAGAACGTCAATGGCTATCAGGACTATACGGAAAATGACGACGGCACCATCACCTGGAATGCCGACGGCGCCGACATCTACTACCAGGGCACCACAGACAAGGATCTGCCGGTGGATGTAAAGGTCTCCTATCAGCTGGACGGCAAGGACATCACCCCGGAGGAGCTGGCAGGCAAGAGCGGCCGTGTGACCATCCGTTTTGACTATGAGAACAAGCAGACCGAGACCGTAAAGATCGACGGCAAGGATACCGAGATCAAGGTTCCCTTCGCCATGATGAGCGGCGTGCTGCTTCCCAGCGATACCTTCTCCAATATCTCCGTCTCCAACGGCAAGATCATGTCCGAGGGACAGAATACCATCGTCGTAGGCATGGCATTCCCCGGCCTGACCGAGAGCCTGGATATCGAGGGCATGAAGAAGAAAGCCACCGATAAGGACTACAAGCAGAAGCTGGAGGACATGGACATCCCCGAGTATGTGGAGATCTCCGCGGACTGCACCAATTTCTCCCTGGATATGACCATGACCATGGCCATGAGCAACCTGCTTTCCGAGATCGATCTGACAGATACCCTGGATACTTCTGATCTGAATGAGAGCATGGATACCCTGCAGGCCAGCGCAGACAAGCTCGAGGAAGGCACCAAGAGCCTGAAGGACGGCACCGGCGAATTAAAGGACGGCGCTGATCAGCTGAAGGACGGCGCCAATACCTTAAAGGACGGCACCGTGAAGTTAAAGGACGGCGCTGTCGAGCTCAAGGACGGTACCAGCGAGCTCAAGGATGGCACCGATACCTTAAAGAGCGGCACCGGTGAGTTAAAGAGCGGCACTGATACCTTAAAGAGCGGCACCAGCGAGTTAAAGAGCGGCGCCGATAAGTTAAAGAGCGGCGCTGATACGCTGAAGGCCGGCACATCCAAACTGGCTTCCAGTTCTGTGACCCTGGATGACGGCGCAGGAAAGCTGGATTCCGGCATTGCCAGCCTGCAGAGCGGCGCAGCTACGCTGCAGGGCGGTCTGGTACAGACAGACCAGGGTGCAGCCAAGCTGCAGACCGGTGCGACGACTCTCCAGGGCGGCCTGACAAAGCTCCAGGCAGGAGTAGAGAGCCTGCCCGAGAGTGCGACAAAGCTTCATAACGGCACGCTGGCACTGCAGAACGAACTGAATACTTTTAAGACCAGCACACCTACGCAGATCACTGCCGGTCAGAAGGCGGTAACTGACAGCGTAGATGGTGGTGTGACGGAATACAAAAATGCCATTACTACGGCAATTAAGGGCGGCACCATCAGCACTGCGATGGATACGGTTGTGAAGCTGTCTACCAGTGTAGCCAGTCAGGTCAGTGATGCCGGACAGACTGCGCTGCAGCTGGATGCCTTGCTGAATGCGTATGCGGATTCTCTTGATAACACAAGTACAGTCGCAAATAAACTGAGTGAGAAAGTTACTGAGCTTAAGAGCCAGAAGGACAATGTAGATGCAGAACTGTCATCAGCACAGTCCCAATTAGAAGCTGCCAAGGCAGAAGCAGAAGCCGAAAAGCAGAATGCGGTAAATGCGGCAAACGGCAGCGGCGAGCAGGTCAGCGAGGTCTCTGAGGAATCTGAGGAGAACGAGAACAGCGAAGAAGCATCCTATTCCGAGGATGTGGAATTAAACAGCGCCGAGGCAGAGGCAGAAGCGGTAGAGACCCAGTCTGCAGAGGGCGGAGAGAGCGTGTCCTCCGGAGAGGAGAGCACTGCCGGCGAGAATGCTGATAATGAAACTTCCGGAAGTGAAAGCAGCAGTGAGAGCACGGATAGTGAGAGCTCCGGCAGTGAGAGCAGCGAGACCACGGATGGCGGAAATTCCGGCAGCGAGACTACAGGTGGTGAGACATCCGGCAGTGAAAGCAGCAGCGAGACTACAAAGGATGAGAATGCCGGCAGCGGAAGCAGCGAGGCCGCGAAGGATGAGAATGCCGGCAGCGGAAGCAGCGAGACCACAGATGGTGAGACTTCCGGCAGTGAAAGCAAGGACAAGGAGTCTGCCGATGGCGAGACTTCCAAAGAGGCGGCATCTGCCGATAAGAAAGTAACAGAAGAAAAGACAGCACAGAAGGAAACAGCTAAGAGCAGCACAGGCAAATCCTCCGGCAGCCGTGTCCGCAAGATTACCAAGACCATCACAAAGAGCAGCGGTGTGGACAGTGAGGCTGTTGTAAGCGCTGTAAACTCTTTTGGAAGTGCCAAGGATGAGGTAGCAGAACTGCAAGCGAAGGTGGAAACGCTGCAGGCACAGTCCAAGCTGATAGCTGAACAGATTGATACTTTGCAGCAGACTATAATCCTTTATGGCAATGAGTCGTCTTCAGAGCAGCAGAAAATGGCCTTAAGCAGCGCGAAGGCTGCTTCAAGGAAACTTTGTGAGTTTTTCTACGGGAACGATCTCTCTGGATCCACCGGCCTGGTTCATGATACCAAGGTGCTGCAGAAGTATGCAGAAGTCCTCCAGAGTGAGCTGTCCACATTGGAGAAGCAATTAAAAGAAGGCGCTGATGATGTAAATAATAAGGTACATGCTGGTGTCAAGCAGTTTGCAGAAGGCATTCTGTCATCCTTAAACAGCAGTCTGACCAAGATGCAGACCGAGGCCATTACCCCTCTGGAACAGGGCACAGCACAGTTAGAGGCTAAGTCCGGTACCTTAAAGAGCAGCGTAGACCAGCTCAAGGCAGGCAGCGATGAGCTCAAGACCGGTATGGATACGCTGAAGGCAGGCACCACCCAGACCAGTGCCGGCGCTTCCAGCTTAAAGAGCGGTGCCGATCAGCTTAAGAGCGGCAGTAGCGAGTTAAAGAGCGGTACTTCTCAGTTAGTCAGCGGTACCAAGGAGCTGGATCAGGGTACAGGCACTCTGCAGAGCGGTACAGCAGACTTACAGAGCGGCGCAGCAAAGCTGGACAGCGGTGCCGCAGATCTGCAGAGCGGCGCAGCAAAGCTGGACAGCGGTGCGGCAGATCTGCAGACCGGTGCCAAGAAGCTGGATGACGGTGCAGCCGAGCTTAAGGACGGCGTAGTGAAGCTGGACGACGGTGCAACAGAGCTGAAGGACGGTATTGTGAAGCTGGACGACGGCGCAGCCGAGCTCGATGACGGCGCGAAGGAACTGATGGAAGGCATGGAGAAGTTCAACCGTGAGGGCATCAAGAAGATCACAGAGCTCTTCGGTGACAACGTACAGGATGTTCTGGACAGACTCAATGCCGTGACAGATGCCGGCAAGGAGTACACCACCTTCACCGACACCAACGATGCCGAGAACAGCAGCGTGAAGTTCATCTACAAGACTGCTGAGATCAAGGCACCGGAGGATGCAGAGTAATATTTAGAGCATAAATTCATAGCAGTACATATTCATGGGAGAGCATAGTCAGCCGCAGTTGACAAAAATGCTCTCCCATGTGTATGATAAAAGGACGAAAATCAAGACAGCAATCCAGATGTCAGACAGAAAGAAGGTAATTGAAAATGAAGCATATTCAGACTTTAGAGACACGTGACATGGCAAAGAGCGCAGAGCACGGCGGATGCGGCGAGTGCCAGACTTCCTGCCAGAGCGCATGCAAGACCAGCTGCGGTATCGCCAACCAGCTGTGTGAGAATGCAGATAATCAGTAAGAATTGCTGACATGAAGGAAGGCCGGGACGCTGACAGGCGCTCCGGCTTCTTTTGTGTTTGGCAGATCGCATCGAAGGAGCCGCTGCAGAGAAGCGGCATGAGGGTTTTTATGATTCATCAATATAAACTGAATGGTTATAATATCGTACTGGATGTCTACAGCGGCAGTGTGCATGTGGTGGATGATCTGGCCTATGATGCCATTGCCATGCTGGCAGAGGGGCAGTCCCGGGAAGAGGCGGCAGCAGCGCTGTTGGCCCGCTACGAGGGAAAGCAGCCGGAGGGCTATGAGGCACCGGTGACGGCACAGGATGTGGAGGATACCCTGGCGGATATTCAGGAACTCAAGGAGCAGAACCGTCTCTTTACAGAGGATATCTACGAGGGCAAGGCTTTTGATCTTAAAAAGCGCAATACCGTCATCAAGGCACTCTGTCTCCATGTGGCGCATACCTGCAACCTGAACTGCAGCTATTGCTTTGCGGCCCAGGGCAAGTTCCACGGCAAGGCCGGGCTGATGAGCTTTGAGACCGGCAAGCGGGCACTGGATTTCCTGGTGGAGAATTCCGGCACCAGACGGAATCTGGAGGTGGACTTCTTCGGCGGCGAGCCTCTTATGAACTTTGAAGTCTGTAAGCAGTTGGTGGCCTATGCCCGGAGCATCGAAAAGGAAGCAGGCAAGAATTTCCGCTTCACCCTGACCACCAACGGCATCGGCATCACCGACGAGGTGATCGATTGGGCCAACAAGGAATGTTATAACGTAGTCCTGAGTCTGGACGGCCGCAAGGAAGTCAATGACCGTTTCCGTAAAGATATAAACGGCACGGGCTCCTATGACCGGATCGTGCCGAAGTTCCAGGAATTTGTAAAGCGCCGCGGCGGCAAGGGCTATTATATGCGGGGCACCTTTACCCACTATAATCCGGACTTTACCAATGACCTTTTCCACATGGCAGACGACCTGGGCTTTCGCGAGCTTTCCATGGAGCCGGTGGTGGCCTCTCTGGATGATCCCTGCGCGCTGACGAAGGAAGATCTGCCCGTCCTTTTCGAGCAGTACGAGATCCTGGCCAAGGATATGCTGCGCCGCAAAAAGGAAGGCAAGCCCATCACCTTTTATCACTACATGCTGGATCTGGCGCACGGACCGTGCATTTACAAGCGCATCTCCGGCTGCGGCTCCGGCACGGAGTATATGGCGGTGACGCCCTGGGGTGATCTGTATCCCTGCCATCAGTTCGTGGGAGATGAATCCTACAAGCTGGGAGATGTCTGGAACGGCGTCACCAATACCGAGCTGCGGGATTCCTTCAAGCTCTGCAATGTCTATGCACGTCCGGACTGCAAGGAATGCTGGGCAAGGCTTTACTGCTCCGGAGGCTGCGCGGCCAATGCGCTCCACGCCACCGGGGATATACACGGTGTTTATGAATACGGCTGCGAAGTCTTCCGCAAGCGCATCGAGTGCGCGGTGATGATGAAGGCAGCCGAGTCTCTGGATCCTACCATTGCCCAGTCCTGAAAGGAGAGTAAACGGGTATGAGTGCAGCTTTTGCAAACGTAATGAATATTGAATGGCAGCAGGTGGTCATGTGGTGCATCGGCGGTCTGCTGATCTATCTGGCCATCAAAAAGGACATGGAGCCCACTTTGCTCCTTCCCATGGGCTTTGGTGCTATCCTGGTCAACCTGCCCCTGTCCGGTGCCATCACTCAGGTCTATGAGACCGGCACGGAAATAGGCGTCATCGATCTGCTGTTTGATTCCGGTATTGCCAATGAGCTTTTCCCGCTCCTTCTCTTTATCGGCATCGGCGCGATGATCGACTTTGAGCCCCTCCTGACCAATCCCAAGCTCTTTTTATTCGGTGCGGCAGCGCAGTTCGGTATCTTCTTTACCCTGGCGATGTGCACCCTCTTTGGCTTCGATATCAAGGATGCTGCCTCCATCGCCATCATCGGCGCAGCGGACGGCCCCACTTCCATCTTTGTGGCCAACTACTTTGATACCAAATACTTAGGCCCCATCATCGTGGCGGCCTACTCCTACATGGCGCTGGTGCCGATCGTGCAGCCCCCGGTGATCAAACTCCTGACCACAAAGAAGGAGCGGCAGATCAAGATGCAGTATACCGGCACCAAGGTCTCCAAGACCACCAAGATCCTGTTCCCTATCGTGGTTACGATCATTGCCGGCATTATCTCTCCCCGTTCCGTGGCCCTCATCGGTTTTCTGATGTTCGGCAATCTGATCCGGGAGTGCGGCGTGCTGGATTCCCTTTCCGATACGGCACAGCACGTGCTGGCCAATATGGTCACCCTGCTGCTGGGCATCACCGTGGCTGCCAAGATGACCGCGGATGCTTTCCTGAATCCCCAGACCCTGATGATCCTGGCGCTGGGCCTGGTGGCCTTTATCTTTGATACCGCCGGCGGCGTAGTCTTTGCCAAGATCATGAACCTGTTCCTTCGCAAGAACAAGGTCAATCCCATGATCGGTGCAGCCGGCATCTCCGCCTTCCCCATGTCCGCCCGCGTGGTGCACAAGATGGCCGTGGAGGAGGATCCGACTAACATCCTGCTGATGCATGCCGTAGGCGTCAATGTCTCCGGACAGATCGCTTCCGTCATCGCCGGCGGCATGATCCTGAATTTCTTTGGATAAGACAGAAGGAAAATAAGACAAAGTCTCATCCCAGTGGATCACATCGGAGAATTCGTCTTCGCGAAATTCTCTTCGTGTTGCCGCGAAAAATCGCGGCAGAAAGAGGTAAGTATGCATGTTTCTGCTTTTTTAAGTGTTCTTCCCTATGTGGTGGAAGGAATGCTGGGTATCTTTGCAGTGACGATCATCATCATCGCCTGCATCTGGCTGCTGAATAAGGTGACTTCCAAGAAATAAAGTAACTATTCAGAGCCAAGCAAATTTGCAAAAAATGTGCGAGTAATGCTTGCATTAACGAGCCCATTTTTGCAAATTTATTTGGCGAGAACGCCACATGAGCAAAAGGAAAGCTGCGCAGCAGCGATTTTGCGAATGGGCTCTGAATAGTTACGAGCACTTGAGCATGGGTTGAGTGTAACACATTCGACCGCAAACCTGAAGACACCAGCCACGGCGCAAAAAGACCTGCCTCTTGCGAGGCAGGTCTCCAATGCATAACTCCGTTTTCGACAGTGTCGGATCAGCGATCCTTCCACTTCCACTCTGCAACCTCCGGAAGATCCAGGCCGTACT
>CAVKQI010000018.1:0-27406 GCA_963658405.1 bacterium | reverse complement strand
TTTTAATTTAATAATTAATATCGCGGGGTGGAGCAGTCTGGAAGCTCGTCGGGCTCATAACCCGAAGGTCATAGGTTCAAATCCTGTCCCCGCTACTCTTATGCCTAGATAGCTCAGTTGGTAGAGCAGAGGACTGAAAATCCTCGTGTCACTGGTTCGATTCCGGTTCTAGGCATTTTTTTGCGCCCTTTTTTAGCAATCAATTATTTTATTTCAGGAGAGCCGAGCTGAAGCACCGGCTTTTTTTTGTCTATTTTGTTTTTTATCTATTCTGATCTTATTCTTAACAGAGACTGTTCTTGACAGATACCTGACAGAGAATTTCCAGAGTATATTTTTACTTCCGTGTCACTGCTTTGCAGCAACATGAGGAGAATTTTGCAAAGGCGAATTTTCCAATGTGATACTTCATATAAGTAAGCCTTGACCAACTTTGCAGTCATGTGAGACAGTGTAGCATATATCACAGGATGGGCAGGTGGGCAGGAGCAGCAATGAGGTCAGTTTTTAAGAACGTCTTATACAGAGTAATAAAGGACGAAAATAACATTCAGAATCCAGAAACCCGTTCGGCATTGGGAAAACTGTCCGGAAGAGTAGGCATCATCTGTAATCTGCTTCTGGCCGGGAGCAAGATCCTCGTAGGGATCCTCTCCTCTTCTATGGCGATTATGGCTGACGGACTGAATAATCTCTCCGATGCGGCCAGTTCGATCGTGACACTGATAGGCTTTCGACTGGCAGAAAAGCCGGCTGATGAGGAGCATCCATACGGCCATGCGCGTTATGAGTATCTGTCAGGACTTGTGGTTTCCGAGATCATCATTCTGATCGGCTTTGAGCTGGCCAAAAACTCCGTGCAGAAGATTCTCCATCCATCGCAGGTACAGTTTTCCATTGTGCTGGTGGCGATTCTTTTATTTTCCATTCTGATAAAATTCGGCATGTTCCGGATGAATAGTTATCTGGGAGAAAGGATTCATTCCAGCACTCTGGCAGCAACGGCTGAGGACAGCAGAAACGACATAATTGCAACAGGAGCGGTATTGGCGGCAGCGTTGATCGAGTATGGCACTGGACTGCAGACAGATGGCTATATCGGCCTTGGAGTGTCGATGTTTATCCTTTACAGCGGCGCAAAGATGGCCAGGGAGACCATATCACCCCTTCTTGGAGAGACGACCAATCCGGAACTGCAGAGACTGATCGTAGAGCAGATTACTTCCTGTCCCAAGGTGCTGGGCTGTCATGATCTGATGGTGCATGATTATGGGCCCGGGCAGCGTTTTGCCAGCGTGCATGTGGAAATGGACAAAAATGAGGATCCTTTGCTGTGCCATGAGCTTATAGACAGCATGGAGAGAAAATGCCTGAAGGATAGCGGCGTGCATCTGGTCATTCATTACGATCCTGTGGAGACGGATAATCCGGAGGTGGATCGGATGAAAGAAATCGTGTCCTCTATTCTGAAAGTGCGGGACGCGCATATGACGATTCATGATTTTCGGATGGTTCCCGGTGAAAAAAATGTAAATCTGATCTTTGATGTGGCCCTGCCGGTATCCCAGCACGGAAAGGAGAGGGAAATACAGGATTCTCTGGAAAGCGCACTGAACAGCCTGGGCGAAACAGCCTATCACACGGTTATTACGTTTGATGAAATGGCCTTTGAATGTGCCTGTGAGGGACAAATCTAAGAGTGGCTTTACCGATACGAGGATCGAAAATGATCATAATCAGGTGGATGCTCCTATCGGCCTACATTGCTGGTACAATCCTAATGGATAAAGCAAAATAAGAACAGTAAAAAGTCGCTGAATATAGGCTTATATTGTCGGCACCGTACGGATGAATACAACGGAATAAAACAAACCAAGGGAATAAAAAAGCCGCAGAAGCGAAAAATGCTTTTGCGGCTTTTAACTGTTGTACGACTGTTAATTCCTCTTCGTTCAAATGAAATTCGGTCTTACCGCGCTGTTCGTTCAGAAAAATCAGTGCAACACCAATCAGTGAGACTGCCAGTGAGGCTGATCAGAGGAGCGAACCTGTGGAACAAACCGGAGGAACAAATCAGAGTAATTAACCAGCGGAACTAATCGGAGGGAGTAATCAGTGGGATTAATCAGGTGGATCAATCGAGGAGACTGCTCCAGGAGTTTAATCATAAAACTGATCAACTAATCCTAATTAGAGAGGATCATGCGGTCGTTGGAGAATTCCTCGCCGGCAGCTTCCTCGAATTTGTGGAGAAGGTCTTCTACCTTCAGCTGTTTCTTTTCTTCACCGGCCACATCATAGATGATCCGTCCCTCGTGCATCATGATCAGGCGATTACCGGTCTGGATGGCATCTCTCATATTGTGGGTGACCATCAGAGCGGTCAGGTGAGATCTGTCGACCAGTTCATTGGTGAGGGTGAGCACCTTGTGTGCGGTCTTGGGATCAAGAGCGGCGGTATGCTCATCCAGAAGGAGCAGTTCGGGCTTTTGCAGGGTGGCCATGAGCAGTGTCAGCGCCTGGCGCTGTCCGCCGGAGAGAAGGCCTACCTTGCTGGTCATGCGGTCCTCCAGGCCCAGTCCTAACTGTACCAGGGCTTCTTTGTATTCCTTTCGCTCAGAGGCGGTGATACCGGGCATCAGAGAGCGCATCTTGCCGCGGCGCTTGGCCAGAGCCAGGTTTTCTTCGATATTCATGGTGGCGGCCGTTCCGTTCATGGGATCCTGGAAAACGCGTCCCAGAAAGGCTGCCCGCTTATATTCCGGCATTTTGGTGATGTCCTGATCATTGATGATGATCTGACCGTCATCGATGGGCCATACACCGGCCAATGCGTTCAGAAACGTGGATTTGCCGGCGCCGTTGCTTCCGATGATGGTGACGAAGTCGCCGTCATTTAAGGTAAGATTGACACCCTGTAATGCTCGTTTCTCGTTGGGGGTGCCTGGATGAAAGGTCTTTTTGATATTCTTGGCGATCAGCATGATTAATTACCTCCCTTTGCAGAATTTCCCGTCTTGGAGCGCTTGAAATAGCGAGCCTTGAGGGTGGGGATGGAGAGGAAGATGGCAACGACCAGTGCAGAGAAGAGCTTTAACAGGTCGGTGTCAATACCGCGCCAGATTACGATCTGCAGGACAAAATAGTAGACAATGGAGCCAAGAGCTACGCTCAAAAGTCTTAATCCGAAGTTCCAGTTCAGGAAACGGAAGAGATTTTCGCCGATGATGACAGCGGCCAGGCCGATGACGATGGCGCCGCGGCCCATGTTGATATCCGCAAAGCCCTGATACTGGCAGAGCAGGGAGCCGGAGAAGGCCACCAGGCCGTTGGACAGCATCAAACCGAGAACCTGATTCAGGCTGGTATTGATGCCTTGTGCCCGTGACATCTGGGCATTGCAGCCGGTAGCACGGATGGAGGAACCCAGTTCAGTGCCGAAGAACCAGTAAAGAACGCCCACCAGAACCACGATGATGATGGCGACAATAAAGATGGCGTTTTTCAGCAGATTGGGATCTTTTACGAAACGAAGAGATACAAGGAGATTGTACTTGTCCACGTTGATGGCCTGATTGGATTTGCCCATGATCTTCAGGTTTACAGAATAGAGTCCCAGCTGGGTCAGGATTCCTGCCAGAATGGCGGGGATGCCCATGAAGGTGCAGAAGATGCCGGTGGCAAGACCTGCAATGGCACCGGCAATAAAGGCAGCCAGCATGCTGATCCAGACATTATAGCCGGAGAGCATCATCATGATGCAGACAGCACCGCCCGTGCAGAAGGAGCCATCTACGGACAGATCGGCGATGTCCAGGATTTTGAAGGTGATGTAGACGCCGATTGCCATGATGCCCCAGATGAGGCCCTGGGCGACGGCGCCGGGTAAGGAACCAAGTAAACTAAGCATTTGTACCTCCTCGTGGAGAAGCTGCGCAGGGAAGCCCTCCGTTTTGATAATAAAAATGTGAATTTAAAAACTAAAACAACAGCGAGGTCTTCTGTTCCTCGCTGTTGTCTGTTTTCATGTTTGTGATGGAGCACCTGCGTGCCAGCTGTGCAGATTACTCAGCAATGGCAACATAATCATCGGGAACGGTGATGCCAAGTGCCTCGCACAGAGTAGGATTGTACTCCTTTGTGAAGGTAGCTGCGTATTCAATAGGCATGTCGGAGATGGAAGACTCGCCCTTTAAGATCTTTACAGCCATCTTACCGGTTGCAACGCCCAGATCATAGTAGCTGATGGAAAGAGTAGCCACGCCGCAGCCGCTGCAGATGCCTTCCTCACCGGCAATGATCGGAACACCGGCGGGCTGGCAGATATTGTTGATCAGCTCGGTATTGTTGGCTGCTGTATTATCGGTAGGAATGTAAATGACATCGCTCTCATCAGCGGCCTTTGTCACGACGCTGGAAAGGTCATTGGAATCAGAGAATGCGTAGTACTCGCAGGTGTAGCCGAGGTCTTCCAGATATCCCTTTACGGTGTCTACCTGATACTGGGAATTTGCCTCAGCGGAGCAGTACAGAAGGCCGACTGTCTTGGCATCCGGGAAGAGCTCATTGAGCATAGCTGCCTGCTGATCAAGGGGAGCAAGATCGGAAGTACCGGAAATGTTGCCGCCTACGGTGCCGTTGAAATCATCAATGCCAAGAGCTACGCCATATTCTGTAACGGAGGTGCCCAGAACAGGAATGGTATCGGTGCCTGCCTGTGCAGCCTGCAGGGAAGCAGTAGCGTTTGCCAGGATCAGGTCAACATTTTCGGAAACAAAGCTGTTGATGATGGTGGAGCAGGTATTGGAATCACCCTGTGCGTTCTGCTCGTCAAACTTGACAGCATCGCCGAACTCCTCGGTCAGGGTATCCTCAAAGCCCTTGGTAGCGGCATCCAGTGCATCGTGCTGAATCAGCTGGCAGACGCCAATGGTATAGGTCTTGTCAGAAGTATCTGCTGCAGCGGTATCTGCGTCTGCATCTGCTTCTGTGGTTTCTTCGGTACTCTCCTCAGCGGCAGCATCCTCGGAAGCTGTGGTGTCTGCAGAAGTGGTGCTTCCTCCGCAGGCCGTCATGGACACTGCGAGAAGAGCAGCCATCAGGATAGATAATGTCTTCTTTTTCATAATGTTCTCCCTCTTTTCTTTCAGGCCTCATAGACTGAAGCCATATGTTGTGCAACAATATAGCACATTCTGTTTGGCGCGTCAACGCGTTGACGTGCCAAAGATAGAAAACAATGATAGAAAAGATAAAGAAAAGACGTGTCTGCGGAAGCTGATTTTGCTTGATTATGCGGATCGACTATCGAAATAATTGAGCAAAGACAAAGACCAAAGCACCTGAAAAGGTGTCGCGGCAGCTGCGTTTGCCAGGTTATGCTTGACGGATTATCGATATTAATGAGCAAAGACAAAGGCCGAAGCACCTGAAAAAGGTGTTCCGGCCTTTCTGAAGAGAACTGGCAGCATTACCAGCATTATTTTGCGAATGGGCTCTGAACAGTTACCATTTTGGTATTTATATGCAGTATTACTGCTGCGGGGCTTCTTCCTGTTCTTTGTAGCGTTCCAGGAAGGAATGCACTTCCTTGCCGGTTTTATAGCCGGGGAAGGTATCGAGACAGACAGCGTGCAGGCTGTTGTAGATGTTTCGTTCGATGTCAGGATTATTCTGTTTCAGGCGCCGGATCAGCACTTTCATTTCCTGGCGCTTGGAACCGCCGCCGCCGTTGTCACAAATGGTGCAGCTCTCTGTAAAACGGCAGGCACACTGGATAAATTCCAGCTCATTGTACTGTCTCCAGGCGATAATATCCTCCTCCCGAATGCAGTACATGGGGCGGATCAGGGACATCCCTTCGAAGTTCTTGCTGTGGAGCTTGGGCAGCATGGCCTGGAGCTGGGAACCGTAGAACATGCCCATCAGGGTAGTCTCCACGACATCATTCAGATGATGTCCCAGGGCAATTTTATTGCATCCCAGCTCTTTGGCCTTGGCATAAAGGGCGCCCCGGCGCATCCGCGCGCACAGATAGCAGGGAGATTCGTCAGTACCGTTGGCTATCTCGAAAATGTTGGTTTCAAAGACGGTAATGGGAATATGGAGGAGTCTTGCATTGCTCTCGATCTTCTGCCGGTTGATCTCATTATAGCCGGGATCCATGACCAGATAGACAGCCTCAAAAGGAACCTCGGAATGCCGTTGGAGCTGTTGAATCAGCTTGGCCATCAGCATGGAATCCTTGCCGCCGGAGATACAGACGGCAATTTTGTCTCCTGCCTCGATGAGCTCGTACTTCTTAACCGCCGTAATGAAAGGACTCCAGAGTTCTTTTCGGTATTTTTTTATAATGCTTCTTTCAGCAATCTGATATCGTTCAAGATCTTTTGACATTTATACTCCTTTTCCGAGCAGCAAAGCTGCGAGGAGGCGACGAGAATATCAGATTCTCGTCTGCCATCCATGCAGGGAGTGCCGAATGCGGCACTTCCTGCGATGTGAAAAATCTGCTATCGAGCAGATTTTTCGCATTAGTCTCCTTTTCCGAGCAGCAAAGCTGCGAGGAGTGATTTATTTTGTGAGTGTTTTATAGCAATCATCAAAGGCCGCCAGAAAATCGGTGATCTCCTGGTCCGTGGTGAGGTGGCTTAAGCTGATGCGCCAGGAACAGAGGGCGTTCTTGCGGTCGCGGCTGACGGCATAGACAGCCTTGGAGGGTGTATTCGGCACGGAGCAGGCGGATTTTACGGAAACGCAGATGCCACGCTCATCCAGGGCCTGCTGAAAGGCGGTTCCTTTCACCCCCTTGACGCTCAGATTGATGACGTGCGGGACGGCCTGGGCCGGCGTGTTGATGCGTACCAGAGGATAGTCTGCAAAGGCAGCAAGGATCCTGTCGCGGTGTCCGGTGATGATTCTGGTGCGCTCTTCCATCTGGGAGAGTGCCAGCTGCAGAGCCGTTTCGGCGGAGACATCCAGGGCAAGGGTGGGTGTGCCGCTGCGGTAGAGCGTGGTGCTGGCGCCTCCGTGGATCAAAGGCTCTAAAGTGACGCCCTTTCTCTTAAAGAGTATCCCGCTTCCGTTCAGACCATAGAATTTGTGGGGCGCGAAGCTGACAGTGTCGATATTTTCGAAGGAAAAAGGGATTTTCCCAATCGCCTGGGTGGCGTCCACGTGCAGGCGGCAGTCCGGAAAGCGGCGGATGATGGAGGCAGCTTCCTGTATAGGCTGGATGGTGCCCAGTTCGCTGTCTACAGCGCAGAGGGAGACCAGAACGGTATCCCTGCGCAGCAGGGAACGGAGCTGGTCCAGATCAATGCGTCCGTCTCTGCCGATATCCAGCAGATCGATCTCATAGCCCTGTTCCTGCAGCCAGGTCAGCGAGGCGCCTACAGAGGCGTGCTCCAGGGATGTGGAAATGATATGACGCCCTATATGGCGGGAGGTGCGCGCGAGCCCCTTTAGTGCCAGATTGTTGGATTCGCTGGCACCGGAGGTATAGATGAGCTCCTCCGGCAGCACATGAAGCAGTTCTGCCATGGTTGCTGTGCTTTCCTGCAGCTGTCTGGCAGCAAGGCGGCCGGATTGGTGGGCTGAGTTGGCATTGCCGCAGAAATTCTGTTCCATCTCACAAAAACGCCGCAGGACCAGAGGGTCACAGGGCGTATTGGAGGAATAATCCAGATAGATCACGATAATATCCCTTTCAAAGCAGCAGGAAGCGGCGAATAAGCAAATACGGTACGGCTGTCCGGATGTCCGCCCCGGTTTCTGTGAGCAGAACCGGAGAAAATCAACGGTGATTGACAGACCGCTGTATGCAGCGATGTCCGGCCCGGTTTTGTGAATGGCTGCCATTCGGCGCTTCCTTTGAAGAGAAAACTACGAGGAAAAGCCGGTCAGGTCCTTGATGATCTCACCGGCAATGATCAGACCCACTACCGAGGGAACAAAGGCGTTGCTTCCGGGAATGGCCCGACGGTCCGTGCACTTGCGCTGCGTGCCGGGAGGACAGACGCAGTGCGCGCGGCAGCTGATGGACATATCCTCTACGGGCGTGATTGCCGGCTCTTTGGAATAAACCACCTTCAGATGCTTTACGCCGCGCTTTTTCAGCTCTCTGCGCATTACCTTGGCCAGAGGGCAGACGGAGGTCTTATAGATATCGGCGACCTGGAAAGCTGTGGGGTCTACCTTGTTGCCGGCTCCCATGGAGCTGATGATGGGGACGCCGGCGGCCTGCGCCTGCATGACCAGCGCGATCTTGCCGGTGACAGTGTCGATGGCATCCACCACGTAATCGTATTCGGAAAAATCAAACTGATCGGCGGTATCGGGCATATAGAAGGTTTTGTAAGTGTTGACCACCAGATTGGGATTGATGTCGAGGCAGCGCTCTTTGGCCACATCGACCTTGTACTGGCCGATGGTCTTTCGGGTTGCATAAATCTGGCGGTTGATATTGGTGAGGCAGACCCGGTCGTCATCGATCAGATCAAGGGTGCCGATGCCGCTTCTGGCCAGCGCTTCTACGGTATAACCGCCGACACCGCCGATGCCGAAGACAGCCACCCGTGCCCGGGACAGTCTGTCCATGGCCTCATGGCCAAAGAGCAGTTCGGTTCTGGAAAACTGATTTAACATATAAAAATTCCTTGTTTATGTGCATTATGTGCTGTGAAAAGGCGGCGAGAATCAGAGATTCTCGTCTGCCATCAAGGCAGACGAGCCGTAAGCGGTTCGTCTGCGGTGCGAAAAATAGCCTATGAGGGAAGTCTCACACGTTCATTCCTGAGCAGCTGCGCAGCGAAGAGGCAGCGGAATCTGTGATTTACAGGGAACGAATCATTTCTCCCACCAGCTTTGCACAGTGCTCGGCTGCTTTGGCCTCGAATACGGGATAATCTACGACATCGCTGCCGTCTGCCTTATCGGAAATAGCGCGGATGATCACAAAGGGAATCTGATTGAGATAGGATGCGTGGGCAATAGACGCACCTTCCATTTCCGTGCAGAAGCCGTGGAAGGTATCGCGGATCCAGGCCTTTTTGTCAGCATCACAGATAAACTGATCGCCGCTGACAACGCGTCCGGTGAATACCTGAATGTCGGGAGCGGCGCTGCGGCAGGCGTGAACAGCGGCCAGACGCATGCTCTCATCAGCAGGGAAAGAGGCTGTCATCTGGGGCACCTGACCGGGCTGATAGCCGAAAACGGTGGCATCTACATCGTGATACATGGCATCGGTGGAGACGACGATGTCGCCGATGTTCGCATCATTGCACAGAGAACCGGCCACACCGGTGTTGATGATATGGGTGACGGAAAAAAGATCCGCGAGGATCTGGACGCAAAGTCCGGCATTTACCTTGCCGATGCCGCTTTTTACGATGACTACTTCCTTGTCGCCGATCTGACCGGAGACGAATTCCATGCCGGCCTTAGAGGTGACGGTGGGATTTACAACGAGTTTCTTTAATACGGCGACTTCTACGTCCATAGCGCCGATAATGCCTAATCGTATCATGATCGTATTTGCCTTTCTGCTGTACTTGCTTTTATATGGGACAGACCGGATTCACTGCATCGAGTCTTACACCGGGTAAATCAGGTGCTTTTCGTCGATGCCGTAAAGGGTATTTTTCAGGAAGCGGTCAGCGAGATATTTGGCCATACCCAGATTCATATCCAGATAATTGCCGCAGTCTCTGGGAGAAGCGCCGGGCACATCCCCTTCAAAATCCCGGATGAATTCATACATGGAGGTGAGCAGCGGGACAATCTGAGCGGAGGTGTATTCCCCTGCCAGCAGCAGATAAAAGCCCGTGCGGCAGCCCATGGGGCCGAAATAAACGGTCTTATCCTTATAATCCGGGTGATTGCGCAGATAGGTGGCTGCCAGATGCTCGATGGTGTGCATCTCTGCGGTATTCATGACCGGCTCATCGTTGGGGGAGGTCATACGGATATCAAAGGTGGTGATGACGGCGTCGCCGTAGTGATCCACCCGGGAGACGTAGACACCGGGCTCCAGAAGAATATGATTGATTGTAAAACTGGTGATTTTTTCCATGGTAACAGTAATCTCCGTTTCTGCAGATTAGTAAATGCACCGCATGAACTCGCAGGAGGCCAGCAGGCCGTTTGCGCACTGTCGGTACTGCACAGTCACATAACATTATCATATCTTTTGCCTGAAATGTAAACGCAAAAAAAAGCCGGGCGGCCGGTTGAACCGACCGCCTGGCTTTGCAAGAAGGTGAATTCCCTTCGCGGTGCCGCTGCATAGCAGCGGCATGGGGGAAGAATGTATGGATAACGCCTTTTGGCTGCATTCGTTGTCTCGTTTGACTTCCTGATCCGTATTACTTTACTTCGATCTGTTTGATCTCGGCAGCGGGAAGTGCTGTGCGCTTCGGGAAGGTCACTTCCAGAATACCGTTGTTGTAAGAGGCATTTACGTCCTCGGGGCGAATGTTCTCTACGTGGAAGCTTCTGGAGTAAGAGCTGTAGGTACGCTCTCTGCGCAGGTATTTCTGCTTCTTGTCCTCTTCCTTGGCCTCATCGCTGTGGGAGGCGGAAACCGTCAGGATGTCATTTTTCAGATCGACCTTAATGTCTTCCTTATTGAATCCCGGAAGTTCTGCTTTCAGGATGTAGTTGTTATCTTTTTCAATCACATCGGTCTTGAATCCGGAGAAGCTTCTCTCCAGTGCCTCATCATTCCAGAGTGCAGGGAGCACGGTGTCGAACATGTCAAAGGGGTCATCCCAAAAAGCTCTTCCATTGTTTCTGTACATTGCAGGTCTTAACATAAGTCATTCCTCCTTTATATGGCTTCCGGGGGAGTCTTGTAAGTCTTATCGGATGTCTCCCGCCGGAGGTAAATCTCTTTTTCTTGATCTGCCATTGTTATACAACAAATAGAACAAGCGCGCAATAAAGGAATTATTAATCATTTATAAAAAAAATATAAAGGCAGGAATGGGAAATAAAGAAGGTATTACAGCTTGCGAAGCAAATGCGAGATGGGACTGGTAAGAAACCATAATTTTCTTATTTCGAGAGGGCGCTACGGTGCGAATCTTTGTAAAATGAAAATCCGGCACAGCCGTGGGAACGACTGTACCGGATCTGGCAGCAGGCCCTCAAATCCCTGCTGTTTAGCCAAAATATCTCTTCAGCAGACCTTCAAATGCCTTGCCGTGGCGGGCCTCGTCTCTTGCCATTTCGTGAACGGTGTCGTGGATGGCATCCAGATTAGCAGCCTTAGCGCGCTTTGCCAGGTCAGTCTTGCCGGCGGTAGCGCCGTTTTCTGCTTCTACGCGCAGCTCCAGATTCTTCTTGGTAGAGTCAGTGACGACTTCGCCGAGAAGCTCTGCAAACTTTGCAGCGTGCTCTGCCTCTTCATAGGCTGCCTTCTCATAATAGAGGCCGATCTCCGGATAGCCCTCGCGGAAAGCCACGCGACTCATAGCCAGATACATGCCGACTTCGGAGCACTCACCATTGAAGTTCGCGCGAAGGTCTTCCATGATATCCTCGCTGGCGCCCTGTGCTACGCCTACAACGTGCTCAGCAGCCCAGGTCTTCTCTTCGCTCTGTGCCACGAACTTGGAAGCGGGAGCGGAACAGACAGGACATTTCTCCGGAGCCTGCTCGCCTTCATATACATAACCACATACAGAACATACGAATTTCATAGTAATTCTCCTTTTCTTCTTTATGATTTGTCAGTTTTGGGTTTCCGCCATGCCGTCAGCTTCTTTAGCCTCCTTGGGTTGCTCAGGGGCAGAAGTCTGTGCTTTTAAGAGGCAGTCGCTGCAAAGACCGTAAAAATAGGCATTACAGCCGTTGATCTGTCCGGAAAACTGTGCGGCCGCCTTCCGGCGGATCTCCTCGTCCGGCTTCATCCAGATGTCCTGGACGCAGCCGCAGCCTCTGCAGATAAAGTGGCTGTGCTCGGAAAGATCTGCATCAAAGTGCAGTGTGCCGTCGCCCACATCCACAGCCTGCACCATGCCGATGTCCCGCAGCAGGATCAGATTGCGGTAGACAGTGCCCAGACTGATGTTGGGAAGGATCTGCCGCACACCGGTGTAAACGGCATCGGCCGTAGGATGATCGGTTCGCCCGTGCAGATATTCATAGATGGCCTCTCGCTGCCGGCTGTGTTTGCGCGTCATGACTGCCCTTTCCAATAACGATAATAGTTACTGATATTATTTAACTACGGCGCTGCCGGATAAGTCAACACTAACTTTTTAAGAAAAATTAAAAAAGACTGAACTCTTTTCCCAATCCATGTTCGCACAGCGAGATTATGATAAAATGAATGTATCTGTTTTGCACCTGCCACATTTCAACGTGAATTGACTGCTTGCAGGCTGCTTGCTTGCAAGTATATTCACGATTGAAATTGGCAGACGGCCAAGGCGCGGAGCGCCTCCGGCCAGCCAGCGAACGGAATACAGACGAAAAACAGAACAGGAGAGAAGAGAGCGGAAAATGACCTTTAAAAAGAGGATGGCAGTTGCGTTTTCCATTATGATCCTGGCACCGATCATACTTTGCTCGGCAGCCTTTATTGTCATCGGCAACTATGTGGCAGGAGGCAGAGAGAACGGTATTTCTCTGCAGGATTATCTGCGGCTGACAGACAGCGTGCAGTCTTATACGGAAGAGACCGACCTGGTATACGACAAAGTGGAGTCGGCCTTAGAGACAGATCCCCATGTCCTGGAGAAACCGGAATTCAGAGAGAAGATCGCGGAGATGCTGGAAGAGGAGAGTGATAATTCCTACATCGTTATTCGGAAAGGAAATGAACTCTACTATACCAGCAATGCGCATGTAAATAAGGAGATCCTTTCGTCGCTGCCGGCCTATCGGGGTGTGAACGGGGGAAGCGAGATCGGCATTTACATGGATGATCTCAATAAGATGATCCGGCAGATGGATTTCCAGTTTTCCGACGGATCGGAAGGAAGCTTCTTTATTATTACCAAGATCGTGACGGTGATCGCGAGACCGTTTCTGACGGGCATGTTTCTGGCCATGATCGTGATCATGATCATCACGGCGGAGGTAGTCATCCATTGGTTCCGTAAGGGCGTCTTTGAGCCTATCAACGGATTGAATGTGGCCATGAAGCATATCCGGGACGGCAATCTGGAGTATACCCTGCCCACGGACGAAAAGGGGGAGATCGGAGATCTCTACCAGAACTACGAGGATATGCGGCTGCGGCTGAAGGAATCGGCAGATGAAAAGCTGGAGCGGGAGAAACAGAGTAAGGAACTGATCAGCAATATTTCCCATGATCTGAAGACGCCCATTACCTCGATCAAAGGATATGTGGAGGGAATCATGGACGGCGTGGCCAATACGCCGGAGAAACAGGCAAAGTACATCCGCACCATTTACAACAAGGCCAATGATATGGATAAGCTCATCAATGAGCTGACGCTGTATGCCAGAATCGACAGTGACAGGATCCCGTATAACTTCCGGCGGATCAATGTGGCGGATTATTTCGGGGACTGCGTGGATGAGATCGGCATTGATATGGAATCAAGAGGGATCAAGCTGAACTATTCCAACATGGTGTCACCGGATACCATGATCATTGCGGATCCGGAGCAGTTAAAGCGCGTCGTCAATAATATCATCAGCAACAGCGTGAAATACCTGGACAAGGCGGACGGAAAAATCGACATCCGTATCCTGGATGAGCAGGATGCGATCCGGGTAGAGATCGAGGACAACGGCAAGGGCATTGCAGCCAGGGATCTGCCGAATATTTTCGACAGATTTTACCGGACGGATTCTTCCCGGAATTCCGCACAGGGCGGCAGCGGCATAGGACTTTCCATTGTCAAGAAGATCATAGAGGACCACGGCGGCTATATCTGGGCGACCAGCCGGGACGGCGAGGGGACCTGCATGCATTTCGTGATCCGGAAGTACAGGGAAATGGAAAAAAGTGATGTAGTAGGGGAAAGTTAAGGAAAGGGGTACAAATGAAACAGGGAACAGAACAGAAAGCAAGCAGTATACTGATTATTGAGGATGAGGAGAGCATCGCCGATCTGGAAAAGGATTATCTGGAGCTGAGCGGGTTTACGGTGCAGACCTGCGGCAACGGCACAGACGGCCTGCATATGGCGCTGACTCAGGATTTCGATCTGGTGATCCTGGATCTGATGCTGCCGGGCATGGACGGCTTTGAGGTATGCAAGAAGATCCGGGAGATCAAAAATGTACCGATTCTGATGGTCTCTGCAAAGAAGGATGATATAGACAAGATCCACGGGCTCGGCCTGGGCGCAGACGACTATATGACAAAGCCCTTCTCCCCCAGCGAGCTGGTAGCCAGGGTCAAGGCACACATGGCCAGATACGAGCGGCTGGTAGGCGCCAACCAGAAGACCAATGATGTGATCGAGATCCGAGGATTAAAGATCGATAAGACGGCGCGCAGGGTCTGGATCGACGGCGTGGAAAAGAACTTCACGACCAAAGAGTTCGACCTGCTGACATTCCTGGCGGAGAATCCGAACCATGTATATACGAAGGAAGAGCTGTTCCGGGAAATCTGGGATATGGATTCCATCGGCGATATTGCCACTGTGACGGTACATATTAAGAAGATCCGTGAAAAGATAGAGTATGATACCTCCAAGCCGCAGTATATCGAGACGATCTGGGGCGTGGGTTATCGTTTTAAGGTATAAGGGGAGTCTGAGGGGGAATGAAAAAGCGAAACTGGAGGCAGGATCTGCTTCGCGTGTATCTGCTGGCGATGACGGTGGGGGTGCCGCTGTTCATGCAGAACGGATATGAGCAGCTGGGAGAAGTGAAGTCGGCTCTGTATAAAGATATCTCTCTGCTGGTACTGATCGGCCTTGTTTTTGCCAGGGCTTTTTCCAAAGAGAAACCGCTGGAGATGGGGAAACGGTCTGTCACCGACATTTTTGTGGTGCTGATGTGGATGGAAAGTCTGATTTCCATGACCTATTCCCTGGATGTGGGGACGGCCTTCTGGGGGATTGATGGCTGGCGCATGGGCTTTTTATCGCAGTCCATCATGGTCCTTTACTATTTCCTGTATTCCAGGACCCGTATTTTCCGCAAAAACGGGCTGTTTATTTTTTCGCTGAGCGCCATCCCGGTCTTTGTCATGACGCTTCTGACCCGCTTTTCCCTGGTTTCTTTCGGGGGATTATACGAAAACAGTTTTATTTCCACCATCGGCAATATCAACTGGTACAGCGGCTATCTTTCCATCTTTCTGACGGTGGCAGCACTGGAGTTTGTAGTGGAGGAGGACAAAAGGCTTCTTTGGCCGGTGGGGTTTTCTGCCTATATCGGCTTTGCGGGCGCGGCCACCCAGGGAAGCGCCGGCGGACTGCTGGTGACAGGCCTGATTTTCCTGATCGCTTTTTGCATAGGATTTACGGAAAAAATGAGGCTGGAGAGGGCAGCGCTGCTGGTGGCGCTTTTCGGCGCCGGCTGTCAGACAGTGCGCTTTTTCCGTGTGCTGGGCGGCGGCGTAGGGTATTACAATCAGTATTACTATTATAATGAGAGTGCCTCCGGCAACTTCCTGACAGTGGGAAATACCACGCTCTATGTGCTGCTGGCAGGGGTGATCCTTTTCCTGCTGGTGCACTTCGGACTCAGAGGGGAAGCCGCTATGCGCCTGATCTGCAGGATCGGCAAGGTACTTCCCTTCCTGCTCACGGCGGCAGCCGGGGTGGCGGTGGTCCTCATCATTGTGAATACCGCGATGCAGGGGAGTCTGCCTGTGATCGGTCAGAACGCGCTGTTTTACTTTGATGAAGACTGGGGAAGCGGCAGAGGGACGACCTGGATCGTGGGATTGGAGACCTTCGCGGCCCAGAGTCCCGTGCGGAAGCTGATCGGTGTAGGCCAGGACTGCTTTTCCTATGCCTGCTATGCCGTCGCGCCGGTGGCGGCGCTGCTGCAGAAGCACTTTGGCAGCGGCGTCCTGCGAAATGCGCACAATGCCTGGTTGACAATACTGGTAAATCAGGGCATTCTGGGGGCAGCAGCCTATACGGGGATCTATGGAACGGCACTGTGGAGATTCATCCGGGCAGGCAGGAAAGACCCCGCTCTCTATGTGATCGCAGGGGCTATTCTCGTTTATTTGCTGCATAACTGTATCAGCTTTCAGCAGGTGACAAACACACCCTATGCGTTCCTGCTGCTGGCTTTGGGGGAGGAATTATGGCGCAGAAACAGTCAGGAGAAAACAGAAGAATAGGGATCCTGCGGATTCTGTCTTTTTTTTATCTGCTGCCTCTGGCGGCCCTGACGGTTGCCCTGGCGGTGCTCAGCGCCTGCAAGAGTGTGTACTTCGCACTCTATGAGCAGAATGAGATCCCCAGCTATAAAAGTGACAGGCCCCTCCTGCTGCTGGCCATGCTGGTGCTGGCCGTGGCTGTCGGGAGGTGGATGCATAAGAGGGTACTAAAGAAGGAAAAAGAAGCTTCCGGCAAACATGGAGCGTCCGGAGAGTGCAGCCATGTGCAAAACGGTATGCCCGGAGGTCATGGCCCTGGGGAAAAGTATAGGCTCATGCCGATGGCTCTGGCCGGAGGCTGTCCGCCTCTGCTGGCAGCGGCTTTGCTGGCGGCCGGCACGATCTCTCTGCTCTTTCTCTTTATGCTGCGGCCGCAGCCCTTTGCGGATTCCATCGCGGTTTCCCAATTTGCCGGGCAGTTTCTGCACGGGGACTTCAGTATGCTGCAGTTCCCCAATGCCGCCGGGGATGATTACCTGGTGGTCTATCCCTTTCAGATCGGCTTTATCGGCTTTCTGCAGCTGATCTATTTTTTCTTCGGAGACGGCAATTACCTGGCGCTGCAGCTGATCAACGCGATCGCCATTCTATTTATGGTGAGAAATCTCTATGAGCTGACCGGGGAGGTCTTTGGCTCCCGGGAGACCCAGACCTACTTTCTGTGGATGTCCGTGGGCATGCTGCCGCTGTATCTTCATGTGGGGTATGTCTACGGAGATCTGTGCGGCTGGTCCCTGGCCACGGGCAGTTTTCTGCTGCTGTTTCGATACCTGCGGGATCATAGAAAGAGACACATCCTGTGGGCAGGCATCCTGCTGGCAGCGGCGATCCAGATCAAATCCAATGAGCAGATCTTTCTGGTGGCTTTTGTGATGATCCTTGCAGCGACGGCCTTTGTGAGGAAAAAGTTCTCGCCTCTTCTGCTGGCTGTGTATATGACGGCAGCGGCTATGTTGCTGGGGGCAGTGGTGGAAGCCGGGTATACCAGGGCGGCAGGACTCTCGGAATTTCCCAAGGGAGCGCCGAAGTCCAGCTGGGTGGCCATGGCCATGCTGGAGGACGAGTATGCGGAGTTTGGCTGGTACAATGGCTACAACAGAAATAACTTCACAGAACATAATTATGATTACGAGGCGGCGGATCAGGCGGCGAAGGAGAGCATCCGGGAGTCGCTGACAAATTTCCTGGAGCATCCGGCCCATGCCGCGTATCTCTACTATAAGAAATTTGAATCTTCCTGGAATGATCCGTCCTTCCAGTCCCAGATCACCATTGAATGGGAGAGCAGGCATACAGAGGGGCTTTCGGCAGCGGCAGAGAGTATTCTGTACGGAACCGGACGGCAGATCCTGTACTGGATCATGAATGTGGTGCACTTTATCATCATCACGCTGGCCGGCTGGCGGATGATTCTTTCTTTCCGGAAAGAGGAACGGGAAAAACAGTGGAAGATGGCGGCATATCTGCTGCCGGTCTTCGGCGGTCTGCTGTTTCACATGCTGTGGGAGACGCAGTGCCGATACCTGATCGTCTATTATTGTATGCTCTTCCCTGTGGCAGCGGACGGTATGCGGATGCTGCAGGAAAGCCTGGGAAGAAAGACCTGTGCATGGCATAAAGATCGGGAAAAAGATAACAGCAGAGCGCAGTAAAATGAATGGGTGACGCCTGACGGAAAGGTCCGGCGCACAAAGTCTGCGAAATGGTGATCACAATGATAGGAAAAGCATCTGATTTCGAAAAAAAGGGCAGTCGCAGGTGGCTGTACATTCTGTATTTTCTGGCGGCGGGGGCGGCGGTGCTGGCGCTGTGCTCCCGTTCTTCCTTCCTCTATCCCTTTAATAACTGGGATGATGCCAACAGTTACTTTACCGTAGGGAAATCCATGATGCAGGGACAGGTTCCCTACCGGGATGTATTTGATCAGAAGGGCATGTATCTGTATTTCTTTTACGGACTGTGTTCACTGGTCTCTCCGAGGACTTTTGCCGGCGTCTACGGAATGGAAATCCTGTTTGCGGCAGTGGATCTCTGGTGCATGCAGCGGATCATGAGGCTGTATATGCCGGAGAAGCTCTCCCTTATCCTGGCACCGCCGATTCTGGCGCTGCTTTTTTCCTCCCGGAGCTTTTACTGGGGCGGCAGTGCGGAGGAGATCTGTCTTCCGTTTCTGTTCATAGCGCTGTGGCTGACGCTGCGCTATTTTAAAGAAAGTTATCCGGCCCCCATGTCTTACAGGGACATCCTCATCGCCGGCCTGTGCTGCGGTGTGGTGGCCAATATCAAATTTACGCTGCTGGGTTTTTATTTTGCCTGGATGATGATGGTGGCCTTTGCCACGCTGACCGGAAAGCACGCAAAGCGGTTTTTCCCGTCCTGCCTTACTTTTCTGGCAGCGATGGTGGTGCCTTTTCTGCCCTGGGTTGTATACTTTGGGGTCCATCATGCGCTGGCCGACTGGTATGACGGCTATGTTTACACCAATGTCTTTCTCTACAGTACCTTCGGAGCAGGGAACAAGGGAGAGAGCATCCTGCAGCACATCAAGGGGCTGATCCTGATCCTGTACTGGCTGATCCGGACGGATCTGCAGTATTTCATCCTGATCATACCGGGCCTTTTGTGGGCGCTGTTTCACCGGGGAAAGAGCATCATGGAGAGACTGGATCCGGTGGTGCTTTTCGGATTCACATTCCTGGGAATCTATATCGGCGGCGTAGAGCTGCCCTATTACTCCATGCCCCTGACGATCTTTGCGGTATTGGGCGGCGTGGTGATCGGGAAGATCCTGGATGGGGTGTACAGACGGTGGACAGGAGGAAAAGAGAAAGAAACAGTAGCAGGCAATATAACGGAAATTGTTGGAAAAGAGGCAAAGGGGCAGAGAGAGAAGAAATCTGCCGGGAAAGCAGCCGGCCTGCTGTGCGTCGTTGCAGGTGCCTTGTCCATCGTCCTGGCCATGGGCGTTTCCTATGGTCTGACGATGAACCGGTATTATCTGTCCTACAGCAAAGATGACCTTTTCCAGTACCGGTTTGCGAAGACGATCTGGGCTTCCGGGATAGAAAATCCTACGATGCTGAATTATAATTGTCTGGATGCCGGCCTGTATACCGTGGCCGGGGTCTATCCGGACTGCCGGTGGTTTCAGACACAGACACTGCCCACGGATATGGTCTATGAGGCACAGTATGGCTATATGCGGGAAGGCAGGACGGATTTTGTGCTGGTGAGAGATGAATATCCGTCATTTCTGACAGATATCTATGATCTGGTGGATGAGATGACGCAGGTGATGGGAGAGACAGAGCATACCTACTATCTGTTTCAGAAGAGGTAAAGTTTGCAGGAAATGCCTGATGGCATTTCCTGCAAACTGCGAACGGATGCCGTAAACGGCATCCATTCGGGATCCTATCGGAGAATTCGCCTTCGCGAAATTCTTCTCAGGCTGCCGCTGTAAAACAGCGGCAGAGAAAGGTAAAAGTTTGCAGGAAATGCCTGATGGCATTTCCTGCAAACGCGAACGGATGCCGTAAACGGCATCCGTTCGGGATCGCATCAGGGAATTCGCCTTCGCGAAATTCCCTTCGCGGTGCCGCAGCAGACTGCGGCACAGGAGGAAAAATGAATTTTACATTTGACTGGAAGGAATATGCTGCCGTTGCCAGACAGATGGCAGCGGAGGGATGCGTGCTGCTGCGCAATGAGGAAAAGGTACTGCCGATGCCGGAGGGGGCGCGGGTTTCTGTCTTCGGGCGGATCCAGACCCATTATTACAAGAGTGGAACCGGATCCGGCGGTATGGTGAATACCCCATATGTGGTTTCTATTCCCGATGGACTGCGAAACAGCGGTCTGGTGCAGGTGAATGAGGATCTGGCGGCGCTCTATACGGAGTGGGAAAAGAGCCATCCCTTTGATCAGGGCGTGGGCTGGGCCAGTGAGCCCTGGTCCCAGGAGGAAATGGAGCTGGAGCCCTCCGTGGTAAAGGAAGCAGCGGAGAAATCCGACATGGCGCTGGTGATCATCGGCCGCAGCGCCGGCGAGGACAGAGATGCGGTGGCCGCAGAGGGAAGCTATTACCTGACGCCGGGGGAGAGACAGATGCTGCAGGCGGTGACCGGTGCCTTTGCAAAGGTAGCAGTGGTGCTGAATGTGGGCTCTGTCATGGACATGCAGTGGGTAGAGGAATACCATCCTCAGGCTGTCCTCTATGTATGGCAGGGCGGTATGGAAGGCGGCAATGCCGTGGCAGATGTGCTCACGGGCCGGGTGAATCCCTCCGGCAAGCTGGCAGATACCATCGCCTGGCATATAGAGGATTATCCTTCCGCAAAGGACTTCGGCGACGAAGTGCGCAATTTCTATACAGAAGATATCTATGTGGGATATCGCTACTTTGAGACCGCGGCCAAAGAAGCGGTGCAGTACCCCTTCGGCTTCGGTCTGTCCTATACGGATTTTGACATGGAGGCAGTGGATCTGGTCAAGGAAGGACAGTGGATGAGTGTCCGTGTCCGGGTGACCAATGTGGGCGACGCCGCAGGCAAGGAAGTGGTGCAGGTCTACTTTGCACCGCCCCAGGGAGCGCTGGCGAAGCCGGTGCGCAATCTGATCCGCTATGAGAAAACCCACACCCTGGCGCCGGGAGAGAGCCAGACGGTAACGCTGACCTTCCCGGTGAAGGAAATGGCCTCCTATGATGACAGCGGTGTCACCGGTCATCGCTCCTGCTGGGTGCTGGAAAAGGGAAATTACCGTATCTATGTGGGAAACTGCGTGCGGGGACAGGCAGGCACGGCGGCAGATGCGAAGACAGAAAGGAAAGCGGCATCCGGCATCAGCCTGCTGGCAGGCACGTATGTGCAGGAGGAGACCAGAGCGGTTCTGCAGCTGGAGGAAGCCTGCGCACCAGTGCTTCCCTATCAGAGAATGCGCATCGCCCTGGAAAATGAGCAGGCGGTGATTGGCTGGGAGGATACCCCGCTTCGGACCATCGATCTGACGGAGAGAATTGCCGCAAACAGACCGGCAGATACGGCCTGCACAGGGGATCAGGGCATCCGGCTGCAGGATGTGGATACCGGCAAAAATACCATGGAACAGTTCTTAGCCCAGTTAAGTGACGAAGACCTGATCCATATGTCCAGAGGAGAGGGCATGTGCTCTCCGAAGGTTACTCCCGGCATTGCCAGTGCCTTTGGCGGCGTGACAGACAGACTGCAGGCTTTTGGCATTCCGGCAGCCGGCTGCTCAGACGGTCCCTCCGGCATCCGCATGGACTGCGGGACCAAGGCCTTCAGCTGCCCGAACGGCACCCTGATGGCCTGTGCATTCAACCTGGCACTGACGGAAAAGCTCTATGATATGGTGGGCAGGGAACTGAGAAAGAACCAGATCGATTCCCTGCTGGGGCCCGGTGTGAACATTCACAGAAATCCGCTTAACGGCCGGAACTTTGAGTATTTTTCCGAGGATCCCTATGTGACCGGCAGCCAGGCAGCGGCGCAGCTGAAGGCTATGCGCCCCTACAAGGTGACCGGCACCATCAAGCATTTTGCATGCAATAACCAGGAGACAAAGCGCCGGTCCGCGGACGCGGTGGTATCGGAGCGGGCGCTGCGGGAAATCTACCTGAAGGCCTTCGAGATCTGCGTCCGGGAGGGCGGTGCTTACAGCATCATGTCTACCTACGGACCGCTGAACGGCATATGGACCGCCGGAAATTACGATCTGCTGACTACCATTCTCCGGAAGGAATGGGGATTTAGGGGCATCGTCATGACTGACTGGTGGGCTGACATCAACGAAGAAGGGGAGAGTGCTTCCATTCAGAATACGGTTCCCATGATCAGAGCGCAGAATGATCTGTACATGGTGACGGCAGATGCGAAGGAAAACAGCAACCACGACAACAGTGAGGAAGGACTGGCGCAGGGGTGGATCACCAGAGGAGAGCTGCTGCGCAACGCAGCCAATATCTGCCGGGTGATCCTGCGGTCTGCGGTGATGGACCGTGCCTGCGGAGCAGTAGATGAGATCACTGAGCTGAACCGTCCTAAGGAAGAGGAAGGCATCCGCTATGAGCAGCCGGGCACAGAGCTGCGAGACGAGGCAGAGCTGGATGTCGCAGCGCTGCATACAGAGAAGGGCTCTCACAATGTGTATGCTGTGCGGATTCCCGACAAGGGCACATACCTTATGGAAATGGAGGTCCGCTCCGACCAGTCCGAGGTGGCGCAGGCGACGGTGACCTTCTCCATGAACGGTACGATCCAGAGCTCCTTTACCATCCCCGGGACAAAGGGAGAGTGGGTGACAAGGACGGCAGAGTTTACCACCTTTGTATCCATCGACAATTATCTGGATTTCTATTTTGCCCAGTCCGGCCTGCAGATCAGAAAGATCCATCTGCGCAGGGCGTAGAAACCGACGCTGGCTTGTGCACTAAATATTCGTGCCTTCGGAAAAGCATAGGAAGCGGGTATAAGAGAAGAGCATAAGAAAAAAGTATAAGAAAAGAGTGCTGGAAAAGTACGGTACAATATAAAAAAGGTGCATCCCATCCGGAAATTAACCGGAGGGATGCACCTTTTTGCAGTTGTTCGGTACTTTAACATGACACAGCTCTGCAGCAGTATGTTTTCCAAAGGAAAAGCTGGATGCGCCGTACAGATGCAGTGTCTGTGCTGTTTTACAGAGCCTTCTTGTAGAGCTCCTCGATCTCGTCTCTGGTGAAAGCCTTGGGGAAGCAGCCCATGTTGCCCACGGAGACCTTGATGCAGTTGTCGGTCATCCAGGGGATGTCTGCCTCGTCGATGCCCAGATCGGAGAGCTTGATGTCCAGGTCGAGATCCTGGAGCAGAGCGCGGATCTGCGCGGTGCAGTCGTACTCGTTTTCGCCGCCCAGGAGACGGGAGATCTGTGCGAACTTATAGGGCGCTGCCTCGATGGAAGCATCGTAGATCACGGGGGTCAGTGCTGCCAGACCGCGGCCGTGGACGATGTTCTTAAGGCCGCTGGCGGGATGCTCGAGTCCGTGCGGCGCGCCGCAGCCTGCGGTGTTGATGACCATACCGCCGATGGTGCTGGCCAGAGTGATGCGCTCCCAGCCTGCCTTGTCATCATAGTGCTTGTATACATGAGCCAGATTGCCGGCCAGCATGCGGATAGCTTCCAGAGCCAGCAGATCGGTGAAGGGCTGTGCCTTCTTGGAAAGGTATGCTTCCATATTATGGCAGAGGGCGTCAAAGCCTACGCTGGCTAAGACTGACGGAGGCATGGTCATCATCAGCTCAGGATCCACGATGGAAGCCTTGGCGATGACACAGCTGCTGCGCAGGGACTTCTTATCTCCTGTCTCAGGGTTGGTCAGTACGGCAAAGCCATTTCCCTCAGAACCGGTGCCGCAGGTGGTGGGAACCAGGATCAGGGGCAGCGCCTTCTCAGCAGGCAGCTTGCCGAAGATGTAATCGTTGATGTCGCCGTCATTGACACACAGGAAGGCGATAGCCTTGGCTGCATCCATCATGGAGCCGCCGCCGAGACCGACGATGACATCGCACTGGTTCTCTTTAGCGAAAGCAGCACCTTCTTCTGCGGTGGTGGTCAGGGGATTGGGTGTAACCTTGTCAAAGACCACGCTGTCCACACCGGCATCCTTTAATAAGGCAATGGAGCGGTCTAAAAGACCGGAGCGCTTGGTGCTGCCGGTACCGGTGACGATACAGGCCTTCTTGCCGTACTGTGCAGCAGTCTCTCCCAGTACAGCGACCTTGCCGCTGCCGAAGATCAGGTTGACGGGTAAGTAGTACGAGAAATCCATTTTTGTTCCTTTCTGCTGCAATCATTGCGGCAATACGATGTGATCCCCATGGATGGCGCTTGCAGCATCCATGTAGTTTGACAGAAATGCTATAAGGCATTTTTTCAAACCTACTTCTTGTGCCGCAGTGAAGGCTGCGGCTGCGTGATTCCTTTGTATCATACCATAAAAAAACGGACAAAGATTCTCCTTTGAGACATCTTTGTCCGTCATGCAGAATATAGCATCAGAAAGGGCGGGATGTCAATGCCGATCTGTAATCCATTCTGATAAGAAAATATTGAGACTTGACGAAATCCGGGGAATTGACTATAGTCATTACATTCCATACAGCTCATCCGATGGGAGCATAAGTAGTACAACAGAAGGCAAATCAAAGGAAAATCTGCAAAGAGGCAGGGCATACAGCTCTGTCTCTTTTTTATTGCCGGCAGCAGTTGGAGGCAAAAAGGGGGATGCGTTATGCGGCAGTTTGAGACAAATGACTGGATGGTATTGAATAATATCATATATAAGATCCACACCACAGAGGATCCGGATCAGATGCGCAGGACCTTGCTGGAGCAGCTGAAGATGGTGCTGGATTTCGATGCGGCAGACTTTTTTCTGGCGGATGCCCATCACCCCACAGGGCTGACATCTCCTGTCACCATCGGGTGTGACAATCCGGTGGCCGGTCAGTATGATGAGGAGGATTACAGTCGGGGCATCCTCTACAGCGGCAAGTGCATCGTCTACCGGGAGACAGATATCATTTCTGATGAAAAGAGAGTAGAGACCGATTATTACAGAAAGGTCTATCTTCCCAACGGCTGGCATTATTCCATGCAGATGATCCTGGGGAAGGATCGGAAGTTTCTGGGCGTGGTGACCTTTTACCGTACCATCGGCAAGGACAACTTTTCCTATGAAGATATCTTCCTGTTAGATACCTTAAAGGAGCATCTGGCCTATCGTCTCTCCAAGGACAGAGAGAAGGCCGGCAGTATCGGCGAGAAGCTGTCCGTGACGGAGGCGGCGCAGAAGTACCGGCTGACGGCCAGAGAAGAGATGGTGCTGCGGGCGCTCATGGAGGGAAAGGAGAATGATCAGATCTCTGAAGAGTTTTCCATCAGCGTCAATACCCTCAAAAAGCATATCCTGAACCTTTACAGAAAGCTGGGGATCAACAGCCGGGTGCAGATGTTTAAAATGATCCTGGAGAAGGAAGAAAACTGATAAGGAGTACCCACGAAACAGCAAAAAAAGGAGGAAAATACTCCAAAATAAGTAGAAAAGAGGCGAAAAAGTACCCGAACGGTCTATTGTACACTGAAAAAAACCGTGTATTATAAAAACCAAATTCAGACAATCACACATGAAAATTGTGAGAAACAGAGTGAGCAAAGGAGCTGTCAGTCCATCGGACTGTGCGGCTCCTTTTTTGTTGTACAGGCAGTATTTGGGGCGGTTGCATCGAAGAATCCGCCGCTGCGGAATTCTTTTCACGGTGCCGCTGTAAAAGGTGGCAGAAGGAGGTAAGAGATGAAAGAGATGGTATTGATCATCAGACCGGAGCAACTTGAGACATTAAAGGGAATCCTGGATAAGTTCGGATGCGGCGGCATGACCATTTCCAGCGTCATGGGCTGCGGCACACAGAAGGGCTTCTCCGATGATCAGCCGGTGCGGGAGATCAAGGGATTCAAGACCACCATTAACCTGCTGCCCAAGATGCAGGTGAGCGTGGTGGTACATGATATGAAGGTAGAGCCTATCATTACAGAGGTTCGCGATAAGATGGCCACCGCTCATGTGGGCGACGGCAAGATCTTTATCCGCCCGGTGGAGGATGCGGTTCGTATCCGTACCGGTGAACGTGGCAACAAGGCTCTGTAAGGATCCGGAAAAACAGAGCAGGAGACGCACAGGTGTGACAGAAAGAGGGGATCGCTTTGGAAGAAAAGAAAGTAATGGTTGATCTGCAGAACGTCAATAAGATTTACGGAGATAATCACGTAGTGAAGGATCTGTCACTGCAGGTTTACGAGGGAGAATTTCTGACAATGTTAGGTTCCTCCGGCTGCGGCAAGACCACCACACTGCGCATGATCGCCGGTTTTGAGGAGGCGACCAACGGCAGCATCAAGGTCAACGGGATCAGCGTGGAGAACCAGGAACCCTTTGAGAGAAATGTCAACACGGTCTTCCAGAGCTATGCACTGTTTCCTCATATGACAGTAGGAGAAAACGTAGCCTACGGCCTGAAGATCAAGAAGGTGGCAAAGGCGGAGATTAAGGAAAGAGTCAGCGAGATGCTGGAGCTCGTGCAGCTGGGCGGCTTTGAAAAGAGATATCCCTCACAGCTCTCCGGCGGCCAGAAACAGCGTGTGGCCATTGCCAGAGCCTTGATCAATAAGCCCCAGGTACTGCTGCTGGACGAGCCCCTGGGTGCTCTGGACTTAAAGCTTCGCAAGCAGATGCAGCTGGAACTGAAGAGACTGCAGAAAAAGCTGCATATCACCTTTATCTATGTCACCCACGATCAGGAAGAGGCGCTGACCATGAGTGACCGGATCGCTATCATGAACGACGGCATCCTGGAGCAGGTGGGTACACCCAAGGAAATCTACGAGAAGCCGGCATCCAAATTTGTGGCTACCTTTATCGGTGAGACGAATATCTTTGAGGGATGCGTCAGTGAGGTATCCGGCAAGGAAGTCACCGTGACACTGGAGACCGGCAAGGCCACCGCCTACGGAGAAGACTTCGCCAGAAATGAGATGGTGGCTGTCTCCGTGAGACCGGAGCGTATCCGCTACTCGAATACACCGGTGGAGGGATTCTCCATCGAGGCCATGGTCAAGGAGCAGATCTATGTGGGATCCGTATTAAAGACCATCGTCGTCCTGCCAAACGGCAACGAGATCCGCATCGAGCGACTGGCCGGTGAGAAGATGCCGGAAGGCGACAGCGTCTACCTCTACTGGAATGAAGAGGATGCCAAGCTGATCCATTCCCGCAGCCATGCGATCTTTGACGCAGTGGAAAACATGAGCCTCGTATAGAGAGGAAGATGTAAACGTCAGCCATGGGTGAGAAAAAAAGAAGTCCGTTTTGGATCGCAGGATTCTCCCCCACAGTGCCGCCTCAGCGTGCGGCATAAGGAGATAAGTTTGAAAGAAATGCCTGATGGCATTTCCTTCAAACGCGAATTGATGCCGTATACGTCATCAATTCGGGATCACATCGGAGAATTCGCCTGC
>CAVKQI010000017.1:0-27861 GCA_963658405.1 bacterium | reverse complement strand
AATGACGGGAAGTCGTCATAGTGCACAAAAAAAGAGGTAAAAAATATGCTGTAAGGAAAATTTTCACCCTTTTTCGTAATTTTCTCTATTAAACAGTTCACAGTTTAGCCTTACACTGTTCACAGATCAAGCAATACCTGACAAAAGAAGCAGGAGGAAGAAAAGTGGAGAAGTTTAAAAATTTACCTTTTGTCAAGAAAGTAGGTTTTAACAGAATCGTCCTGATCGGCGTACTCATTCTGATGTACGTGCTGTTCGCCGTTCTGAGCCCGACTTTCTTAAGTTACTCAAGAATCCTGAGTGCATTGAATTACGCTTATTTCCTTGGATTCCTGGCACTGGGCGTAACCTTCGTTATCGCTACAGGCGGTATCGATTTCTCGATCGGACCGGTTATGTTCTGTTCCGCACTGGTTTCCGGTTATCTGCTGACAAAGTCAGGGGTTCCGCTTGTGGTATGTCTCCTGGTCAGCATCCTGGTGGGTTTTATCTTCGGATGTGTCAGCGGCGTGCTGGTAGCTTACGGCGGCCTTCCTTCCTTCATTACCTCCATGGCAATGATGAACATCGCAAAGGGCGTCGGCTCTGTCTTCACCAAGACACAGTCTGTCAGCTGGCCCCAGAGCTCTGAGGCAAACGGCTGGTACAGAAGCCTGGTAAAGGTGCAGGTCGGTTCCATCCAGTTCCCGGTTGGCCTGGTACTGCTGGTCATCGTCGCGATCATCTGCGGCATCCTGTTAAATCAGACAAAGCAGGGCAGATACATCCTCTGCCTCGGCAGCAATAAAGAAGCCGTCCGCCTCTCCGGCGTTGATGTAAAGAAGTGGGAAATGCTGGCATACATTATCTGCGGCACACTGGCAGGTATTGCAGCTATCTTCTATGTAGGTGCTTACACCACCGTACAGCCCGGTCTCGGCGATACCTTCAATAACGAAGCCATCGCAAGCTGCGTAATGGGCGGTACATCCATGGCAGGCGGTCTTGCTTCCATCGGCGGCACTGTGATCGGTACTCTTATCATAGCTCTCCTGCAGGAAGGTATCCTGGCAATGGGCTTCCAGAAGGATTATCAGTATGTACTGACCGGCATCATTGTTATGATCGCTGTATATGCAGATATCCGCAGCAGAAGAAAGAGAAACTAGCAATATCCGGTTTTGGCTTGAAGGCGCCGGCAGGCGCAGAGAGGATAAGGTATAAATCGTGGGTGAAGTTATTTTAACTATGAAAGGAATCGACAAATCTTTCCCCGGCGTTCACGCCCTGGATCATGTCGATCTGGAAGTCAGAAAGGGCGAGGTCATGGCGCTGATGGGAGAGAACGGCGCCGGTAAGTCCACCCTGATGAAGGTTCTGACCGGTATCTATACCAAGGATTCCGGCTCTATCATGTATGAAGGCAAGGAAGTGGCATTCAACGGCCCCAGAGAGGCTCAGGATGCAGGTATCGTCATCGTGCACCAGGAATTAAACATGGTCAACCACCTGACGGTAGCACAGAATATTTTCATCGGCAGAGAGCCCATGAAGGGCGGCTTTATCGATGATGCCAAGATGATCGAAGAATCCGCCAAGCTCTTTAAGATGCTCGGCATCGACATCGATCCCAAGGAAAATATGGGACGCCTCACCGTAGGTATGCAGCAGATGTGCGAGATCGCCAAGGCTATTTCCCATGATGCAAAGGTCATCATCTTCGATGAGCCTTCTGCAGCACTGACAGAGTCCGAGATCGAGCAGCTCTTCAAGATCATCCGTGACCTCAGAGACAAGCAGCTGGGTATCGTTTACATCTCTCACCGTATGGATGAGATCAAGGTCATCACCGACCGCGTTACCGTCATGAGAGACGGCGGCTACGTAGGCACCCTGATCACCAAGGATTCCACCAAGGAAGATATCATCAAGATGATGGTAGGCCGTACCATTTATGAGGATCCCAAGACGGCCAGCGCCGTTCCGAAGGATGCGCCGGTGGTATTAAAAGTAGAGCACCTGAATGCAGGCCGCATGGTGCAGGATGTGAGCTTCGAGCTTCATAAGGGCGAGATCCTCGGATTCTCCGGACTGATGGGCGCAGGCCGTACAGAGACCGCGAGAGCACTCTTCGGTGCAGATCCCAAGGAGAGCGGCGATATCTACATCAATGGTCAGAAGGTGGAGATCAAGACACCGCAGGATGCAGTGAAGCTTGGCATCGGTTACCTTTCTGAGGACAGAAAGCGTTATGGTCTGGTAGTGCAGAAGAGTGTGGCAGAGAACTCCACGCTGGCCTGCCTCGAAGATTACATGAATGGTCCCTTCATCAATAAGAAGAAGGAAAAAGAGATCACACAGAAATACGTAGACGAGTTAAAGACCAAGACACCCGGCGTGGATCAGCTGGTGGTGAACCTCTCCGGCGGTAACCAGCAGAAGGTCGTTATCGCAAAGTGGCTGATCAAAAACTGCGATATCCTGATCTTCGATGAACCTACCAGAGGTATCGACGTAGGTGCCAAGAGTGAGATCTATCACCTGATGGGTGAGCTGGCAAAGCAAGGAAAGTCGATCATCATGATTTCCTCCGAAATGACGGAGATTCTCCGAATGAGCGATCGTATCCTGGTAATGTGCGAGGGTAAGAAGACCGGAGAAATCGGTATAGAAGAAGCGACGCAGGAAAACATCATGCATGCTGCAACGCTTAGAAAGTAGGAGGAGAAAAAGGATGTCTAACGAGAAAAAGAATGGAAACGCTTTTACAAATAATCCAATTGTAAAAGCGGTAGGCGCCCAGCGGATCGTGGTGCTGATTGCCCTGATCGTGCTGTTTGCGTTCTTCTGTATCGCCAGCCCGGCTTTCCGGACCTATCCGACGATCTTAAGTATTCTGGGTTATTCCTATTACATCACACTGATGGCTATCGGCGTAACGTTCTGCCTGATCACCGCAGGCGTTGACCTTTCCATCGGTACCGGTACAGTTGCCTATGCACTGATCGGCGGTTACTGTGTAGTAAATCTTGGCATGCCGGTAGGTGTGGGCATGCTGGTATGCGTGATCGTTGCCGTACTGTTTGGTACGCTCAACGGCGTGCTGGTGGCAATCCTGGACCTGCCGCCCTTCATTGCTACACTGTGTACCATGATGATCGCAAGAGGCGTTGGCTCCCTGGTGACAGGCGGCATGAGCGTTACCTGGCCTTCCGCAGGTACACCCCAGGGATGGTTCCGCAGCATCTTCCGTATCCAGATCGGCGACACCATGCTTCCCCTTGGTTTCCTCTGGATCATCATCCTGGTAGTGGTGATGTCCCTGGTATTAAATAAGACCAAGGTCGGCCGCTATATCATCGCCATCGGTTCCAACAAAGAAGCAACCAGACTTTCCGGTGTGAAGGTCATCAAGTACCACATGGCTGCTTACATTATCTCCGGTATCTTTACCGGTCTTTCCGCTATCGCTTATGCAGCAACCTTCCAGTCTGTAGCACCGGCATCCGGCGCAGGACTCGAGCTTGACGCAGTAGCAGCTGCCATCATCGGCGGCACTTCCATGAACGGCGGTACCGGATCCATCGCAGGTACTCTGATCGGTGTGTTCATCATGTCCATGTTAAAGACAGGTCTTCCTTATGTAGGCCTGCAGGCAAACTGGCAGCAGATCATCACCGGCGTGATCCTTCTGGTAGCAGTAGGCGTGGATGTCATGAAGAACAACCGCCTGGCACACAGATAAAAACAGAGCATGAGCAGATCGACAGATCTGATGCAAGGAAAAGAAAGAAGCTGCCGGTACTGCAAAGGGGCAGACCGGCAGCAAAGATTCCTTAAGGTATGTACCGCATTCCGCGGTTCATATATACTATCAATTCATATTATAGGAGGATAGCAAATGAAAAAGAAAGTATTGGCAACAGTGCTCTCCGTAGCAATGGTCGCAGCATTGATGGTTGGCTGTGGTTCTTCTTCCACATCTACATCTACTGACACCGCTTCCGATGACGCAGCTGCAACAGAGACAGCAGCAGAGGAGACTACCGAGGCAGCTGAAGAGACTACTGAGGCTTCCGCAGAGGGCGGTTATCACTTCGAGATCGTTTCCAAGGGATTCCAGCACCAGTACTGGCAGGCAGTGTTAAAGGGCGCACAGCAGAAGGCTGACGAGCTCGGCGACACCATGAACTTCGTAGGACCCAACACCGAGTCCGATATCGCAGATCAGGTACAGATGCTGACCAGCGCTATCAACCAGAATCCCGTAGCAATCGGCCTGGCAGCTCTGGATACCAGCGCTTGCCTGGATGCTATTACACAGGCACAGGATGCAGGCATTCCGATCGTAGGTTTTGACTCCGGTGTTCCCGGTGCACCCGACGGCGCTGTAGTTGCAAACTGCGCAACTGACAACTATGCAGCTGGTGAGCTGGCAGCTACCGAGACCTACAAGCTCATCTCCGACAGAATCGCAAAGGCTGACGGCTCCGTTCGTATCGGCGTTATGGGCCAGGATGCAACCGCTGAGTCCATCATCAACAGAGGCCTTGGCTTCATCGACAAGATCGCTGAGCTGGCAGAGGCTGACGGCTACACCGTTACCATCGAAGGCAATGACAAGTATGTATCCGATTCCAAGGTAGAGCCTACCGACGGCGCTAAGGTTGTTATCGAAGTTCTGGTTCCCGCACAGGTTACCTCTGAGCTGTCCGCTATCGACTGCCAGAACCTGCTGAGCAAGTCCGATACCATCTGCGTATACGGCTCCAACCAGCACTCCGGTGATGCTATGATCACTGCAAACCAGACCATGAACAAGTTCGGTACCGGCGACGACCAGATCATCGGCGTAGCATTTGACTCCGGCACAGCTATCAAGGGCGCTGTAAAGGACGGCACATTAGCAGGTGCAGTTACCCAGGCTCCCGTAGCAATGGGCGAAGCTCTGATCCAGACTCTGCACGATGCAGCATCCGGCAAGACCGTATCTGATGTAGATACCGGCTGCCAGTGGTACACCGCTGAGAACATGGACAACGAGGACATCGCACAGAACCTGTACGACTAATCGAAAGCTTTGTTTCTGAAATAAAGTCAGATCGCAATATCCATAAAATATAAGTAGCAAAGAGAGTTGATAGTAGGCGGCAGATCACGAAGCTCTGACAGCCAAAGGTCTGCCGACAGGAGGATGCCCCATCGAAAGATGGGGCATTTTCTTCAGAAAGAAAAGCTGCAGAAAGACTGCGGCGGAAAGAGGTTAGTATGTTAAAAGGTATACCGAAGATCTTATCACCGGAACTCTTAAAGGTATTGGACGAGATGGGACACAGTGACCGTCTGGTCCTCTCCGACGGCAATTTCCCGGCTGAGTCCATGGGCAAGGATGCCATCGTCATCCGTGCCGACGGACACGGCGTGCCGGAATTACTGGATGCCATCCTGCAGGTATTCCCGCTGGATACCTATGTAGAGCATCCCGTAAACTTAATGGAAGTAATGCCCGGAGACAATGTGGAGACACCGATCTGGGATACCTATGCAGAGATCGTGGCAAAGCACGATGCAAGAGGCAAGGAGGCCATCGGTCATATCGAGCGCTTTGCATTCTATGACGAGGCAAAGACCTGCTATGCGATCATCGCCACCGGCGAGTCTGCACTGTATGCAAATATCATGCTGCAGAAGGGTGTTGTGACGGAGTAAGCAAAACTGGTACATGCTTCGCATGGATGTGTGCCGCCCCCGAGCCACGGCAGCATGAAGCGAATTTTATATAATAAGAAAGAGAGCACTGGAATTTGGGTTTCATGAGAATCTAAATTCCGGTGCTCTCTTTTCTGCAGTTAAATGATTCGCCACATCGAGGATTTGCGAAGTAAATTCGAGATGTGGCTAAACAGATACAGTGATCTTGATTTTATCCGGGGTAATTTGACAGCAGCTCCGGGTGATAGTTGACCACCAGATAGGAGGGAAAGTCTACCTCCTGCAGCAAATCTTCGGCATAGGGGACCTCCCCGATATGCTGCCTGCCGTGGCTGTCGCTGGAGAGAAGGACGGGCATGCTGCGCTCCTTGCACATCTGCAGGAGCTGCCGGTAATTTTCTTTTGTATCGACACCCGGCACCTGGTGATAGCCGCCCGGCATCAGGGAAGAATTATTTACTTCGATGATGACGTGATGCTCCCGACAGGCCTCCACGATGGCCTCATAGTCACAGGGAAACTGTGTGTTGTCGCAGTGACCCAGTATGCGGACGTGGGGGTGGGCGATGGCCTTCAGGTAGTCGGCGGTATTTTCCTCGCGGGAGGCGGGCTTTCTCGGCGGCTTGTGCATGGAGATGATGGTATAGTCCAGCGTCTTCATGATCTCGTCGGGGAGATCTAAGTCTCCGCCGTTTAAGATATTGAGCTCAGCACCGTAGAGTATATGGATACCGCACCGCTCCCTGGGCGCCATATGCAGGCTTCGGAAATAGGAAGGCGTGCCGGCGCAGAAGGTCCGGGGGCCGTGATCGGAGATCCCCAGGATCTGCATGCCTCTTTTGGCAGCTTCCTTTGCCAGGTCGGCAATGGTATCGGTAGTTCCGTGGCCGCTGGCCACAGTATGCGTGTGAATATCATAGGAAAGCATAGAGATTCCTCCTGCATACAGTATGAACGCTATGGCTTCAAAAGTCAAACACAATCGGTCAAAAAACAACATATAAAAATAAAAAATCCAACAAAAACAAATAGTATACAATGATTATTTTATTGACGTTGCCGCTGCGGACGACTATAATGGAAATAAAACAGAATAAAATCATAATTCCATAAATTTGCGAATGCAAAATCCACAAGAAAAGCCGTGATACATCGACAGAAAGGAAAGGAATGAGAAAGTTTTATACAGAGGAACTGCCCAAATCAGACCGAATTCCCAGACTGGTAGCCAACCTGTATGCGAAGATGCCGGAGATCGAATCAGCCCGTGCTGTCCTGCTTACAGAGTCCTACAAGTCTACCGAAGGCGAGCCGGTGGTTATGCGCAAGGCGAAGGCTTTTTCCCACATTCTGCATCACCTGCCCATCATCATCCGGGATGAGGAGCTGATCGTCGGCAGCACGACCCTGGCACCCAGAGGATGCCAGACTTATCCTGAATTTTCCTACGAGTGGCTGGAGAAGGAATATGACACCGTGGAGCACCGGGAGGCAGATCCCTTCTACATCTCCGAGCAGACCAAGAAGGAATTAAAGGAAGTCAATCCCTACTGGAAGGGAAAGACCACCAGCGAGCTGGCTACCTCCTATATGTCCCCGGAGGCACTGACCGCCATCGAGCACAATATCTTTACTCCCGGCAATTATTTCTACAACGGCGTAGGCCATCTGACCGTACAGTACTGGAGAGTATTAAAGGAAGGCTACAAGGGGATCATGGCAGAGGCAGCTGCCCGCCTTGCAGAGTGCGATCCCGGCGATGCGGATTATGCAAAGCGCAGCCGCTTTCTGGAGGCCGTGATCATCAGCTGTCAGGCAGCTATCGACTACGCAAAGCGCTATGCCGCGCTGGCTAAGGAGATGGCAGAGAAGGAGAGTGATCCTAAGAGAAAGCAGGAGCTTTTACAGATCGCCTCCAACTGCGAATGGGTGCCGGAAAACGGCGCGCGCACCTTCCACGAGGCCTGCCAGTCCTTCTGGTTTATCCAGCAGCTTCTCCAGATCGAGTCCAGCGGTCATTCCATTTCCCCCGGACGGTTCGATCAGTATATGTATCCTTATTATAAGAAGGATCTGGACGAGGGCAGGATCACCAGAGAGCAGGCACAGGAGCTCATCGACTGCATCTGGGTAAAGCTCAATGACCTGAATAAGTGCAGAGATGCAGAGAGCGCCAAGGGCTTTGCCGGCTATTCTCTTTTCCAGAATCTGATCGTAGGCGGTCAGGACCGCCATGGCCAGGATGTGACCAACGACCTGTCCTTCATGTGCATCACTGCCAGCAAGCATGTCTTCCTGCCTATGCCGTCCCTGTCCATCCGTGTGTGGAACGGCTCTCCCCAGGAGCTGCTGCTGCATGCCGCCGCACTGACCAGGACCGGCATCGGCCTGCCTGCTTACTACAATGATGAGATCATCATCCCGGCGCTGATGAACCGCGGCGTGACCTTAGAGGATGCCAGAGAATACAATATCATCGGCTGCGTGGAGCCCCAGTGCCCCGGCAAGACCAGCGGCTGGCACGACGCTGCTTTCTTTAATATGTGCCGTCCTCTCGAGCTGGTATTTTCCAACGGCGTGGACAAGGGCAAGCAGATCAGCATCCAGACCGGCGATGTGGAAAAGATGGAGACCTTCGAAGAATTCTTCGATGCTTACAAGAAGCAGATGGCCTACAATATCTCCCTGCTGGTCAATGCGGACAATGCCATCGACGTGGCGCATGCCAGCCTTTGCCCTCTGCCCTTCGAGTCCTGTATGGTGGATGACTGCTTAAAGAGAGGCAAGAGCGTAGAGGAAGGCGGTGCGGTCTACAACTTCACCGGTCCTCAGGGCTTTGGTATCGCCAATGTGGCCAATTCCCTCTATGCCATCAAGAAGCTGGTCTACGAGGAAAAGAAAGTGACCATGGCGGAGTATAAGAAAGCGCTGGCCATGAACTACGGCAAGGGATTCGATCAGCAGAGCGCTTCCGACCTGGCAGTGGGCGTGATCCGCAATATGCAGGCCCAGGGCAAGCAGGTAGGAGAAGATGAAGTAGCTGCGGTGATCCGATCCATCATGAATATGGAGATCCCCGCCGAGGAAAAGAAGCAGTATGACGAGCTGCTGGCCATGATCGAGGAAGTGCCGAAGTTCGGCAATGACATCGACGAGGTGGATGAGTTCGCCAGAGAGGCAGCTTATACCTATACGAAGCCCTTGGAGAAATACCACAATCCCAGAGGCGGACAGTTCCAGGCAGGCCTCTATCCGGTATCTGCCAATGTGCCGCTGGGTGCGCAGACAGGCGCTACACCGGACGGACGTCTGGCACATCAGCCTGTGGCAGACGGTGTATCACCTACCGCAGGAACCGATGTATGCGGCCCTACCGCAGCCTGCAACTCCGTGGCCAGACTGGATCACGGCATCGCCAGCAACGGTACCCTGTTTAATATGAAATTCCATCCCTCTGCATTGAGCGGTGAGGCCGGACTGGAGAAGTTCATCGCTATGATCCGCGCATACTTCGATCAGAAGGGCATGCACATGCAGTTCAATGTAGTGGATCGCAATACCCTGCTGGATGCCCAGAAGCATCCGGAAAAATACGCACATCTGGTCGTTCGTGTGGCAGGCTACAGCGCCCTCTTTACCACACTTTCCAGATCCCTGCAGGACGACATCATCCGCCGGACGGAGCAGACAGGAGACATGTAAGCTTATGGAACAGGATTTCTGGAGTACAAAAGGCAGAATCTTTGATATACAGCGCTATTCCATTCACGACGGCCGGGGCATCCGCACTATCGTTTTCCTGAAAGGATGCGTGCTCCGGTGCCGCTGGTGCTGCAACCCGGAGTCCCAGAATTACGGGATCGAGACTGTGATGATCGAAGGCAAGCAGAAGGTCTACGGCAAAGACGTGACGGTAGAAGAGGTCATTGAGACCGTACGCAAGGACCGCATTTACTATCGCCGCTCGGGCGGCGGCGGCCTGACCCTCTCGGGAGGCGAATGTCTCTGCCAGCCCCAGTTTGCAAGAAATCTGCTGCGGGCGGCCAAGAGCATCGGTATTTCCACTGCCATCGAGAGCATGGCCTGCGTGGACTATCAGGCCATCGAAGGTGTGCTTCCTTACCTCGATCAGTACCTGATGGATATCAAGCACATGGACGGTGCCAAGCACAAGGCCTTCACAGGTCGGGATAATGCACTGATCCTGGAAAATGCCAGAAAGGTGGCTGCCTCCGGCATGACGAACTTAAGCATCCGGGTGCCCACCATTCCCACCTTTAACGATACGCCGGAAGAGATCATGGCGATTGCCCGGTTCGCAGACAGCCTGCCCGGTGTAGAGCGGATCCACCTGCTTCCCTATCACAGACTGGGACAGGATAAATACGAGAGACTGGGAAGAGATTATACCTTAAAGGAAATCCTTCCCCCCACCAACGAGCACATGAAGATGCTCCAGGAGATGGTGGAAAAGGAAACTTCCCTCCAGTGTATCCTCGGAGGGTGATGACAGAGACATATGGCAGGAAATCCGGCGAATATGCACCGCATAACGGAGACCTGCCGGTATCTCTGTCGGCCGCTGCAGCCGGTGCTCCCGGAGAGCACAGCAGCGGCATTATAAGAAAGGCAATCACAAATGTACGAAGAAGAAACAAGCAAACAGCGGATCATCCAGGAGCTGGTGCCCGGCAAACAGATCTCGCTGGCCCACATCATCGCCAGCCCGGACCGGGTGCTCTATGAAAAGCTGGGACTGGATCCGGCCATGGATTATTCCCAGTCCGCCATCGGCGTCATGACCATCAGCCCGGCCGAGACGGCCATCATCATCGCCGATGTGGCTATGAAGGCGGCGGGCATCACCATCGGCTTTGTGGATCGCTTCAGCGGCTCCCTGATCGTGACGGGGACGGTTTCCGAGGTGGAGGCGGCAACAGAGGCAGTGCTGAACTATTGTGCTGACAAGCTTGGCTTTACCGTCTGCCCGATCACAAAGACATGAAGAAGCTGATACTGGTGGGCCGCAGCGAGAGCGGCAAGACCACACTGACCCAGGCCCTGAAGGGAGAAAAGGTCCACTATTACAAGACACAGTATGTGAATTATTTTTCCAGCATCATCGACACCCCGGGAGAATATGCTCAGGAGGCAAAGCTGGGACACGCCCTCGCCGTCTATACCTATGAGGCGGATGTGGTGGGGCTGATCTGTTCTTCCATCGAGCCCTATTGCCTTTTCCCGCCTAACATCACCTGCATGTGCAACCGGGATGTGGTGGGGATCGTGACCAAGATCAACCACCCCAGGGGCAATGTGGAGCGGGCAGAGCGATGGCTCCGGCTGGCCGGCTGCCGCAAGATCTTTTATGTAGATTCCGTGAAAAATCAGGGCGTGGCGTCGATCCTAAACTACCTTCGGGAGGACAGCGACCCTCCTGTAGAGCTTAAAGATGAGGATCCGACATAAAACCACAGGAATCAACAAAAGAAAAACCACAAAAACAAAGAAAAACAACAGCACGTGTGTTGACTTTATCCCTTCATTCCTCTATAATGAAGCAGGAAACAACAAAAGTGTTCAAAAAGTTACATCTTTATCATCATAACATTTCAACCAGGTTCCAAAGGAACCGCGCAAGGAGGATGACAAATGCAGAACGAGTACGAAATCAAGAAACAGATCTGTGACATCGGCAAGAGAATCTACAACCGCAACATGGTCGCAGCTAACGACGGCAACATCTCCGTTAAGCTCAACGACAATGAGTTTCTCTGCACACCCACCGGTGTTTCCAAGGGCTTCATGACCCCGGATTACATCTGCAAGGTTGATAAGAACGGCAATGTGCTTCAGGCTAACAAGGGCTTCCGTCCTTCTTCTGAGATCAAGATGCACATGAGAGTCTATGCAAAGAGACCTGATGTAGGATCTGTTGTACATGCACATCCCGTATATGCTACCAGCTTCGCTATCGCAGGCATTCCGCTGACACAGCCCATCATGCCTGAGGCAGTCATCGCTCTGGGATGTGTTCCGATCGCTGAGTACGGCACACCTTCCACCAATGAGATCCCGGACAACCTGGAGAAATACCTTCCTTACTACGATGCAGTTCTGCTTGAGAGCCACGGCGCTCTGACCTGGTCCACCGACCTGCTGGCTGCATACCTGAAGATGGAGTCCGTAGAGTTCTATGCACAGCTTCTGTATCAGTCCAAGATGCTGGGCGGCCCGAAGGAGTTCGACCACGCAACTGTTGAAAAGCTGTATGAGATCAGAAGACAGATGGGTCTTCCCGGAAAGCACCCGGCAAACCTCTGCCAGAATAAGGGCGGCATGAACTGCCACAACTGCGGCTGCCACAAGGATGCTCCCAACGGCACCGGTTCCGTAAATTCCGCACTTCCCAAGGAGCCCAATCCGGAAGTGATCGCTGAGATTACCAAGAAAGTACTGGAGCAGCTGAATAAATAATGACAATGGATGAAATTGTTGCCAGGACGATTCAAAGCGTTCTGGAAGAGCAAAACCAGATCCAGAGCCCTGCAGGGAAACCGGCAGGCTACGAAGCAAAAGGCATGAACCTGCAGCTGGCCACCGCCCTCATTGAGAGAGTAGAGGCGGAGGCCGCCCGCAGGGGCATGACCGTCGTAGCAGCAGTTTCCGACGCAGCCGGCAGACCGGTGGCAGTCCACTGCATGGACGGTGCTTATATCGGCAGCTACGATGTGGCGCTGAATAAGACCTACACCGCCATCGCATTCAAGATGTCCACCGCAGCCCTCGGCAAGCTGGCGCAGCCGGGAGAATCTCTCTACGGCGTCCAGTTCACCAACGGCGGCAAGATCGTGATCTTCGGCGGCGGCGAGCCTCTGTATAAAGACGGCAGCATCATCGGTGCGCTGGGCGTCAGCGGCGGAACGGCGCAGGAGGATACAGATCTGGCAGCATATGGCAGTTCTATTTTAAAGGAGGTAATCTCATGCCTGTAAGTGAGAGCATGGTGAAAGAGGTCGTGCAGGAAGTCCTTGCAAAGATGCAGATCTCTGATGCAGCCGCAGGCAAGCATGGCGTGTTCACGGATATGAACGAAGCTATTGCAGCAGCCAAGGAGGCACAGAAGGTCGTTCGCAATCTGACCATGGATCAGCGCGAAAAGATCATCAGCAACATTCGTAAAAAGACACATGAAAATGCCGAGATCCTCGCCAGAATGGGCGTAGATGAGACCGGCATGGGCAATGTGGGAGATAAGATCTTAAAGCATCATCTGGTAGCAGATAAGGTGCCCGGCACAGAGGATATCACCACGGAAGCTTATTCCGGCGACCGCGGCCTTACCCTGGTAGAGATGGGACCCTTCGGTGTCATCGGTGCCATCACCCCCTGCACCAATCCCAGTGAGACAGTACTCTGCAATTCCATGGGCATGATCGCAGCCGGCAATACGGTCGTCTTCAATCCCCATCCGCAGGCTATCAAGACTTCCATCTACGCCATCAATCTGGTAAACGAAGCCAGCATCGAGGCAGGCGGTCCTGACAATGTGGCATGCACTGTAGAGCATCCTACACTGGATAGCAGCAACATCATGATGCACCACAAGGATATCCCGCTGATCGCAGCTACCGGCGGCCCGGGCGTTGTGACAGCAGTCCTTTCTTCCGGCAAGCGCGGCATCGGCGCAGGCGCAGGCAATCCGCCGGCCCTGGTAGATGAGACCGCCAATGTGAGAAAGGCAGCACAGGATATCGTCAATGGCTGCACCTTCGATAATAACCTTCCCTGCATCGCAGAAAAGGAAGTCGTGGCCGTCAGCAGCGTATGCGACGAGCTGATGAATTACATGATCAACGAGCAGGGCTGCTACCTGGCTTCCAAGGAAGAGCAGGACAAGCTGACAGCCACTGTTATGGATGCCAAGGGACGCCTGAACAGAAAGTGCGTAGGCAGAAGCGCAAAGGTTCTGCTTTCCATGATCGGCGTCGAGGTCCCGGACAATATCCGCTGCATCATCTTTGAAGGACCCAAGGAGCATCCGCTGATCACCACCGAGCTGATGATGCCGATCCTGGGCGTGGTCCGGGTAGACAGCTTCGAAGAAGGCGTAGAGACCGCTGTATGGCTGGAGCATGGCAACCGCCACTCCGCACACATCCACAGCATGAATGTAGAGCACATCACCACCTATGCAAAGGCCATCGATACCGCGATCCTGGTAAAGAACGGACCTTCCTATGCAGCACTTGGCTTCGGCGGCGAGAGCATCTGCACCTTCACCATCGCAAGCCGTACCGGCGAGGGTCTGACCAGTGCAAAGACCTTCACCAAGAAGAGACGCTGCGTTATGCAGGACAGCCTCTGCATCCGCTAGACAAAGCGGTGTGATCGTATCAGCAGAAAGGAAAGAAAATGGACCAGACAAATATTGAGGAAATTGTTAGACAGGTCTTAAGCAGCATGACAGACGGCACCGTAAAGACCGCTGCAGCTCCTTCATCTTCTGTACCCACAGAGATTCCGAAGACCGCTCATGTGGCAGTTCTGACTGCTTTAGAGCATTTCGATGTAAAGGAATATCCCATCCCGCCGCTCGGCGACGGCGATATCCTGGTAAAGGTAGAGGGATGCGGTGTCTGCGGAACAGACGCACACGAATTTAAGAAAGATCCCTTCAGCCTGATCCCGGTGGCACTCGGCCACGAAGGCACCGGCACCATCGTTGCCATGGGCAAGAATGTAAAGAAAGACTCTGCCGGCAAGGACTTAAAGGTCGGCGACAAGGTCGTTACCTGCATGATCTTCCATGATGATCCGGAGATCACCATGTTTGATCTAAACAAGCAGAACATCGGCGGCGCTGACGTATACGGCCTGCTTCCGGATGACGACATCCACTTAAACGGCTGGTTCTCTGATTACCTCTTCATCAGAGAGGGCTCCACGGTATTCAATGTAAGCGATCTGGATCTGGATTCCCGTATCCTCATCGAGCCCTGCGCCGTACTGGTACATGCCGTAGAGAGAGCTAAGAGCACCAACATCCTTCGCTTCAACAGCCGCGTAGTCGTACAGGGCTGCGGTCCCATCGGCCTGATCTGCATCGCTGTGCTGCGCACCATGGGTGTAGAGAATATCGTAGCAGTAGACGGCAATGAGCAGCGTCTGGAGTTTGCAAAACGCATGGGCGCTGAAAAGAGCGTAAACTTCGCAAACTACAAGGGCATCGAGGCACTTTCCGAGGCGGTTAAGGATGCCTTCGGCGGTCACCTGGCTGACTTCGGCTTCCAGTGTACCGGCAATCCGCACGCACACAGCAACATCTACAAGTTCATCCGCAACGGCGGCGGCCTCTGCGAGTTAGGTTTCTTTATCAACGGCGGCGATGCAACCATCAATCCGCACTTTGATATTTGCTCAAAAGAACTGACAATGGTAGGCTCCTGGGTGTATACTTTAAGAGATTATGCAACTACCTTTGATTTCCTGAAGAGAGCACAGGCAATCGGCCTTCCCATGAAGGAACTGATCACAGACAAGTATCCGCTTGATCAGATCAACGAAGCTCTCAAGAAGAATCTGTCCATGACAGGTCTTAAGATCGCTATCGTCAACGAGTAACAGTTAAAGGAGGCACACCATGGGAAACGCAGTCGGCCTGTTGGAGGTCTACGGACTCGCTACCGCATTTATGGCAGCGGATGCCGGTTGTAAAGCCGGCAACGTATGGCTGGAAAAGTTCGACAAGAATAAGCCGAAGAACCCGGATTCCCTTCCGGTACCGCTCCTGGTAATGGTTAAATTTCGCGGCTCAGTGGCAGATGTGACGGCAGCTATGGAAGCAGCCATGCAGAAGGCCGATGAGTGCGCAGGCTATGTGCAGCATTACATTATCCCTAATCCCACCGAGGATACGGAAAAGATGTTAAAGCTCTGCGCTTTCGACAAGCGCTGAGACAGGCTGCAGATACGATGCACGGCGAGCAGACGGGCAGGAATGAAAAGGATTGCCGGGGATGCACCGCCTTTCAACAGTGAAAAAGCTCATGAATTTTGGAGGAAAGAACAATGACACAACAGGCACTGGGTATGATCGAGACTAGAGGTTTAACCGCTGCAATCGAGGCAGCAGATGCCATGACCAAGGCAGCTGAGGTTACACTGATCGGCACCGAGAAGATCGGTTCCGGACTGGTAACCGTTATGGTTCGCGGTGATGTAGGTGCTGTCAAGGCAGCAGTAGAGAGCGGCTCCGCAGCAGCAAGCCGTCTGGGCGAGCTGGTAGCTACCCATGTGATCCCCAGACCTCACGAGGATGTAGAGAAGATCCTTCCCGGCATCAAATAAGAGTCTTTCAGGAAAGTCAGGAAAGCAGCTGTCTTAAGTGAGAGAGCTGAAAACAGATTTGTCCGCCAGGACAGCGAGGAAGTACAAAAGATATGAGCAGAGCATACGGATTTATTGAGATCCCGGGTGTGGTAGCCGCTATGGACGCACTGGATATCATGTGCAAGACGGCAGATGTACAGCTTTCCAGCTGGGAGAGAAGACTCGGCGGACGATTGGTAACACTGATCGTTGAGGGAGATGTATCCGCAGTCACAGAGGCCGTGGAGACAGCCTGTGCCAAAGCTATCAAAAAGCCGGTGGCCAGCGGTGTGATTCCCAATCCCCACGAAGAAATCGTCAAGCTGGTAGAGTTCAGTGCGACCCGCTGGAAAAAGCAGCTGGAAGCAAAGCAGGCAAAGGAAGCCGAAGAGGCTCCCGATACCGAGGACGGCAAGCCGGCATCCTACCTGTACACAGTCTAGCATCAGAGACTATGACAGGCGGCAGTGAAACGTCAGTTCCATCAGTAAATAATTTACGATAAGATAAGTACCTATGCCGACGAGGCGCGTGCGAAGGCACGACGTAATCACATCGGAGAATTCGCCTTCGCGAAATTCCCCTCGAGTTGCCGCAATGATTGCGGCAGAAAGGACGAAAAATGACACAGGAAGCTTTAGGAATGGTTGAGACCAGAGGTTTAGTAGCATCTATCGAGGCAGCTGATGCAATGTGCAAGGCAGCTAACGTACAGTTAGTAGGCACCGAGAAGATCGGTTCCGGACTGGTAACCGTTATGGTCCGCGGCGATGTAGGTGCTGTAAAGAGCGCTGTTGAGGCTGGTTCCACTGCAGCAGGCAGACTGGGCGAGCTGGTAGCTACCCACGTAATCCCCAGACCTCACACCGATGTAGAGATGATCCTTCCCAAGATCAAATAAGAGCTGTCACTTATAAAGCTGGCTTTGGAGAGCTCCCTGCGGCAACGGTAGGGAGCTCTCCTGCCAAAAGTGAGAAAGAGTAGGTACGTTTTGGATACAAACAATGTGGAAATGATTACCAAAATGGTCCTGGAAGCTCTTGATAAGAACCAGGAGAAGGGACAGGGATACGTGGTACCCATCGGCGTCTCTGCCAGACATATCCATCTGACACAGCACGATGTGGAAGTACTGTTCGGACCCGGCTATCAGCTGACAAAAAAGAAAGACCTCATGGGCGGCCAGTTCGCATCCAATGAGCGCGTGACCATCGTAGGATTAAAGCTCCGCGCCATCGAGAATGTCCGCATCTTAGGACCTGTGAGAAAGGCTTCACAGGTAGAGATCTCTGCTACCGATGCTATCAAGCTCGGTATCAAGGCACCGATCCGTGAGTCCGGCGACATCAAGGGCTCCGCACCGATCGCGCTGGTAGGACCTGCAGGTGCACTGTACCTGAAAGAGGGATGTATCGTGGCAGCACGCCACATCCATATGGCACCCTCCGATGCCACAGCAGCCGGTGTACATGACGGTGACTATGTTTCCGTCAAGGTCGACAATGACCGCGGCACCACATATAACCATGTGAAGATTCGTGTAGATGACAGCTTTACGCTGGAGATGCACATTGATACGGATGAAGCAAATGCAAGCCATATCGCCCAGGGTGATACGGCTGTGATCGTCAAGGAATGATGGGCAGGCTGTCTGTTTTGGCATTCTTGCCCTGACAGACAGCTTTTGCTTTTGCAGCAGGCCGGCTCCGGGAAATGAAAGAAGATTTACCGGAGATGAATTTACAGCCTGCAGATAGTGAATAGATGATCTTGGAGGATCCATGATTGTAGGAAAGGTAATCGGAAGCCTGATCTCAACCCGCAAGAATGACAACCTGGTGGGAAATAAATTTATGATCGTTGAGCCCATAGAGAGCATGCGCGGTGCGCACAATAATCTTGTGGCTATCGACAATATCGGCGCCGGCATCGGAGAAATCGTGCTGATCGCCACCGGCAGTGCAGCCAGGATCGGCTGCGGCATGGAAAATGCGCCCATCGATGCAGCGATCGTGGGTATTGTAGACGACGAGTGCAACTTACACTGATGTGCACACGGAGATGATGTCATGGAAATCAAGGAATTAGCTGGAAAGATCAAAGAGATTGGCGTGGTAGGTGCCGGCGGCGCCGGATTCCCCACCTATGCCAAGTTAGACGAGCGGGCCAATACCATTCTGCTCAACTGCGCAGAGTGCGAGCCGCTGCTGAAGCTGCACAGACAGCTCCTGCAGAAGTATGCCCGTGAAATTTTGGAGACATTTGCCATGGTCGCTGACACAGTTGGCGCCCAGGAAGGCATTGTCGGCATTAAATCAGAATATAAGCAGACGATTGAAGCGCTGCATACCTATATCGGGGAATTCCCCAAATTAAGAATCCATGAGCTGCCCAGTGCCTATCCCATGGGAGATGAAGTGGTGCTGATCCGGGAGGCTACCGGCAAGGTGGTACGCCCCGGCGGACTCCCCATCGAGGCAGGCGTGGCCGTCTTTAACGTAGAGACGATGTTCAATATCTGGAGAGGCCTTAACACCGGTCTTCCCGTGGTGGACAAATGCGTATCCATCGTAGGCGAGGTGGAAAATCCCGTGACCCTTCGGGTGCCCCTTGGCACCACCATCGGCGAGGTTGTTCAGATGGCAGGCGGTGTGACCACAGAGCATCCCGCCTATATGATCGGCGGTCCCATGATGGGACGCCTCGGCAGTGAGCACGATCCGGTGACCAAGACCACCAATGCAGTCCTGGTCCTGCCCGCAGAGCATCAGCTGGTACAGAAAAAGCAGTCCCGCAGCAGCATCGAATTAAACCGGGCGGCTTCCACCTGCTGCCAGTGTCAGACCTGTACGGATCTCTGTCCCAGACATCTGTTAGGGCATCCCTTCCAGCCCCATCTGTTTATGCGCAGTGCGGCCAACAGGGATTTCCAGAATACCAATGCTTTTCTGGATACCTTTTTCTGCTGCGGCTGCGGTGTATGCGAGCTGTTTGCATGTCCCCAGGGACTTTCGCCCCGCACATTGATCACGGAATACAAGAACGGCCTGCGCAAAGCGGGCATAAAAGCACCGGCGGGCATCGTCGCCGGACCTGAGAATCCTGCAAGGCCTTACCGCAAGGTGCAGGAGAAGCGCCTGGAAGGAAGAATCGGCCTGACTCGCTATGATGTGCCGGCTCCCTTACAGGACGAGGTCGTCACTGTGAAGAAGGTGCGCGAGCTGCTCAGTCAGCACATCGGCGCACCGGCACAGGCGATCGTAAAGCCCGGTGACCATGTGCAGAGAGGGCAGCTGATCGCACAGCCGGCCCAGGGACTGAGCGTTCCGATCCATGCTTCCATTTCGGGCATGGTGCAGACAGTGACAGATAAGTATGTGATTATTTCTGCCGAGTAGAGCGGGCAATAAGGAGCAGACAATGAGCAGAGCAATCGGAATGATTGAATTCAAGACAACAGCAACCGGCGTGGTGGCTGCAGATACCATGGTCAAGACCGCAGATGTGGAGCTGATCGAGGCAGAGACCGTCTGTCCCGGCAAGTACATCGCCCTGGTAGGCGGCGATTTAAGCGCCGTGCGGGCAGCCGTGGATGCGGCATGCACCAGATATGAGAATCAGCTGATCGACAGCTTTGTGCTGGGCAATCCCCACGAGTCCATTTTCCCGGCTATCTACGGCGCCACCCATGTGGAAAAGGTAGAGGCACTGGGCATCCTGGAGACCTATGATGTGGCTTCCATCATTACGGCAGCAGATATTGCTGCCAAGACAGCCATCGTAGACCTGATCGAGCTGCGGATCGCCAAGGGCATGTGCGGCAAGTCCTACATGTATCTGACCGGCACCGTATCAGCTGTTGAGGCAGCCATCGAAAAGGCAAAGCAGTCCATCGCCGAGTCCGGCATGTTCCTGGATTCTTCCGTGATCGCACACCCGGACAAGCAGCTGTGCGACAAGATCCTGTAATTCTGTAAGAGAATTGCAGGATAAGAGAATTACATACAAATGACATATGGTATCGACTTCGCGCTGCATTGTGATTTTGATTTGGGAAACGTGGTGCAGCCGGGCCGATACAGAAGAACAGCACCACATGACAGAAGGAGGTAAGTCCCCCATGCTCGCAGCGGAAAGACGGAGTGAGATCCTTGAAAAGCTTCAGGAGGAAAAACGCGTCGTTGTCAGCGACCTGAGCAAGCAGTTCGGTGTCTCGGAGGAAACGATCCGCCGGGACCTTGACAAGCTGGACAAGGAGGGATTGGCCACCAAGAGTTATGGCGGTGCTGTTTTTAATGAAAATACCAACATCGACATGCCCTTTAACGTCCGCAAGAAAAAGAACGTGACGGGAAAGCAGAAGATCGCCGAGCTGGTGGCGGATCTGGTGCAGGACGGAGAGCATATCATCCTGGATGCCAGCACCACCGCCGTCTTTATCGCCAAGGCGATCAAGAATAAGGAACGCCTGACGGTGATCACCAATTCCATCGAGATCATCATCGAACTCTCGGATGTTTCCGGCTGGAACATCATTGCCTCCGGCGGCCGGTTAAAGGAAGGCTATCTGGCACTGGTGGGACCGCAGGCTGTGGAAGGACTCTCTGCCTTTAATGCAGAGAAGGCCTTTATGTCCTGCAAGGGCCTGTCGGCGGATAAGGGCATCACCGAGGGCAATGAGGAATTCGCCCAGACCAAGCAGGTGATGATGCGCTCCGCGGCGCAGAAGATCCTGACCCTGGACTCCTCCAAATTCGGCAAGGTGGCTTTTTCACGGGTCTGCGACTTTAAGGAGATCGACATGGTCATCACCGACGAAAAGCCCGACGGGAGCTGGCTGGAGCTTTTCGACCGGTATGATATCCGGTGCATTTATCCCGGGACAGAAGAGGAGTGATTGCACGCAGAGACAAATCCGTATAAAATCTTTCATAGAGTTTTATTCGGATACAGATTTTGCGGCAGGCGGAGGTGAATGCATGACAACAACGATCTGTTTTACCAATAATAAGGGCGGGAGCGGCAAGTCTACCGCCTGTTCGAATCTAGGCAGCGCGCTGGCGGCCTTAGGACGCCGGGTGCTGGTCATTGACGGCGATATGCAGCTGAATCTTTCTCTTTCCTTCTTTGACGAGGATAAGGTGCTGGAATATGCAAAGAATGACCGGAATCTCTACTATGCGGTGACCCATGAGCAGGATCTGACGGATTACGTGATCCCCACCCCGGTGCCGAATGTAGACCTGATTCCCTCCTCTACATTGATGAGCTCCATCGAGTATGAGCTCTTTACCAAGTGGCAGAGAGAATTCATCCTCCGCAAGATCCTGCAGAAGATCAAGGACGAGGGAAAGTATGATTACATCCTGATCGATGCACCGCCGACGCTGGGCGGCTGGGTGATGAATATCCTCTGTGCCAGCGACAAAGTGATCGTGCCGGTGGAGGCCACGCCCTGGGGGCTCTTCGGTCTGGCCAATATGTTTGACTTCCTGACCAGAGTGCAGGAGATGTCGCCGTCTCTGTCTGTGCTGGGCGTGCTGATCACCAAGGTGGATGAGCGCAAGAACTATTACCGCCAGACGATGGAGACCCTGCAGGGGCTGGAAGATATTCATGTTTTCGGGCAGGTGATCCATGTGGACAGCACCGTAGAGTGGGCACAGGATGCCAGCCAGACGGTGATCACCTATAAGAAATCCAGTAAGAGTGCAAAGGAATTCATGGCATTGGCGAGGGAGGTGGACGAAAGATGCCGATAGGAAAAGCAAGTCTCTCAAGAGCAGCAAAAACAGGTGCGGCCGCTGCAGAAGGTGCACAGACCGCTAAGGAAGCACAGGAGAAGACTATGGCAGAAGAAAAGAAGGACGTCACGATGGAGCAGCAGGCAGAAGTACAGGCAGCAGCGGAGGATACGAAGGCTGCAGAGACTGCAGCCGCGGAAACAGCAGAAAAGGCAGCCCCTGCAGCAGAGCCCGCAAAGAAAAAGAGAGGGCCTAAGGCTAAAAAGACTGCAGCGAAAAAGACGGTAAAGAAGACCGCGGCCGCAAAGACAGAAAAGAAAAAGCCCGGCAGAAAACCCGCAGCAGCCAAGGCAGAGAAGCCGGCACCGGTCAAAGCCGAAGAGAAAGCCGCAGACAGCGCAGCCAAGAGCAGCCTGATCGGAGAGAGCAGAGTGGAGTCTCATATGGTCTGCGACCTGCCTGTTTATCTGATGTGATGAGGTGATACAGGCTTAGGCAGATGCAAAGACACTGTCAGGTCATAAAGGATGCTGACAGCCCTTGTTCGGACATCACGGGCAGGAAATAGACACCGGCTTATAGTAGGAAATTGACACCGGCTTGTTCGGTTGACACCCTTTGCAAAGTGTACTAAGATGTAGCACGTCTGTGCAAGAATCATACCCGCAATATCTGTATTCCTGTACAGATATTGCGGGTTTTAGTTTATACAGCACCTTCCGCGTCGCAATACGGATGGCGGCTGGGGACGGAGAAAATTCGTACGGCCTGATCGAGTCTTTGCGCAGCCAATTCGAGATAGCGGCCAAACAACATGTTTGGAAATAAACTGTGTTAAATGTGATAGGAAAGTGTCTAAAGGGAAGTAGAAGGAATCATGCAAACTCTGGGAATTATCATTCTGGTGATTGTAATCTTATATCTGTTGGCTATTATGCCCCGGATGACCCGAAAGCCGGACAGAAGCATTTTCAGGAATCAGTACTTTGCCCATCGGGGACTCCATGACAACAGCACCGATGCGCCGGAGAATTCGCTGGCGGCTTTTGCCAGGGCCGTGGAGGCCGGCTACGGCATCGAGCTGGACGTGCAGACTTCTAAGGACGGCATTCCTGTCGTTTTCCATGACTTCACACTGCGTCGTGTATGCGGTCAGCCGGGAAAGATCGGCGATTATACGCTGCAGGAATTAAAGGAATTCCGTATATTGGAGACAAAGGAGCAGATTCCCACCTTTGCGGAAGTATTAAAGCTGGTGGATGGAAGAGCGCCCCTGATCATCGAATTAAAGGAAGAGGCGACAGATATGTCCGTCTGCCCGGCAGTGGAGAAGCTTTTAAAGAATTACAGAGGACAGTACTGCATCGAGTCCTTTAATCCCCTGATCCTCTTCTGGTATCGCCGCCATCACGGCAGCGTGATGCGGGGACAGCTCTCCGATCACTATTTCCAGTATCCCGAGTACCGGAACTGGCGGCAGGCGGGCCTGCTTTTTCTGGAATACCTGATCACGAATTTTATCACCAAGCCGGATTTTGTCGCCTATAATCACGTCTATCAGGGAAACCTTTCCAGAAAGCTCTGCCACGGCCTTTACCACAATGCCGCCGCAGCCTGGACCATACAGAGCCAGGAGGAGCTGGAAAAGGCGAAAGGGCATTTTGACGTATTTATCTTTGACAGTTTCCTTCCCAGATAAGGATTCACATGTCGGCTGTCCGGACTCATCGTCGGACGGAGCGCATACAGATATGTTTGCTGCCCCGATCTGCTGCCGGTCAGTATTGTTTTGTCTGCACTTTAAGTGATCTGCCCTGGTGACAGGCGGAACTTTTTCAAAAAAACGGTAGTATCTGCAGGCTGATTCTGCTATAATTATTGTCGATGTGTGGATTTTTTTTTCTATACCATATTATCACGTCTTGTCCCGGGTGCCTGACCATTCGGCCGGCGTTCGGACAGCAGATCTTCAAAAGAGGTCTAATATATCACAAATCTTAAATGGAGGAAAACAATGGACAAGAAAGTTTACCTGTTCAGCGAAGGAAACGCAAACATGCGCGAACTTCTCGGCGGCAAGGGCGCTAACCTTGCTGAGATGACCAACATCGGCCTGCCGGTTCCGCAGGGCTTCACCATCACCACCGAGGCCTGCACACAGTACTATGAGGATGGCAGACAGATCAATCCGGAAATTCAGAGCCAGATCAACGAGTACATCGTAAAGCTCGAGGAGATTACCGGCAAGAAATTCGGTGATTCTGAGAATCCGCTGTTAGTTTCCGTTCGTTCCGGCGCACGTGCTTCCATGCCTGGTATGATGGACACCATCTTAAACCTTGGCCTGAACGAGACCGTTGTAAATGTAATCGCAGAGAAGTCCGGCAATCCTCGTTGGGCATGGGACTGCTATAGAAGATTCATCCAGATGTATTCCGACGTCGTTATGGAAGTCGGCAAGAAGTACTTCGAGCAGCTGATTGACGCTATGAAGGAAAAGAAGGGCGTTAAGCAGGACGTTGAGCTGGATGCAGATGATCTGAAGGAGCTGGCTAACCAGTTCAAGGCTGAGTACAAGAGCAAGATCGGCTCTGACTTCCCGGATGATCCGAAGGAGCAGCTGATGGGCGCTATCAAGGCCGTATTCCGTTCCTGGGACAACCCTCGTGCAAACGTATACCGTCGTGACAACGATATCCCTTATTCCTGGGGTACTGCTGTAAACGTACAGTCCATGGCATTCGGCAACATGGGTGATGACTGCGGTACCGGCGTAGCATTCACCAGAGATCCCGCTACAGGCGAGAAGGGTCTGTTCGGTGAGTTCCTTACCAACGCACAGGGCGAGGACGTAGTAGCAGGTGTTCGTACACCTATGAAGATCACCGAGATGTCCGACAAGTTCCCGGAGGCTTTCGAGCAGTTCAAGGAAGTTTGCAAGACTCTGGAGAATCACTACAGAGACATGCAGGATATGGAGTTCACCGTAGAGCACGGCAAGCTTTACATGCTGCAGACCAGAAATGGTAAGAGAACCGCACAGGCTGCATTAAAGATCGCCTGCGATCTGGTAGATGAGGGCATGAGAACCGAGGAAGAGGCAGTCGCTATGATCGATCCTCGTAACCTTGACACCCTGCTTCACCCTCAGTTCGACCAGAAGGCTCTGAAGGCAGCTACCCCTATGGGCAAGGGCCTTGGCGCTTCCCCCGGCGCTGCATGCGGCAAGATCGTATTCTCTGCTGAGGACGCAGAGGAGTGGGCAGCTAAGGGCGAGAAGGTAGTTCTGGTTCGTCTGGAGACCTCTCCCGAAGACATCACCGGCATGAAGGTATCCCAGGGTATCCTGACTGTTCGTGGCGGTATGACCTCTCACGCAGCCGTTGTTGCTCGTGGTATGGGTACCTGCTGTGTATCCGGCTGCGGCGATATCGCTATGGACGAAGAGAATAAGAAGTTCACTCTGGCAGGCAAGGAGTTCCACGAGGGCGACTACATCTCCATCGATGGCACCACCGGCAACATCTATGATGGCCAGATCCCCACTGTTGACGCAACCATCGCCGGCGAGTTCGGCCGCGTTATGGCTTGGGCTGACAAGTACAGAAGACTGAAAGTACGCACCAATGCAGATACACCTGCAGACGCTAAGAAGGCTCGTGAGCTGGGCGCTGAGGGTATCGGCCTTTGCCGTACCGAGCATATGTTCTTCGAAGAGGACAGAATCGCAGCATTCCGTGAGATGATCTGCTCTGACACCGTAGAAGAGAGAGAAGCAGCACTGGAGAAGATCCTTCCTTACCAGCAGGGTGACTTCGAGAAACTGTACGAAGCACTGGAAGGCTGCCCGGTTACCATCCGTTTCCTGGATCCGCCGCTGCATGAGTTCGTTCCCACCGAGGAAGCTGACATCGAGAAGCTTGCAAAGGCACAGGGCAAGACTGTTGAGCAGATCAAGACCATCATCGCCGGCCTGCACGAGTTCAACCCTATGATGGGCCACAGAGGATGCCGTCTGAGTGTTACCTATCCTGAGATCGCAAAGATGCAGACCAAGGCTGTCATCCGCGCAGCTATCAACGTAAAGAAGGCTCACGCTGACTGGAACATCAAGCCCGAGATCATGATCCCGCTGGTTTGCGAAGTGAAGGAGCTTAAGTACGTTAAGAAGATCGTCGTAGAGACCGCTGATGCTGAGATCGCAGCTGCAGGCGTTGAGCTCGAGTACGAAGTAGGTACCATGATCGAGATCCCGAGAGCAGCTCTGACTGCTGATGAGATCGCTAAGGAAGCTGATTTCTTCTGCTTCGGTACCAACGATCTGACCCAGATGACCTTCGGCTTCTCCCGTGATGATGCTGGTAAGTTCCTGAATGCTTACTATGATGCAAAGATCTTCGAGAATGATCCTTTCGCAAAGCTGGATCAGGTAGGCGTAGGCAAGCTGATGGAGACCGCTGTAAAGCTTGGCAGACCCGTGAACAGCAAGCTTCACGTAGGTATCTGCGGCGAGCACGGCGGCGATCCTTCTTCCGTAGAGTTCTGCCACAAGATCGGTCTGGACTATGTGTCCTGCTCACCGTTCCGTGTGCCGATCGCAAGACTGGCTGCAGCACAGGCTGCAATCGCAGACAAGTAAGATTCGCCTCGTGACACAATCTTATAAGTAAAATGACAGGGGAAAGCAGAAATGCTTTCCCCTTTGTCATTTAGTGTAAAAATACAATGAAATTTTACAGATTTCGACACGAATAATGTCTGTCCTGCTTTTCAAAATCCATTATATAGGCGCGATCCGTCAATCGCTCCTGCGGAGCAACCTGCAGATCATTGATATCGCTTACGATATCGGAATAGATCTCCAGATCGACCTCTGCGGGACAGGGAATCAGGAGCATTTCGTGGATGGAAGAAGGGAGGACAATGATCCTGCTCACACCAAATTTTCCGGCAAAATCTGTCAGTGCTTTTTTATTCAATATCGAGGATGCACCATAAGAACGCTCTTTATTGGATATAAAATAAAGAGGAGTTGACTCCGTTTCTCCTTCACTATATGCATCACCTGTCATCTCACTTATGACTTTTCGCAGGTTCTCTACCGTCGTTGCTTCCTCTACATTTTTAAGAGCCTGCGCCCAGGCTTCCTCTGCCGTTACGGCCGCCAGGGACAGTGATTCAGGAGAAAGACGGATGGAATAAGTCCCTTTTTCATTTCGTGACCTCAGAAACAGATAACATTCCAGCCCATCTAATTCCTTACAGGGCCTTTTTACCAGATTCTCCTGACTGACCTTCTGGATCCCGATAAAGAGACGGGGCAGCATAAAGTCCCGGTCAGAGAGTTGTTCTATATCAAAATCGAACCCCTTATTGTGGTCATAGATCTTAATAATATTGGCGGCTACCTCCAGGACAGAAAGCCCTCTGGCCTCGCCTTTTGCGATCAGTTCCTCCGTATAGATAATAGGATCTGCATCATGATCACTCTTTATGCGGATGCCCTGCATCTGTATACTATTTTTGGTTACATCCCAGGGATAAGCCTCATAGCCCAGTTTGTTCAGTTCTTCGATCAGCATTTCTCGTGTCATAGGAATCTCCTTGTCTGATGTGATGATGTGTAGAGAGAGATGTGGTGGTTAAAGAATTGAAAGAGTATCGTAGAGAAAAAAGTGGATAAGCAACTTATTAGAAATGGAAAATGTGGAAATTGGCTGAAATAAATGTTGAAGGGGAGAAATTCTCTGTATCGTCCGTATCGTCTGCCGAAAACAGAATGCTCCGGGTCGGCGCAGAATGGCTCGCATCATCTGCAGCGCGTGCCAGTTTTGGTTAGGTTCGCATCGCGGTCAGCAGGAAAAGTTATAAAAAAATGCTTGATAGCATTTTTTTATAACTGCATGGATGCCGTAAACGGCATCCATGCGCGATCACATCGGAGAATTCGCCTTCGCGAAATTCTCCTCGTGCTGCCGCAGCAAGCTGCAGCAGGGGGAGGGTATCTGACGCGCTTTCAGAGCGCGGCAGATAGGCCCGCCTATCTGAGCAGACC
>CAVKQI010000016.1:17944-32501 GCA_963658405.1 bacterium | reverse complement strand
GGCTTTTACTGTCTTGTAAATCGCCATATGTACTCCTTGATTCTGCATAACATACAGCGCCCGGCATTATCATTGTGACTTTGCCGGGCGCGTGATTGTGTGCCTAGACTTATGACAGTGTGGTGGTTGTGTAGCTGCGGGCCATTTCTCTGCTGACCCATCCATCTTCTCCATCGTGAACCATTACCAGAGAACCACAATCAAGAAGCCACGTGCCATCAGACTGTTTTGTGAGGGTCGGACCAAACTGCAACTGATGTACAGTTCCTAATTGGCTTACAGAGTAACTGGAGGCATATTTTATCTTCACAGTCGCCGCTGCTTTTCCTGCTGCATAACCGGAGGTATAGCTTGCACTGCTGGTGCTTACCCGCGCATCTGCGGCAGTCACACCTGTGCTATAACCTGTGTTGTAGCCATTTTTGTAGTTTGCAGACCCAGTGTTTACTCTGTTGTCCGCTGCCGTCACACCTGCGTTATAGACGCCGTTAAGCGCATCCTTTATGTTGCTGAGAGTCTTTCCTGCCGGGGTAACTCCCAGAGAGACGCACTGATTATAGAGCGCATCAACCCCAGCTTGAAAAGACGATAACTTTTTACTCAGCTCATCAATTTCGTCGCCGTGTGTTTTGACGATACGGGCATCTGCTACACAGCCGGAGGCTGTCGTAGTGTCATTGTTCTCCACAGTGCAGAACGCTGCCGCTTTGATGTCAGAGAAAAATCTAGCGATCTTTCCCATGATCGTGGACAGTGTTTCTGTAGAGGCAATATTCTGCCGGTCTGCCGCCTGGGAGAACACAACCGTGTTCTTTGATGTGTCTGATGTGGCAGATTGCATGTCTGCCAGTTTTGCGTCCAGTGTCTCGAAGTTCCCTGTGATATCATTAATATTCACGGGATCTTTGCCCTCCGGGAGCAACAATTTTAAATTTGTAGATATTTTCATGTCATAGCCTCCTCTAGTTTGGTGGTTGCATTCCAGCTGTTAATCTTAGCCGCCCGCCAGCTGGGTGTTGCATTAGCTAAAGACACCCAGGATACATACGGAATCTTCTCACTGATCCGCAGGCCGTCCCACGTGTATGCTGTGCAGTCTTCCCATGTTTTGTCTGAAACCTCATTCCAGATCACGTACCTGTAGGTAAATTCACATTCCAGGTGCGCCGGTTTTAGCTCCTCAATGATCCGCTTGAACAGCTTAATGTGATTCGGTATCCCGTAGGAGCTGGCAAAAAGGATGGTGAATTTATATTTACCTGCATCCTCCTGCACCGTCACTTCCTCACCGGTCACGTTGGCCGCTATCTCTGCTATCCGGTCCGCTGTCAGCGTCTGTGCACCAGCAAGCTTTTCCATGATCAGGATCTGTCTGGTCTCATCATCGATACTATCCGGGATGGAGATGGCAAGCATCTGCTCCCAGTGCCCAAGCCCCCACGTAGCCAGATGCGGCACGGACTGGTCAAACATGCTGTCCATCAGGGTGTGGGCTTTTCCCACCTCATACCCCTGCGCTTTCAAAAGTGCCGCCATCTCGCTAAGATCAGCGACAAAAGGCGGCACATACTTGATCAGATCGGTATATTTTTCCGGGAGCTCATAGATTCGTTCTCCGTTTTTATCCTCGCCATAGAGGACTTCGCCATACATAGGATCCCCAAGCATGCTTAATCCTCCTCTGTGATCCCGGCAAGGCGATTCCAGGTGTAGCCTGTCGCAGAGCCGAAGGCCTCAACATTTATAGCGTTGATTTCCTTCTGGCACTTGTTGATCTCATCCTGCAGGGTATTGATGTCATCTGCTTCCACCTCGTCACCTTCATACTCATAGCTGATGTAGATGTAGGGTTCTGTCGTCTCTACGTGAATGATCCGCGCCCACGGTCTGCCGGATGGCGTCTTGGTGGAATAGGTCAGTTCCCTGCCGGACTGCTTGGCACCGGTGCAGACCACCAGAGTGTCATCATCAATGTTGTCGTGCAGAAGCTCTCCTTCATAAACACCGGAGGAAGGCATTTCCACCACTTCCTCGATAGAGTAAGCGCTCCCCTGCGTTTTATTCTGTTTTTCCGTAAATTTCCTTACTTCCATCAGGCACTCACCTCCAGACTGACTGTTCCCAGCACTGCTACCTGGTCATCCTCCACAGCGACATTGGATGCCGTTCCATTCAATGTAAGCCCTGTATAGTCCGATACGCCTTCTGTATCCAGAAGAATCTTGCCAACCATAGAAAGCGGAATCTTTGTGGCGGAATAAGCGACATCGGAGAGATAGTCAGATAATGCGATTTCAAACTTATTGACAGCGCTGGCTATATTCTCGCCCGCTGCCAGCGTGACGGTAGCGGCCACATTGACTGTCAACTCTTCTGCTGACTTCACCGTCACTGAAGCGCCTATCGGCCGCACCGATTCGATGTATTCCTTTACTTCGTTGATCAGCTGCGCAGATGCAGCCTTTTTCTCTGCGTCTGTGATGACTACTTTTACCGTCCCGGGGCCATCTGCCAGTGGGTAGACCTTGGCAGCACCCACACCATCCACCGACATTGCCCAGTTGTAATATTCCTGCGCATTGCCGCTGGTGGCAGGTTTTCGCAGTACCGCAAGGTATCTTGCCCGGAAGTCTTCCGTGCTTTCCTCATCTGTCCCGGCATCTGCCAATTCTGTCAGGGTAGCCGATGTCAGGCCGCTGATGTTATTCACGGGCCTTAACTTATGATCCAGCGTGTTACCGACTGTTCCGGCGGTCTCACATTCCATCTTGTAGGTATCCTCCGACTCCTTAGAGATTACCACCAGATTCATGGAAGAGGCGCTAAAGCGCTCCCCATTGGATACAAACAATTCCTTTGGCTCAATCTTTGCATACCACATGGCCTTTGTGGCTTCTTTGGGCTCTATATCCCGCTCGGCTGCGTGCTTGATCAGATACTCTCTGGAAGCTGTGTCGGCGAACATTTCTTTTTCCAGTGTCTGCATGTCGATATAGAGCAGGCTGTGTTCCATGGCCACCGGTGCCAATGCGTCATAAATGACCGCCCCTTCTCGTTTGTCATATTTTGCAGAGACCTTATCCAGCATCCTTTGCAGGATCCCGGAAAAAGTCATATCAAACAGTGACATTATCAATCTCCTTTCCGGTCAGAATATCGCCGAAAATTGTATGCGTTGTAAAATCCACGTGAATGGCATTCCTTGACGGATAGGAGAAAGAAAAGCCATCTACCGCTGTGATCCGCTCATCTGCCAGAAGCGACTCTTTGATTCTTCTTTCCAGTTCTGTGGCGATGTAGGCCATGCTCTGGCCAAAGAGATCCCGCAGCTCTATCCCGTAATTCCAGGAATAGATCGGATAGGCATATCTTTCTGTATTCAAAATCTTGTAGATAGCCTGCACCATTGCCCCCTGTCCGTCTGTGTTTCCTTTGATCTGACTGCTGTCAATCAGGATCTTATAGGTATAGGATGGGTCTGTCTCAAACAGGAGGGCACGCAGCACCTCGTGATCATTCGTTGCCGGTATCATTTGTACCTCCTTATGCCGCTGCTTGCAGCCATCTTATAATCTTCCGGATATGGTAAATTTCTGCCCACCCTGCGCCTGGGTGATGATAACAGGGTCCCCTTCTTTTAAGTAATCCTTTACAGTGACCATCATCTCATCATCCTCACAGCCATCGTCCTTGCAAAGCTCATAAGTACCGGAAAAGACCTCCCGGCAGGCTTCTGATGTATTGATCTCCTCAAAGAGCTTGCGAACCTCTGCAATGAGCGGATGCTTTACCTTTACCTTTCGGTTCTGGTATTCCCTGGGCGTATCAAAGTTAAGCTCTATCTGTTCCTCATCGAAGTCCAGGTCATCGTCTACGTGCACACCAAGGACTTTTCCACTCTCTTCCTCTACACCGGTGATGGTGCCATAGATCACCCTGGTGGGGTCTCCTTCGTTGACAGCCTCCACAGCTGCCTTTTTTATGATTGCCAAAATATCGTTGCCATTCAGCATATTTACGCCTTGAACTTTCCGCCTCTGACTGTCAGATCCATGGTATGGAGGCTTTCCGAATAGGTGTGCTTCGCCTTTTCCACCAGCATCAGGTTGCTGATAGAGATGTCATCAAACTCCAGCTTTACAGCCAGAAGAGACCCTGCCCGGATGTTGGAATCTCCAAACGCTTCACTGATCGTCAGGTTTCTTGTTTCTTCGTTGTACAGATCCAGAAGGGCATTGGCTTTTGTGGCGCCGTCTTCGTCCTTGTCGATGGTGTCCGTATACTGCAGCACACCCCATTTATTGATATTCTCCCCGGACTGGGCTATGTAAGCCTTTCGCTCTCCTGATTCAGAGTCTTCATAGGTGAGCTTTACCTTGTTGTAGGTCTCCGAATCTATAGACCTGGAATAATCAAAGTTTTTTGCCGTCTCCTCGTCAATCAGCAGGTTATATTGCAGATCTGCGATATTCTTCAGGGCAAGGCTTCCGAAGTCGTCATACAGCACATACAGCTGTCCGGTGGCCTGCACGGTGCGGTCTAAAGAATTGCCGATCATGTCAAACAGCGTCTTGTCCTTCTCTGTTCTGGTCATAGGATAGCCGGTTGATGCCAGGTCTCCGCAGTTTAACCGGAAGTCCTCCGCCATCATCCGCAGCAGCTCTCCCGTTTCTTTATTCTTGTAGTTATACGTGTGTTTGTTCTTCAGGTAACGGAGCTGGTCATAGGCTGTTATATCCAGCAGATGGTCTTTCTTTTGCTTGATCGTGAATACAAAACCATAGAACACCTTGATGTCGCCATCCTTAAAATAAACCGCGTCACCGTTCGCTATCGTCGCAGAGCCGTCGTTGTATACCGTAAAAGAAAGAGACCCGGGTGAGCCGGATCTCTGTGTCTCCCAGCTGATGCCGCTTTTTACCACCGGCAGGAAGCTGGTGCCTTCATGAACGATCATGAGAGTATACGTTGTATTCTCCATCCTTCCTCCTTATGGCAGTGTCAGGACCTGTCCGGGATAGATCAGGTTTGGATTGGAACCTATCACTTCCGTGTTCGCCTGGTAGATGTCATTCCAGGCTTTGTCACTGTTGTAGTAGGTTCTTCCGATAGCCACCAGGTTGTCCCCTTCCTTCACGGTATACTGTGTCCCCTCCGGCTTGTTCCCGGAAGTAGATGCCCGCACCGTCTCGGCAGCCGCCTTTGTTTCTGTAATTCTTACATTTCTGGTGCCGTAGGCTCTGTACTGCTTCAGCGTGATATCCACGCCGCAGTCAAAGCCATATTCCTCTGCATCCTCTGTGATGGTGTATGTCTCCATGGACACCATCATCGAAGTGCCGTACAAGCTCCCGTTCTTTGGCAGGTTTCTGGTGACTGTGAATACGAAGGGTTCTCTGGATGTTTTCAGGCTCTCAAACAGCTCCAGATAAACCGAAGCCGGTTGGTATCCTCCCTGTATAAAAGGGTAGTCCTTATTCGGAAGAAGCAGGGAGAACGATATTTCCGTCAGCCCTGCTTTCTTCAAAATGTTCACGTCGCCTTCATTGATGAGGTTTACCGTGTCATTATTATTGTCTATCTTCAGTTTCAGCTTGCTGGGAGCGACCGGCATCAATGTGCCGTTTAAATAAAAGCTATAGCTCATGATACATGACTCCCTTCTGCCACCTGTGCCATAGCGCCGTTAAGGCTCACAGCCAGGTCGTTCATGATGCCGTCCAGGTCAAGGCCGCTGTTTACTGTATTATTGTTCGTCATATCCACGTTGATGGAAGCTGTCGTAAAGCGGTTGATAGCATCCCTTTCCGCGATGTCGCACAGGTATGCGATATCCTCTTCGGTATCGTCCAGCTTATCGCTGATACTGCCGGTATTGTCTGCTGTGGCCGCAGAGCTTGCCGATGTGTCTGCGCCATAACTTCCCATCTTTTCCAGATCGCTGGATATAGAAGAGCCGTTCAGAGCACTTTTTAGTTTACTGGAGAGGTTGTCTCCCCACTTGGCGCCTGTATCCCATGCATCGCTGTATTTTTGCCTTATTGTCCAATCGGAGGCAGTAGCCTTTTCAGATACCTTTCCGCCGCCTTCCTCGATCTTAGCGTCAACCTTTGCCTGTACCTTTGACTGGAAGCCTTCCACAGCGCCCTGCAGGTTGGAACCGAACACTGTATCAATCGCTGCAGCCGCCGCACTCACTATGCCGATAATAAAGTTAAACAATGACAGCATCAGTGCCTCGATAGCTGCCACCGGGTTATTAAAGATCATACCGAAGGCATCTGCGAAGGATTGGAACATATTGTAAAGGTTAGCCATTATCGTCATGATAAAGTTAGCAATTCCAAGGAATAGATTTTCCACGACTGCCAATGCCACCATCACTGCCCCAGCCACCGTACCGATGGCAGAGTTAGCAATACCGGCAGATGTAGCCGCCCATGTACCGAAGGCGATCAGCGCCGACACGGCCGCCAGGATGGCCGCCACTACCCATGTAATAGGGCAGGCTGCCAACGCTGCATTAAGGCCATATGTTGCCGCTGTTTCTGCAAGTGTTGCTCCTGTATTCATTGCCGCAGCCGCAGCATGCACACCCTTTGCTATAGAGTCAGCCGTTGTCAATGCGGTGGATACCGCCGCTACAGCTGTATATGCTGTGAGCGCAGTCACCACGCCCCATGCCACAGGCTCCAGCCACGCGCTGTTTTGCTGCACCCACCGGATCGCATTACCAAGCATTTCCATAGCATTCATCGCCACATTGGCCGCCGATGCAAGGCTGTTGAATGCTGTCTGCATGGCTGTGCTGCCGATGTCCGAATTTAGGGCATCGTTTAGCCTGTTTAGCACCGGCTGAAAAGACTGCAGCGCGTGATTCTGGATCAGTGTCATTACCTGGCCGAAGGTGGCCGGCATTTTTTCAAACTGTGCGTCTATCTCATCACCGGCACTCATGACTGCGTTTTTTACAATGTCGGCGGACAGTTTCCCTTCTGACGCCAGCTCCCGGATCTCTCCTATTGGTACATCCATGTAATCCGCGATTGTCTGGATCAGGTTGGGCGCTTGCTCAAAGATAGAATTGAGCTCGTCGCCTCTAAGTACACCGGAGCCCAGTGCCTGGGATAACTGCAGGATAGCGTTGGAAGCCTCCTGCGTGCTTGCGCCTCCGATGGTCATCTGCTTCTGCACAAGCTCTGCAAATCTGACTACTTCATCCGTTGACCCAAAGGCATCCTTTGCGTTGTTGCCGAATCTGGCCACTACATCCATCAGGTCGCCGACCGAAGCCCGGGAGCGGTTGGCTGCCGCATACACCTGATTCATCAGGTTGTCTGTCTGGGCGCTGATCTGATCGGCTGCTGTATTATCACCGGCAAAGTTTTCCACCATCATCTGCAGACGCGCTGTGTTGCTGACAAGCTCATCAGATGCACCTATGACAGATTCCAGTCCTTTCATGGAAAGATACGCCGCCGCAATGCCTTTGATCTTGGTGAGGAAGGTATCTGCACTCCTTGCGCCGGTCTCAAGCGCTTCGTTTTCCTTTTCCTGCTCGTCTTTTGCCGCTTCGGTAGCCTGTGCCGCCGCTTCCATGACGGTGGGCAGGTTCTCCGCGCCGTTTATGTTCTGCAGAACCGTGTCAAGACGGCTCATCATGTTTACGAGATTTTCCGTCTGCTCTGCCGCTGCCTTCAGCTGTGCAGTCATCTGGTCATTTAATTTAATTGCCGAGGTTAAAGTTGCCATCCTGCACCTACTTCTTCATCTTGTGTTTGAGCTGCTTTTCCTGCGCCTCTTTATCTTTACACCATTTCCGTATAAAGGCAATGACCAGGGCTTTTTCGTTGGTCTCCAGTGCGTCAAACTTACTCGGCAGCATGCCGAACTTGCGGAAGCAAAAATAAGCATATACTGCCATGGGGTCCGCTTCAGGACCCTCTATCAGTTTTTTGCCTCGTCTACTTTCTCTTCCATGGAAGTATCAAAACCGCACAGGTCGCTGACAAAGTTCTGAAGGTTCACGTACTCGCCGGGGAGATCCACCAGCTCCGCCAGAAGTGCCTCCGGGTTATTGACGCCGTAGGAATCCTGAAGCTCTGCATTCTGCAGGTCAGGCTCCACCACGCACCGGGTGATCATCATCCTGGTCAGCTTGTTCGTATTGACCTTCGGCATATACTGCCCGGGCTTTCCTGTGATAGGAACATTCTTTGTGCACTGCTCCCGGAGCTCTTCCAGGACATCCTCGGAGATTGCCTTAAAGGTCCACTCCACCGGCTTGCCCTTCGCATCTGTGATGGATTTGGTAGGCGCGTACTTCCGCACCGCCAGAGGCTTCTTATTCTCTTTTAAAAACAGCTTTAAATTTAATGCCATGTTGTTGCCCTCCTGTATCCTCCGTACAGCGGATGCCAGGGGCGGAGGATTTCCCTTTTCGGCGACGTCTGCCTATGCATCCGCAATCTATTGCGCACTTTATTACATGCCGTCCAGCTCGGTGAAGCTCTCCGGCATCTCAATTCCGTCAAAGGTAAAATCGAAGTCCTCATCCAGTGTATCGGAGTCAGCGTCGATCTTTGCAATGATCAGATTATCAATGTTGCAGTTTTTCAGGATGACAGACTGCCGACCGGCTGCAGAGGTGGGATCTTCGTTGGACACCTGCATGTCAAAATAGAAGTCCTCGCCGCTCTTCATGTACTCTGCCATCTTCTTCCTGAACGTAGAACTGCAATAGTGAAGCGTAGCGGAACCTGTTCCCTTCCAGCCGGTGGCCTTGTTTGCCTTGCCGGTCTGACCAAGGATGGGCACTTCCTTCTTGGTCTTCTCGATCTTTGCCTCGACAGAAATGAACTGCATGCCGTTGTAGCGTCTGCCATCTAAGGTAAAGTAGCACTCCCCCAGAGAGCCGGAGACTGTATCACGGCCCTTCATTATACCGTTTCTTTTTGCCATGTCTTAACCTCCTTATGCGACCTTGACGGTCATGTACAGCTGTTCCATCGTGCCTGTGATGGTGATGCAGTCTGTAATCACTACAGAATTCTTGTTATCACCCTGCTCGACGGTGATGTCTTCGGAATCGAAGTTTTCGATTGCCCGCAGTGTAGCCAGAGAGTTGTGCAGATCCACCACATCATTCCACAGAGAGATGCGACCTGCATTGTCGTTGGGGATCTTGCCGATATACTTTGTCACAAACAGGGACGCAATGTCGCTGGCGATCTGGTCGCACACCCTGACTGCCTTATTGTCGGAGAAGATCTCACCCTTGGTGTCTGTGTAGGTAACAAGGGTGTTGATGTCTCTCAATACTCTGGTGACGCCGTTCACCTTATGCAGAACGAACTTGCCGGCCTTCAGAGCTTTTTCCAGTGTACTCTGGGTATATGCTGTATTGACGGTATACTCGCCGTCGTATTCTGTATTCATCAGAGAGCTTTCCACCTTGCAGCCAGCCTCTGCACCCGTTACCCAGTACACCAGCGCCGCATTGTCTTCGGAGGTGGTGTTGTCTACGCTGATAACGCCCTCATAGTTTGCCGCACACTGGAAGAGTACCAGCTGGAACTTGATGCCGCAGTCGGTGCGCATGCGCTTTGCAAAGCTCACAGCGGTCTTTTGGGTGCTCTCGTCTGTGGTGGCAATGCCCATGACATTGAATGTATAGGACTCGATCGCATCCAGATACTTCTTGTAGCTGTCTCCGGTCGCTTCGGTATTGGTGCCGCCGGTGAGATTGACCACAGTGGCAGTCGTGAGGGTTGCCTCATCATTCCATACCACGTAGCTGTTATCCACCAGATCAGATGCCTTTGCCACTGTCTGGGTATCTACGCACACACCGTCCAGGTACAGGGACACATCGAACATTGTGCCGTCATCCGGGTTTTCTGCCACACTGTAGTTAAGATCATTGCCTCTTACACCCGCGCACTTAGCGGTAGCAAGTCCGGCAGATGCCTTGGTTCCGCCTCCCTGCAAGTTATACGCATAGAGCGTAGTTACGTTGCGGAAGAGCTCCCGCAGGGGCTTCATTTCGTCTGCGGTGTAGTCATATCCAAAGATCTCCTTTGCATTCTTGTAAAAGTCGCTCTGGCTTACCTTAAACACGCCGTCCGGTGCCCAATCAAGCAGCAGGGGCATGGTGGCCACGCCTCTCTCGGACAGTCCGTTTCCGACTGACTTCACAGACACGAAGTTGATATAAGTGCCCGGCAGCGCTTTATTCTGAGCGGTAAAAGTACCTCCACCTAAAGCCATTTAGTTCACCTTTCCTTTCATATAGTTCAGGACTACCTCGTCTGCCTCTTTCAAGGTATACGATCTGTCCGCATCAAGGACCGCCTCTGCCACATCCCGCAGCTCCCGGAAGTGTTCCGAACAGATCAGCCGCTTTCCAGTAAAAAGCGCGTCCTTTTTAACATTCATCTTTTCTGCGGCTGCCTTTTTAACAGCCGCTTTTTTTACAGTCGTCTTTTTTTCGGCCATCATTCCACCTCCAGCGTGGTTGTCTGGGACTGCATCAGCTCCGCGTCATCTTCCTTTGTAACGTACATCTCTACGTTAAAGGTCATGACCAGAACACCGTCCGACTCTGTGGTTTCCTTGTCTGTAGGCATTACCTTAGACTCGCCCACCGGGAACATATCCAGACAATCAAACAGCCTTTCTGCCACCTCGTTGCGCTCCACATTCGGCTCGTAGGCTTCTGATATGGTGCGCTCCCTGGGGAAGTAATACACAGCCATCTGCCATGTCCTGTGATACCGCTTCCAGAAGAAACGATTCTTGACCGGCCGGATGCATTTCACGTAAAAGCAGGGCCCTTCAAGGCCCTGCTCGTTATTTTCCGTGCGGATGGGATAGAATGCGCCGAATTCCTCTGAGATAGCACCGACAATGCCATCTATCAGCTGTTCTGTTGTCATTTCAGATGCTCCTTTAAGAATTTTGCAATCTTCCGTTCCAGGATACCTTTTGCCTCTCCCTGCAGCTCTATCTCGGAGATGGTCAGCATATAATATCCTTCTACCCATCCCTTGTGGTTGGCTGTCCGGTGGCCGAATTCCACGTAGGGCGCATAATACACCGGATTGGTGATCTCCACCACGTAGTTATTGCCTTCCTGCCTCACATGGAGGGAGTTGGCATAAGCCGCCGCATTCCCGGACTCACCGGCCGTCCATCCTCTTCGGAGGGTTCCGCCCTGCTTACCGGAGCTTTCCGGGTATACACCCACCGGCGTTCGCTTGATGACCTTTGCCAGGAGTCTGGCGGCCAGTTCCTTGGCGCAGGATTCGTAGAATCTTTCCAGTGTGATGCTGTCCTCTGACAGCTCTTCCAGCTGTTTCTGCAGCCTTTTTAAATCGCCAAATTCGCAGCCGCCAATACTCATGTATATACCTCCAAGGGCTCCAGCACGTACTCTTTGTGTGTCTGGTAGTCTGCCGGGCGCCCTGCGGCTCTCCAGTCACTCACCGCACCGGATGCTCGCACCACATGGATGCGGCTTCCTGCCTTGATCTCCACATCGGGCAGCACAAACAGCTTCACTGTCTGGGGCGCTTTATCGGCGCCGTCTCCTGCCGAGGTGGCCAAGATGCTGGAAAAAGACAGCCTGCAGGGAATATCCTGATAAACGCACGAGACCACCTTCTTTGTTCTGCCGTTTTCCACGTGCTCTGTCTGTGCGTAGACCGTGCCGGTATCTTCTAACATGGATTCTATTGCTTTTCGCTGCATTACCAACAGAGCTTCCGATAACGTAACAGATCACCCCGCTTTCCGTTTGTCAGCTCATCAATCATAGATAACACCCTTGTGTTGGCGCTGGCTGTTCCGTCCGTGTAGTTCACCTGTGTGTCACCGATCTTTAAAGACGACACTGTGCCGGAGATACCGTACACCTCATCCAGCCCTCCTGTATTGTACAGATCCTGCAGGAAGTACCCGCAGGCCATGTCCGTCCTGGCGTACAGAAGACCGTCCGGGATCTCAGAGATATGACAGAAGTTGCAGATAAACTGATCCGCCCGTGCAAGTGCATCCTCTAAAAGCTCCGCAGTTTCTGCAGTTTCGCACCCTGTGAAGCCCTTGGCCTTCAGCGTTCTTTTCATCAGTGCGATCAGTTCATCCTTTTCCATCACTACCTCCTTATGCCGCTGCTTGCAGCGGCAGCGCGAAGGGAATTTCGCGTAGGCGAATTCCCTGAAAGAAATGCCATCATGCATTACTTTCAAACTTTCTCCTTTGCTTTAGCAGGCTTTTTCCCTGCTTTCTCCGTCTTTTCTGCCTTTACAGGAGCAGGCGCCTTGACAGCTTCCTGCTCCTTCTGCAGACGTTTGCGCCTCAGCAGCATTCCCATGGTCAGCCCTCCTATGCGTTGAAGGTGGCCACCACTACTCTGGCATCATTGGTCAGTGCTGCAGCATAGTGCTGGTCAGCGGTAAGCACGGTCTTCTTGGCTACGATGTCCCTGTCGGTCTCCACCTGCACACCTCTCTTCATGTAGATAGTAAGGGCAGGAAGTGCGATGCCGGTCTCGGAGTCCACCTCGAGCTGCACGATGGGGTTCTTGTAGGTGGAAGCTGCGCCGGAGGCTCCTGCGATCTCTGCGATTCTGTTGGATACAACGATCTGTACGCCAGCAATAGAGCCGATGCAGCCGGTCAGCACCACAGCGCCCTTGGGTGCCGGATACTTGTCCAGGGAGAGGAAATTGGCATCCTTGCGGATGGTGGTCATCTGCTTGGAATTGATAAACATCACCTTGCTGAAGGGATCCGGGCTCTCCTCTTCGAAGAGGTCAACAGCATCCACGATGCCGTTATAGGAGATCACCGCACCGGCCGCCTTGGTCTTAGTGCCGGTCTGCAGGACAGATGCACAGTCTGCATCTACCTTGGAAGCGATGGAGAGCACCAGCTGATTGACAGCCTCACCCTGCGGGTCGCCGTAACCGGACAGTACTGCCTCGTCGGTCAGCTCTACGCCCTTGCCTGCCTTCTTTACAGTGATCTTCTGGGTGGTGTGGGTGAGAGCAGTCAGCGGGATATCTGCGCCCTCTGCCACGTCCTCCGCGTCACCGATATAAGAAAACTTAGGAACCGTGATGGTATCGCCCGGCTGTCCTGCCAGTGTGTTGTCAATGGTTGCAAAGGGAGAAAAGCGGATTGCCTTAGGGAGCTTTGCGCTGATCATAGCTGCAACAACTTCAGGGTCAAACAGATTTGCAAGCTTGGTAGTTGCCATGTTTTATTACTTCCTTTCTTTTTTTATTCACCGGAATTTTCTCCGGACATTGCTGATTCAAAGCCTTCCGGATCAGATGCTTTAAGAGCCACAAGCTGCTTGTAGCTCATCTTTGTGATCTGGTCTCTGGTAAGGCCTTTTGCCGCTCCCGGTACGCCGTCCGAGGATGCCCCCGGCTGTGCGCCCTTTATCTTTACCTGCGGCTTTGCGTTGAACAGGAATGCGGAGTCCTCTGCCTTCTGCAGTGTCTTTAGCTGATCTCCCAGGCCCTTGACCGTTCCGTCCTGGTCAAGCTCTGCCTTTGTGAGATCTAACAGTGCGCGAACAGCCTTGCTGTTCCTTGCTCCTGCTTCTGTCAGTGCCTTGTCCACAGCGGCATTTACCCGGAGCTCTTTGATCTGTGCCTCGTGCTCCTTGGCGGCTGTCTTGTTGGCTTCCTGCAGCTCCGTGACCTTCGCTGTCAGCTCCTCGGTGCTCTCCGCACTCTTTTTGAGCTCTTCCAGCTGCTTGTCCCGGTCTGCGATCTGGGTCTTATATCCGTCCCGGTCTTTCGTGATCTCGTCGATCTGCTCCTGCATCTTGGCTTTGGTGCTCTCGATGCTCTCGCCGTTCTCCTTCATGATCTGATCAACCTGCTCTTTGGTAAGTCCCATGTCTTCCAGTGTCTTCCTGTTCATTTTTCTTCCTTTCTGCCGCAATTTATTGCGGCAACGCGAAGGGAATTTCGCGAAGGCGAATTCCCTGATGCGATTCCCAAGGATGACGCTTGCGGCATCCTTGGAGTTCGAATAAAATGCCATCAGGCATTTTGTTCAAACTTTCCATCCTCTCTACGCTTTTAACGAGTTCGCTCTCCTGTGTTGGTTGGTTTTTGCCGCTTTACGCCCGGCAGGCTATAGCCGCAGCAGGGAGTCGGACCCTGCATCCCGTTGGGATCACCCAGATTTACGGCATAAGAAAACCACCACAGTCTCCTGCGGTGGTTCCATAGTGTAGATATTTTGTTATTTTAGAAGGATGCCAGTTTCTTCACTACATCGCGATCCAATACTTCAAATTCCCATTCTTCATTGAGATCAATAACTATCGGACTTAGATTGTTAAGTACAACGGCCACATATTCGCCATCTTCTCTCAAATATTCCATACTCAGTTCAAAGCTCGTCACGCCATTGAATGTATCTTCTGTTACCCACTTTTGCGGTTTATTATCTTCGCACAGAACAATTCTAAGCTCTCTATGCTTTACAGTTATACCCCTATTTAACATCGGAACCTGCGTCACACAATCATAGAC
>CAVKQI010000016.1:0-17934 GCA_963658405.1 bacterium | reverse complement strand
ATCATAGACCTTGACCATAGGCTCGCAATCTGATACCTTATATCGCCGTCCACCCTTTGTAATACTAAGCACACCGTTTACAAATTTCATCTCTCTTAAAAAATGTCTTTCCATATTGTGCTCCTTTCAAGTTTATTAAATATCAAAGCCTGGACAATCAGCTCCGTTGCCTTTAAAAATATCTACATTTTCAAAAGACTTTCGATAAGTTCATAATCAGGTATTTCAAATGTAATCGTGCTTTCTATCGGGTCTGTATCTTCCATCCGCATTCCAGCAAATAAAACATTTCTATACACGCCGTCGCTTCCTTCTACTTTTCCACTGGCGTCAAAAACCATACCGGAATGAATATTGCGATCCCCAAAGTAAGATTCTTTGTCGCAGGCAATGAATGACGCATATATATGCTTTTTACCCTTGCAATGATTGCCAAGAACAGAAACCTCTGCTATTTTTTCATATATCAGCACTTTCCCAGTGAAGTCTGCAATGAAACTTCTCTTTCCAGCTGCGACAACATTTAGCTGTCCATCCTGCAGATCCATTTCTTTAATTATCCGCATCGCTGTTTATTCTCCCCTTTATACTTCTAATGAACGTTCAAGTATTTCGTGAAGCTCTTTCATGGCATCTATCGCTTCTTTAGGAGCATCGTCTCTGAGCCTAGAGCCTTCTAAACTTAATATAACGTATGGTTCTACTTTATCCCATAGTTCTTTTTCCTTGGGAGAGAATCCATTCATGTGCCTTACCTCTATTTCTCGCTATGTACTCTGCTTCGACTTCACTAAAGCGGTTATCAGCCATCATACATCTCGCATATGGACTTTCTTTAATTGTATTATAGACACCATCTCTATCGCGTGCAAGACGCGCCTTACATTTAGCATCCAATGCTTCTATGTAAGCCCTATAATTTTCCTTGTTTATTACCCAGCCTGCTTTTCTGAATTCCTCAACCTGACGCGCATGCCAAATCTCGTGATACTCCGTCATACTTTCGCCGCCCACTTGTTCCAGCACCGCCTTGTTCTTTAGCCCATCTGAATAATAAACAGTGTTGGTTTTCGGATCATATTTTCCGGCTGTATTTCCAAGCTCTGTATACTTTGCTATAACAATCGTCGGCTTGCTATCCTCGTCAATGCCGTACAGTTTCATGGCATCTTCTGTATTTTTATTTATTCGCTGAAGCAGCTTTGGTTTTATACTTGCCTTATCAGATACATATACAGGCGTACTGTAAGTTGTGACACGTTTTGCATTGATTATTGTTTTGGTTTCTCCGTTTCCCAGATGGAAATCTCTTTCCTCGCCACGTTTCACCTCTCTGTATTCCTGTGCACCGTCTACTACAAATTCCTTTTTCCATTCCTTATAGGTCATATTATCGACCATGACAGTCTCGCCGGTCTCTTCATCCCGTGCCGCTCGCTTCTTCGGCTGGAACTCATCGTCGAAGTACGGTGCAATGCACCCTCTGCAGTTCGGATGGAATGGCGGGGCGGTAACGCCTATCTCAAAGGTGGTCATGGGGTAATGTCGCCCATCCATGTCTCCGCACATTTCACAGGTGTGGGAATCCAGTGTTTCCACCACCTCGAACTGTTCGACATCCAGATCTTTGAAGCAGTCGTGCTGTGCCTGGTTGCCGATGGCGGCCGCCTCTGTCATGACAAGGGTGCCCGCTTTCTGCCTGGCACGGCCTGCCTCCTGCTTCACATATTTTGACAGCTCCGTGATGGCCTTATCCGGTGCGTCGCCGGTGATGATCTGTCTCGTCAGCTCCTGATGGAGCTTTCCCACCATCTCCGCCCTGTTGTTCCAGATCCGCGCCGAAAACTCGTGACCATCTGCTGTCCATGGCTTGGCAAGGACTCTATTAACTGCCTTTGTATTGATGCCGCCTATCTGCCAGCCTACACCCACGCCCTTCTGGATTTCATAGGCCGTGTGATAATATTCAGACTCATAGATTGACGTCAGGGCTTTTTGGGTAGAGCCAAGCTGCACGTTGTAGGCTTCTTCGATGTATTGGCGAAGCTGCAGCCGCATGGCTTCCAGTCTCGATATATGTGCCCTGGCAGAAGCATTTTCAAGTTCGTGCATCCACGCACCGCTGAGGGCATTGCCGCGGCCTTTCTCGATGTACTGGTTTACATCCCACTTAAACTCCTCCAGCTCGCCCTTGGTCAGCAGCTCTCTGGCCTTCGCGTAGCTGATGCCGTTCTCCTCTGCGATCCGGTTGATCCACTTTTCTATCTGCTTTAAAAGCTCCTGCTCTGCCAGATTTAGGGCAGCCTCTGATTCCTTGTATGCTTCGTATCCGATTTTGTAGCCTGCCGCCTCTACGGCTTCCATGCGGGCTTTCCAGTATTTACTGCTCTTCATCCTCGTCTACGTCGTCCTTGTCTGCATCGTCCTCGTCCACGTCATCCTTTTTCTGCTTTCCCTCGAAGGGATTCCCAGCACCAAAGCCGTACTGTGTCAGGTTCTCCTCCTTCTGCTTCTGCAGCCGCTCCATCTCTTCTGCCACATCTGTGACCCACGGATGGTGTGCCATGATGGTCTCGTCAGAGATGATACCGGCAGAATTCCTGGCATTGTTGATCTGCTCTGCCTGGTTCATCATCACGCTTCGGTTAAAGATAAAGCTAACTCTGGAATCATCGAAGGATCCTGCACCGATGTTGGCCAGATGCGCCTTTACGAACCAGAGAAGCTGTTCTAAGGATGCCTGGAACTCCGTCTCCATGGAATTGGCATCCATGTCTATATCGTTGTACATGGACTGGATGTTCATCTCGTTGGGCGTGCCGGAGAGGCGGTCGTCCTTCGCATCGTATCCCATGCAATTCTCGATGATGGCCTTTTTGAGGATCTCTAAAATTGCCTTGTAGTTCTCTGCATTGACCGCCACCTGCAGGGTCTTTACATCTCCTTGCACGCCGTCCACGCTGGCCACCTTGACCGCGCCGTAGGTTGCAAGGTTCTGCCGGAAGCTCCCAAGGTTTTCACCGTCATAGTTGACCAGGACAAGGATAGTGTTTCTGGTATCCTCCTGCATGTTGTCGGAGAAGTTGGACAGGATGGTATTGATGGCATCCTGCAGGCTCTTTACTCCCTTGATCAGGGGCGTCTCGTACCGGTTCGCCCTAAAGGGCACCAGGGGAATCCGTGACCAGTTGTACCCCTCTTCGTGGCCGTCCTCGTCCGTGATGACCAGGTAATCCTGATGCCAGGGATCACATGGGACAGGCTCCATACCGTAGCCGTTGGTCTCGTAGTAATCAATACCATTCGGCGTGTACACCTCTATCTTCCAGATGGTCTTTGTGATGGTCTTGCCTTCGTATACCTCCACCGGATAGATCCGGTAAGCGTATTCCAAAACCTCGTGCTCGGAATCTGCCCATCCGGGGCATATCTCATAGCCCGGGAAGACTCTGAGGACAAAGTGCCCGTCTGCGGCATAGGTGGGAAACACCCACGCAATTCCCTCATTCAGTGCGCTCTCTGTGATGCCCCGAAGCTTTCTGTCCCATCCTGCATTGAAGATGGTCTTTAATGCGTCCAGATACGCAGCATCGTCGCTCTGCATGGATACCGGCTTGCCTGTCAGATAGTTGGCTTTCTGCAGCACCATCTTTCTGTACTGGTTATCCTCCAGCCTGCTGTTCGGCAGGTTGTGGACCGGATGAGGCTGTCCATCCTCACCGATGGCTGTGCGCTCCTTTAAGCGGATGTCCTGATCTCCCAGGAAGTAGCTTTCTCCTGCCAGCATCATTCGCCGCTCCGGGGAGTGAAGGAAATGGTTAAGCTCCCGCTGCATGAATTCACGCTCGGTCAGGTGATCCTTGCCGCCTTCCCGGATTATTCTGTTGATGCCAGCCATCAGGCTCATTCCAAAGTCAAACATCTTTTGCCCCTACTCAAAACTAAAGGTCGAACCCGCTCCCAGCTTCTCCGCAATGCCTGTCACAGCATCCGGTGCATCATCGTGGGCGTTTCGACCTTCCTTCTGGTATTTCGTCAAGGCCAGATAAAAAGCCGGCCACCTGTCCCGCCAGTTCGCCGGGAAATAGATATGCTGCATCACCCAGGCACTGTTGGACAGAATTCTTGACTGTTTATTTTTTGTCTGTGTAAACGGATGGATCACGGTATGATTCGTCCGGTATTTCTCTTTTAAGATCCGCTCGACTGCTCTCGCAAAGCCGCGGCCGCCGTTGTTCGATTCGATATCGGCCACGTTGACGCCATCTTCCTGCAGCATCTTTGCTGTCGCGGGCTCTGTGATCTCCATGCCCTCTTTGGTAAACAGGACGTTGATCACATAGGCCTCGCGGTTGTATACCGCATAATTGATGCTGCACAGATAGTCGTCGCCGGTATCGGCCGTGTCGGTGTAGTTCTTAACTGCTGTCCAGAGCGGTTTCCCCTCGGCATCATGCGGAAGCTCTGTGTATGTCTTCAGCTCGGTATAGAGCCTGCCCTTTATGTCAATGGGTGTCTGCTGGTAGTTGGCTTCTACGATCTCGGCGCCCATGTCCTTGGTCTTCTGGATGTAGGACGCTTTGGAGAGAATCTCCGGGCAGAGCATGGAGCCATCGTCCTGTACTGCCTTGTACAGGATCACCTTTGCATCCGGCCTGGCCGCCATGAGCCGTCCTGCCAGATCTTCCGAGTGCCAGCGCGTCATGACCACGATGATCTTGCCGCCTTCTTCCAGACGAGAGAGCATGGTGTTGGTAAACCAGTTCCAATGCCCTTCCAGCACGTTGGCATTATAGGCATCCTCTGCGGAGCGGATGATATCATCAATAATCATAAGGGAGCAGCCAAAGCCGGTAGCTGTGCCCCTGGGAGATGTGGCAAGGTAGCTGTTGTACGCGCCTTCCAGGCTCCACATGTTCATAGCAGCGTCACCGTACTTGATCCGGCTGCCGGGGAAGATGTCAGAGTAGACGATCCTGTCCCTGTCTGCCTTTACCTCCATGATGGTGTTGCGGACATTCTTGGAGAAGTTCGTGGAAAGCGTCTCGTTGTAAGAGCCGGTCATGATCTTCCTGGTCTTATCCACGCCCAGCACCCACTCCACAAAATGGCTCACTGTGTAGCTCTTACCGTGCCGGGGCGGCATGTTGACGATCAGCACGCTTTCATCACTCCCAAGGAAGTCCTGCAAGGTATCGCAAAAGTCCTTCAGGAAAGTTCTTTCCGGTTTATAGAAGTCCGGCGCCACGGTTCGGCAGTACCACCAGAACGACCGTCTGGAAAGCTCGCACCGTGCCCCTCTGATGATGTCCTCTTTGGTTGCTGTCACATTCGTTCACCTGCCAGCTTTAACAGGTCTGCCGTGCTCATCCCGGCAAAGGGATTATTGATCTCACCGGAGACGCTGACCTTCTCGATGTATTCCCCCTGCATCTTATTGTCCAGGTCAATGGCCCGGCAGATATCCGATACGCAGGACTGCGGGTCTGTCGCTATGCCTGCCAGTATCTGCCGCTTCTGCACTCTGGTAAGGCAAGCCTTCTCTGCGTCCTTCTGCGCTGCCTCTTTGGCCAGCTGATCCGCCTGTTCCCTTAGCTCTTTTAACCTTGCCTCAACCTTGCCTGTTTTTTCCAGTTTGGAAGCCTTGGAGTCCACCGTCTCGTCCTTCCATCGCTTCGATGCAGGGAACGCTTTCCTGTAAGCTTGACGCTGGCTATCGTTCGCTATTCTGTTCTGACAATACTGTTCGATCCTGTATTCCCGTTCTGCGTCTTTCTTCATAGCATCCTGATGGCGGTTTAGACCCTTGCGCCCTCTCTCCCCGTTGCCCCAATACAAAAGGCAGGCGGTCTCCCGTCTGCCATCATTTTCCTGCTGTTTTATGACATAAAAAAAGAACGAAGCCGCAACTCCGTTCTTTTCCTTTTTATCATTTTATCACGTTTTTTAGCCTTTGAGTACCTCCTAAAAGAAAAAATTTTATTTTTTTCCCAATTCATCCTCTAAAAGGTCCAGTATATACTGATTCAGTGACTTTCCTGCTTCCTCTGCCAGCGCCTTGTACTGTTCCTTCTTTCCCTTCCTGCACGTTATCTGGAAGCGGTCATAGTTCTCTTTTACATACTTCTGTGTCGCCTTATTCTGTGCCTGTGAGTAGCCTGCCATCTCTTGACCTGCTTTCCCTTCCTGCTATAATGAACTTGAGAGAGCTGGGCACCTTGCAGGAAGTTTTGGAGCGGTGCCCGGCTCGTGTGCTATTTATTTATCTTTAACAATCGAGAGATCCTTTAGCTTTTTAAGTATCTCCTCTTTGTCTTTGCAACTCTCGGCTATCATGATAACCATTTCCATCACTGTTTTAAACTCTACACTTGTCATTTCCTCATGCTCCATTGTTTCTCCTTTCCTGCATCACTCCTTGCTACTCTGATATTATACTACAATTATATATTGCTGTCAATAGATTAAATCTTTTTACTGTAATAAAAATAGAATTTTCTTCGCCTCAGATAGTACGCGTTCTTCTCATACTGCAGCCCCTTCTCCTTCAGCTGCCAGAACGTGAAACCGTAGGCCACACCCAGCAGCATGTACTCGTATATCTCCGGCGCCACCTCTCTGATGGTATCTTCCAGTAGTCTCTTTTTCTGCGACAACTCATACCTCCGCTCTGCCAGGTCTACCACCGGATCATAACCACCGGATGATTGTACATGCTCCCCCTCGTAGGATATAGCCTTGCTGGAGTCCGGCGGCGTGTTTAACTCCCTTACCCATTCTCTGTACTGGAGGGCATATCGAACCGCAGACAAATATTCATCCTTCGGAAGCTTGTACTTCTCTTCCCTGGCTACTCTGGCCACGGCAGTGTCTGCTGTAGGATCCTTATATTTTTCTTGGTTCATATATTCTCTCCATCACCTTTGCTTTGTTGCCTTTTCCGTAGGTTGACGTATGCTTTCTTTCAGCCACCAGTTTAAACCTATCCTCCGGCATATTGTATTCGCTGATATATACAGGCACTGTCTGCCTCATGCACCAATCATAGAACGCCTCATGATTGAAGTCTGATGAGTAGCCTTCTGTCCCTTTGTATGGGATATCGCAGTAGATCACAGAGTTTTCCGGTATCTTTATTTTCCTATAATCCTTCTCTGATACTTCCAGGCTTTCCAGTCTTTCCAGTCTTTCCAGGCTTTCCAGGCTTTCATTCAACTGGCACCACGGTATTGTTAGGTCTGGCATGATCGTCTGCATCTTGCCGTATGCCTCTGCTGTCGGCAGCATCCACTGACTCGCTCCAAAGTAATGGCCTGCCATTCCATTCGTACCCAGCAGCCTGTCAACATCCGCTGCCGTCCTTCCTGACTTCTTCAGGGCATCACGCATATACTTACGTATATCCGCCGACTTAATTTTAAAAATGTATGTCTTTAACTGTTCCGCAGCTACTGTTCCATCTGGTTTTCGCGCCATATCAACGCCGCATTCCTTGCACAGCGCTTCCACCTTCTCTGTAAGCGCACCGATCTCGCTTCTTACTTTTGCATATTCTCGAATGAAGGCTCTCCAGTGCAGCCTTGCCTCTTTTGGTGTCTGGCTAAAGAAAAGATAATGCAAGTGCTCTTTAAATCGTTCTATCTCCGGCGCATACATGTAATTTTTCCCGTTATTTCCAAAAGACCAGATAAATTTTATGTAAGGGTCTGTTTCTTTCAGGAGGTAGAATGTTTCCTTGCTGATTCAACGTCTCTCGTCCCTGTATTTTCCGTCTACTGCATCCAGGAACATTTTCGTCAGTCCCGGTTCGATGTCATTAGCAACCACGTGTTTCCACTTATACGACAAGAGTGCGCAATGAGACACTGCGCACCCTCCTGCGAAAAGGTCTATTAAATTATCTGCTGGCGGCAGCACATCCACAACCCACTCCGCAATCTTTGACTTACTCCCTTTGTATGGCATCCCATATTGCTGCACTGTTCATATCCTAACTTCCCCCATCTGTTAGGTTTACAGTTACTTCAGCTTCTCTTTGACGGCTGAATAAATAAATTCATTGGCGCTTTGCCCTGCGGCCGCTGCCGCCTCCTTTATGACCGCCCTTTCTCCCTTCGGCACTAACAGCTCTATGCGGTCATAATTCTTTCGCTTGTACTCGTTCTGGTACTTGATCTGGTCGAACTCTTTCTTCTCCGGCATACGCTTTCTTTCTCTTGCCAATGCTGATATAATTATACTACAGTTTGGGGCGGCTTTGGCAAGTCCGCCGCCCCGCTGTTTTCCTCCGCCTTACTTTCTGAGTAGGGCTTTTATTTTTTCTTTGGCATCTTCCAGATCCTTGCTGTTGTTTATAATCTCAAGAATCTTTCTTGTCTGGTTTTCTTCTGCTGTCTCCTTCAGCAATTCGCCTATGTTCATTTCCTCGTCCATTGTCTCTCCTTTCCCTGCCGCCCAGTTATTTGTTAAGTCTTTCCCTTAACTGCTTTTATTATATCACATATTCCAGAATATGTCAATAAATGATACCATTTTCTTTTAAATCTTTTCAGATAATCCCCTCTCCTTCAGCCACCGCTTTGCCTCTTCCTTCTGCCACCTGTTGGCTTCTACGCTTATAAGGATAAGCCTCCGCAAGAGTATCTCGACCGCATAGTCATCAGCCGGAAGCTCTTCCTCATACATTTTTTTCCATTTGTTGTGAAATTCTCTGAATTTTTCCACATCAAGGCTGAATTTGGCATCATATAGCTCATTTTGCCACTGCCAAAACTCCTCATCACTCATTTCTTCACTCATTTCATTCACACCCTTCTACTTTCCGGTACTGCCGAAGCCGCCTTCGTTCCGGCCGCTGACTGCGCCGTCCAGAGCATCCATGCGCACCAGATCTGCCAGCAGGGTGGGAATCAGTACCAACTGCACTATCTTTGCGCCCTTTTCCAGCACGTAGTCCTCTGCGCTGGTGTTCCACATCCTGATCTTGATCGTGCCGCGGTATCCGCTGTCTATCACACCGCCCATGCAGATGATGCCGTGGTTTATCATCAGACCGGACTTACTCTCCATCTTTCCGAAGTACCCTACTGGAATCTGTACGCTGACGCCCAGGTCAATCACTTCCTGTTCGCCTCTTCGCAGCACTACTCTCTCCTGTGTCCGCAGGTCAATGCCTGCATCATCAAAGTGCGCCCTTTCCGGGGCATAGATCTCCGGGGTATACACGTCATCTGGATCACAACGCAGCTCGTATTTCATTCCTCCACCTCTTCCTCCTCTTCGGTCTCTTCCTGCTTCCAGAGCCAGTCCATTCCCCACTTGGAAATGCACAGCCGGAAGTCCTCAATGTCATGGTTGTTTACCTTACATTCTCCACTGCCGCTGTATCCAACATGTAAGAGCTCGTGGAACATAACGCGTTCCAGCTGCCACGTTTCCAACTCTCTGCAGATATCATAGAACGTGATTACGAAGTCACACTCTGAAAAGCCTTTTACCTTGGAATTTACCTTTGTAGTATCGGCATACACGTCCGCTTCGCCTTTCTTCCTGTTGCCGTCAGACCACTGGTAGCCAATTCTGCAGTCTGACTCTCTTAAATCCTCCAGCTCGCTGTATTTCTTCAGCACCACCTCTGCGATCTTTTTAAGGTCCGGTGCCACATTGTATATCTGTGCCATTTTTTCTCCTATTCCTGCCGCATGATCAGATAAACGATTATCACGAACATGACTACCACTGCCATCTGTACCGGGTCATAAATCATCGCGTATATCCTTTGCCATTTATTTCCTGCCCTCCATGTTCTGTCTGAGGTTCTTTTTCTGGTTCCGCTCTTTGAGTTCTTCAAAGCAGCGTTTTATCTTCTCCGGAAGCTTTGCCAGGTTCTCGTAGTTGATCGAACAGTACACGTGCACTCTGTCCAGCCCCGCCTTGCGGCTGATGATATTGATGTACTCATAGCGAAAAAGCCTGTTCACAATGATAAATCTTACATTCCTGTCATGCGGCTGCAGATTATACAGCTTCTTTGCCTCTTTCTCCACCATCTCGCTGAATATGGCATCTGCCACCTCATTGGCATACATTGTCAGGTTATTCCAGTTATACTCGCCTTCAAATTCAAATTTTTCATAACCTTTGTGCATAGCTTCTTCGATGTCTGCTTTCAGAGCGGCGCGAATCAGCATGCCCTTGTCCTTCTTTGTCTGCGGTATCTCACTTACCGGCTTTATCATTTTTATCATCCCACTTTCTCACAGCACTATTCTCCTGTTGGTTTTTGCCATCACATGCGCCGCGTTCTCCGGCGGCAGATCCTCTTTTTTCACGTGCTTGTATTTCCAATCCTTCGCCTCTTTCTTCCGGCGCCTGCGGTCAATATCCATCATCGTCAAAGCCTGCTTCTGATTGGCTATACACTCCGGCAGCGGGCACTGATCGCAAACCTCTGCTCTGTAGCCCTCGCACTTTATGGAGAAATACGGGCATTTGCATCCTTCCGGTCTATTCATTGCTTCTTCTCACTTTTCTTTTCTGTGCGCAGCTGATGTTTAAATCACGCACATCACTGTCTGTCAGCTTCTCCTTTGCTCTCCTCCGGTTTATTGCATCCTGCCCTCTGCGGTACTGCTGATATGCTTCGCATCTCCCATGGCAGCCTGTTGTCCGCATCCGGCAGTCCCTGCATGGTGGCCGCATGGCTTATCCTTTCCGCGCTCTTTTTGTGATACTCCAGCGCCATTGTCTCCTGATACTTCGCCCTGGCTTTGGCTGTACGGTATGTCCGGCGAAACTGTGCCTCTGCTACGGATAACTCTGCCATATCCAGTGCCGCCCACTGCCGCATCACGGAAGGGGAGCCGACTGCCGCCCTGGTGGTGGCATCGAACCGGTCAAAGTATTGCTCTGCGTTGTAAGTGCTGTCCCTTAGTGCCATCAGCACCTCGCCCCATGCCTGTGACTCGCTCTGTTCGTCCATCTCATAGGCCTTTCGGATCTCCTGCATCAGCTGTCCCACGGTGGGAGGGAATCTGCTGGTGTCTGTCTCTACGAACCTGTTCAGGGCATCGTAAACCTCCACATAGGTCAGGTGGCCAAAGTGCTCATACCAGGACTCCATCATGCCTTTGCTCTGGAATCTCTTGTCAGCCGGATACTCAATCCGATATTTGCCGATGATCCTTGCAAACTCTTCTCTGGTCATGCTCCGTCCTCCTATCCGTTCACGAAGTCCCGCATAGCATCCGCTGTTTTCTGGAACCCATAGGGGTCATCAGGGTCAGCTCTCGATTTTCGCGCAAGGCGATCAAGACAAAGGCCTTTATAGCCGTTTGCCATGCTTTCCTGTATCTGCTTTTGGACTGCCGACACGCCATATTCCTGTATGCAGGACTTGACGGTGGACACCACCGCCTTAAAGTCAGACTCCGAGATAGGCATACCTTTTTCCGCTCTCGACAGGATCCATTCGCTTAGAGCTTCAGCAGCATAGGCATCTACACCCAGCGTCTGCAGCTGCTCCGGGCTGATCTCTTCCACGCGGCCCACGCCGGTAAGGGGGTAGGGGGATCCCCCATTTACTTTCTCTTTAGCTTTTACTTTCTCTTTAGCATTTACATTTACATTCTCTTTTACTTTTTCTTTTTCTTTAGGTTTTCCATCTGGAAACCTATGGTTTTCATCTTCGAAACCACTGGTTTCCGATTCTAAAACCACTGGTTTTTGGTTTTCGTTTTCCTCGTAACCACTGGTTTTAGACGGTCTCCCACCTTTAGAACCATCACTGCGGCGCTTGCTGTTGGCATCGATCTGAGGTTTTGCCATTTTGAAGAACATCTTTGCGTAGGCGCTCATCTCTTCCGGCTCCTCGCCTTTGATGGCGTAGTTGCTCAATATCATGATGCATTCCTTGTATACGTCCCCTGGTAGATCTTCCAGAGCTTCTGCGAAGCTCGCGTAGAAAATAAATCCCTCTGCTGCCATGTATGTCTATTCTCCGTATATCCTTACAAAAACGCCCACCTGTGCGCACTTTGACGCATAGTGCTTGCTGGCGCTTATTCTTATGATCTGTTTATCGTCCCTGTAGGCAATGCCGTTCAGCGCGTCCAGAATGATCTTGATCACGTTGTCAATGTCCGGCTTGCTGTACTGCGCTCCCGTGTACCACAAACCCTCCCGCTCTGCCTTTTTCAGATGCCGCCCATCTATCGTGCAGGGAACATCCAGAAAGATGTCCAGCACGACTTCCACTGCGCCTGTCAGAGGCTTTATCGGCTCTCCATTCTTTCGGCGTTCTGCCACGTACTTCTGTGTCACATAGCATTCGTAGTCCCTCGTGGCCTTGTCTGTATACACTCGCCCTGTGACGGTATTAAATCGCGGGCGGCCTTTTCCTTTCGGTGTGCCCTCGATAAAAAAGCACGCCTCCAGCTTTTCTTCGTCCATTGTTTCTTTCCTTTCCTGGTATTTTCTGTGCAGATTCGGCAGGGGTGGAATCGAACCAACCGCAAGGAAGATGAGGGATAGACCTTGCATACCATATCCGCCGATGATGCCGGATCAGAAGAGCCGCTCACTGATCCGGCATGTATTCAGAGGTAAAGGCCATTGACCTTCCGTGGGGATCACCTTCCTTACCTCTGGAGGTAGTAGTTACTTATTTTTTGTAGATCAGATTCTCTTCTGACCACTCCGCTCCGTATATTTCCCGGAGGTAATCGCGGGCGACCTTTCTGTAGACATCTCTCCATTCGCTGTTATCCATCCTTTCGTGGCATTCTCTGCAGGCTGTGACAATGTTCTGCTCTATTCCAAGGCCGCCGTGTGACCTTGCTATGTAATGAGCTTCCGGCAGGCCTCTGCGGCCGCAGAAGATGCAGCACCCGTTGTCCCTACAGTAGACCGCTTTCTTTACCTTCTCAGGAATGTCTGTTGCTTTTGTGCGCTTCTGCCTGTAGGTCATGCTGCCGCATCCTTTCTAACTCATCCGGTGTCGCTGTCTCAATGCCTAGCTGTCTCGCCTCCTGTAGCAGACCATCCAGCAGGGCTGTCATCTCCGCTGTGTCGTAGTCGTGACTGCCTCGCATAATGACGTGCGTGCGGTAGCTCTTGCCGTCCTTTAATACCGTTGTCTGGCTGGTAGGTGCCAGGTGGATTGTACGGTCTTGCATCACCTTTTTAGCCGCATCATCCGTGTCAGGAATCAGCACTCTGGCTGCTGCGCCGCCTGTAATAAAAGGCTGGCCGTAACTTTTTAACATCTCGTTATGACACTCCGGCTTGCTGATCCGCATGGCATCCGCTACCTTTGCCAGCAATACCCAGTAATAGGCGTTCTGCCCAAGGGAGCGGCGCTTTTCATGCTTTTTAATGTCGAACAGCGTTCCCTCCGGCAGGTCTTTTATCTGCCCCATCAGCCATGTGATTATTTTCTCTGCGGATCCCGTCACAGCTTGAAGTCCTCTTTATAGCGCGTGGCCTGCTCACCTGTGATATTCACAATGTCGGTGATACCGTAGTGCTCCAGCGTCTTTGCTTTGTTGGCCTCGCTCAGGCGGCTGAAGTGAGCAAGGATCTTTGTCCTTACGTCTGCACCGGCCACGTTGGTCTTATCCCACCGGAATACCTCTTTACCGTTCATGGAGTTATTGACCACCACCACGTGTGTGATGCAGCCATTGTCCACGGTTAGCTCCGACACTTTGAATCGGTCGTAACACTTACCGTCTTTAATCCTTGCCCCATCGCCCCAGATATACGTATCCGGTGCCGTGTACAGCTCCCGGCCGATGCCCCAGTTAAAGCAGGCTCTTTTAAAGGAATCGGATGCCAGACCTTTGGCAGCCTCCGTGTTGCTCTCTGTGCCGGTATCCTCTTTGGATACCCACGTCTTTTTATCTTCGTCCCAGATGGATACAATGCAGTTCGCATTGTCCCTGGAATGGGCTCTCTGCCAGTTCATGGGACCTACTGTCTCATCCAGCATGTTCTGATCTACACGCGCATCCTTGTAAAAGAGAAGCTGCACGCCTTTGCCGCCGCTTACGATCCGCGCGATTCTTACTTCTATTTCATCCGCGCGAAGCGGTCTGAATTTTAGTTCCATTTTTACCTCCTTATGCCGCTGCTTTTGCAGCGGCAGCCTGAGGAGAATTTCGCGAAGGCGAATTCTCCAATAGGATTCCGAATTGATGACGTCTACGTCATCAATTCGAGTTTAAAAGAAATGCCATCGGGCATTTCTTTTAAACTTTCTCACTCCTTACCAGAAAAGGGAGCATCCTCCCGGGTACTGCTCCTGCAGGAGCTCCCTGATATCTCTGCTGTCTATCGTGTCTCTGTCCTTCGTGACCATATCCAGCCATTCGCACACTATCTCACATCCAAGGAATCCCATATAGGCGCTCTTGGTGATCGTCACTGTGTCTTTGTCTCTTTCGTCCATCAGTAGTCCTCACAGCATACATAGTGCAGGTGGCCATCCATGCACTCCTTGCAATACGCGTGCCCCTCAATCTCGTAATACTCATCCTCCCAGATGGGAGAGTCGCACTCATAGCACTGTGGCCGTCCTGCACCTTCTTCCTCCAGATCGGCCGCGTATCTGTCTGCATCCTTCTCTGGATCTTCACTCCATCCAATCATTGTTTGTCCTCCTATTCTCTGTACAGATTCGGCAGGGCGGACTTGAACCGCCGCAAAGAGAACCCAGCCCCTCATACTTGCACTTCCTGTCTGCCGCAAGCGCCTCCCACACGGCGCAGATGGTATGCGTAATTGTGTTTGAAAACAAGTGAGTCCGAAATTTACTACGATTTCACAGTTACACGTGCATAGGCATCATCAGCACGTTCGGAAGTGTGGGCTTCCTAAAGGGTGGAAGGGAGTCGAACCCTTCTATTTACCATGCACCCTCTCAAGCGCCGCAGAGACTGTCAGAATGTCCTCTGCATATCCGCTTATGTATCCGTCTTCATTGGCTCTGCTGTCTCCGTTGTAGGTCATCAGGGCGGTGGCAACACTCGCCTCGCCGCTGTCTGACAGCTCTGCGATATAATCAACCGCCACCTTTATGCAGTCTTCTGCATCGTACAGACTACTGACGCCAAGCCTTGCCATCCTGTCGCCGTGCCAGATAGAAGATACCTGCATCATACCGGTGCAGGTTCCGTTCGTGGCACCGCTCTGGAAGCGGCTCTCGCGCCATGCGATAGCCTCCAGAAGTTCCGGGCAAATACCGTACTGCTGACCGATCTCCTCACAGTAGGCACGGACGTTATCAGGGAGATTGACCTCATAGAGCTCTAAGGTCTCCTCTGCTTCCTGCCGGATCTCTTCATCTGACACCGGCGGCGTGACCCCTTCTGGTGTCAGCTCTTCTTCCTGCGTGTCTACCGGATCTACAGTCACCTCTGTGGTCTCAGTATCCTCTGCCGGAATCTGCTCGATCTCTATGGGATACGACTCCTCCTGCAGGTCCCATACCGTCAATATGCTGTTCGTCTGGTACTGGCTCTTGCTGACCGCTATGGCCAGCGCCGCAGAGCCTATGGCAGCCGCAAGGACTGCCGCTATGTTTCTCATCCCCATCTTTTTCTCTCCTGCCTACAGCCACTCCGGCGGCGTCACGTACTTATTAGGGAACAGGCGGCCGAACAACACGACCGCTGCCAGTATCAGTGTGCAAATGATTACTACTGCCTTTCTTGCCATCCTCATGCTTTCCCCCATGGAGCACCCAGCGCTCTCTGGCCTATCTCGGCCGTGTATGTCTTTTTGTTTGTACCGCTCCGGTAAAACTCGTTGTAGATCGTTGCTCTGTGTACTCCAAGGGCATCTGCGATCTTAATCGCGCTCTTCCCCTCTCGGCACATGGCTTCTATTGCCTTCCTGTCCTCGTATAGAAGGCGCTTGTACTTATGACTTTTGCTCATTTCCTTCTCCTTTTGTTTGCAAAAAAATAGAGCGTGCCAGAGACTAACGCTCTGCACGCTCTTCTTTTTCTGTCTTTTTCTATAAAAAAAGAAAATCGGCAGAGGTTTAAAACCTCTTGTCGATTTTCATTCTAAAACTTACCGAATTTTTGAAATTTTCTGTACAAAAGAAATTTTTCAAAAAAAGCTGCCGTGGTCTTATGACCGACGACCGGTTTGGGATTGCTTTTGTTCTTTGATGTGCTTATCTTAATACAGAGGATGTATAAGAAACGCAGTATCGCTGCAGGATAAAGTTCTATCAAAGAATTTACATTCCTGAAATTTTCTTTCCACTGCTGCCGCTGTAGAACAGCGGCATAGAGACGAAAGTTTGAAAGAGATGCCTGATGGCATTCCTTTCAAACTCGATTGATGACGTAAACGTCATCAATTCGTAATCCTATCGGAGAATTCGCCTTCGCGAAATTCTCCTCAGGCTGCCGCTGTAGAACAGCGGCATAGAGAGGTAAGTTTGAAAGAAATGCCTGATGGCATTCCTTTCAAACTCGATTGATGACGTAAACGTCATCAATTCGTAATCCTATCGGAGAATTCGCCTTCGCGAAATTCTCCTCAGGCTGCCGCTGTAGAACAGCGGCATAGAGAGGTAAGTTTGAAAGAAATGCCTGATGGCATTCCTTTCAAACTCGATTGATGACGTAAACGTCATCAATTCGTAATCCTATCGGAGAATTCGCCTTCGCGAAATTCTCCTCAGGCTGCCGCTGTAGAACAGCGGCATAGAGAGGTAAGCATGTATACACAGAATCCCGCAGCAGACCCAAAAGGAGGACATACCCATGCTGGTCAACACCACACTCTGTTATCTGGAAAATAAGGAATCCTTCCTCATGCTGCACCGCACCAAGAAGGAAAACGATGTCAACAAGGATAAATGGATCGGCATCGGCGGTCACTTAGAGGACGGAGAAAGCCCGGAGGACGGCATTTACCGGGAGGCTCTGGAAGAGACCGGCTATGCCCTGCAGGGACTGCTTTTCCGCGGCATCGTCACCTTTATTTACGGAGAGATCACAGAATATATGCATCTGTTTACCGCTTCCGGCTTTGCCGGCCGAGCCATTGACGACTGTCCCGAGGGAGACCTGGCATGGGTTGCCAAAGACAGGATCTTTTCCACAGATCCTGCACATTCCTTGAATCTATGGGCCGGGGACAAGATCTTCTTTCGCCTGCTCGAAGCCGGCGAGCCCTTCTTTTCCCTGAAGCTCGTCTACAGCCAGGACGATGTGCTGCGGCAGGCCGCCTTAAACGGGGAGGATCTGGAGCTCTTTGATGTACTGGACGAGAACGGCCGGCCCACCGGCATCATCCAGGAACGGGGCGTCTGCCACCGCGAGGGAGATTACCACGCCACCGTGCACATGTGGATCCTGCGGCGCTCTGCAGAAAAGAGCGGCTGGCAGATCCTCCTGCAGAAACGAAGCAGCTGTAAGGATTCCCACCCCGGCTGCTATGACATCTCCTCCGCCGGTCATATCAGTGCCGGGGATACGCCCATTCCCGCCGCTCTCCGCGAACTCCGGGAGGAGCTTGGTCTCTCGGTATCCTCCAAGGAACTGCAGCCCATCGGCATCCACAAAGGCAGCTTTGACGATACCTTCTACGGCACTCCCTTCCATGACCGGGAGTTCAGCCATATTTATGTCCTGGAAAAGGATGTGTCCCCGGAGGAACTCTCCCTGCAGGAAAGCGAAATCGAATCCGTTCTGTGGATGGATCTCACAGAATGTATGGAAGCGGTACAGAAAAACAGCATGCACCACTGCATCTATCCGGACGAGCTGCAGATGGTTCAGGAATATGTACAAAGATGACAGGAAACAAAAAAGCCGGCAGGTTATATCTAACCTGCCGGCTTTTCTCTTTTCATAGGATATGCGGAAGATGGGACTTGAACCCACACGACATTGCTGCCACAAGATCCTTAGTC
>CAVKQI010000015.1:0-33729 GCA_963658405.1 bacterium | reverse complement strand
AGGGAATTCGCCTTCGCGAAATTCCCTTCGCGCTGCCGCTGCAAGCAGCGGCATAAGGAGGAAAGCATGAACGAGTATGAAGATTATATAATATCGGCGACCTGTGCGCCCAACGAAAAGGGAGAGCCCCAGGTGCGGGCCTACGCTGCTACCACGAGAATGCTGACAGAGGCTGCCCGTGCTGCCCATGATACCAGCCCAGTGGTGACGGCGGCGCTGGGCAGACTGATGACCGGTGCTGTCATGATGGGCGATATGCTCAAAAATGACGACGATCTTTTGACTATTCAGGTCAAAGGAGACGGCCCGGTGGGCGGTCTGGTGGTGACAGCCAACAGCCACGGTCAGGTAAAGGGCTATGCCCACAATCCCTCCGTGGTGCTGCCGGCCAATGCCAGACACAAGCTGGACGTAGGCGGCGCGGTAGGACACGGCACCATGAGCGTCATCAGAGACTTAGGTCTCAAGGACCCCTATGTGGGCACAGTGGATCTGCAGAGCGGAGAGATCGCCGAGGATCTGACCTGGTATTTTGCATCCTCCGAGCAGGTGCCCTCTGCGGTGGCACTGGGCGTATTGATGAATAAGGAAAACACTGTCCGCCAGGCCGGCGGCTTCATCATCCAGATGATGCCCTTCGCCGAGGAAGAGACCATCGCCAGGATCGAGCAGAATCTTTCCCAGCTTCCGCAGATCACCAATCTGCTGGACAGCGGCATGACGCCGGAGGAGATCCTGATCCTGGCCATGGAGGGCATGCAGGTGAAGGTCACCGGCAAGAAGCCCGTGGAATTTCACTGCGACTGCAGCCGCAAAAAGGTGGAAAAGGTACTCCTGAGCCTGGGACGCACGGAACTGCAGAAGCTGGAAGACGAAGGAGAAGACGTGGAGCTTCGCTGCCATTTCTGCAATAAGGCGTATAACTTTACACCGCAGGAGATACATGAGATGATCGAGAGCGGCGCCGTGGGCATGCCGGTCGTGAAAGATAAGAAATCCGAGGGAAATGTCTGACGGCATTTCTTTCAAACTCAAATTGATGCCGTAGACGTCATCAATTCGTGACGAAAAGAAATGCCAAAAGGCATTTCTTTCAGGGAATTCGCCTTCGCGAAATTCCCTTCGCGTTGCCGCTGTAAAGCAGCGGTATGGAGAGGTAAAGATGAAGGACGGTTTTATAAAGACGGCGGCGGTGACGCCGGATGTGCATGTGGGAGATCCTGCCTACAATGCCGCACAGATCATACAGGGGTATGAAGAGGCTCTGGCCAAAGGGGCAAAGATCATAGTCTTTCCGGAACTTTCTGTCACCGGCTATACCTGTCAGGATCTGTTTCTGCAGTCCCTGCTGTTGGAGGGTGCACTGGATGCCTTAAGGACGATCCGGGAGCGCACTGTCGGGGAGGATGCTCTGCTCTTTGTGGGCCTGCCCCTGATGCACCGGGGAAAGCTCTACAATGTGGCAGCGGTCCTGCAAAACGGCCATGTGCTGGCACTGATCCCCAAGCATTTTATTCCCAATTATGCGGAATTTTATGAGAGAAGACATTTCACACCGGGACAAAAGGAGCCCTGCGAGATCCTGCTGGACGGGGAGAAGGTGCCCTTCGGCATGGACATCCTGCTGGAGGTGGACGCGGTAGAGGGCCTGACAATAGGATGCGAGCTCTGTGAGGACGTATGGGTGCCGGATGCACCGGATATCCGCCATGCCATGGCGGGGGCGAGCGTGATCGTCAATCTCTCCGGCTCCAACGAGACCATCGGCAAGGACAGCTATCGCCGCCAGCTCCTCTCCGGCGTCAGCGCCAGAACCATCACCGGCTATATCTATGCCAGCTGCGGCATCGGAGAATCCACCCAGGATCTGGTCTTCGGCGGCCATGATCTGATCGTGGAAAACGGCATGATCCTGGCAGAGAGTTCCCGGTTTGCCAACGGCATGATCTGCGCCGATCTGGACATTCAGCGGCTCTGCCTGGAGCGACGGCGGATGAGCACCTATGAGGCCCCGGCTGCGACGGATGACTACCGGCGGATCCCGGTGCATATGGTAAAAACACAGACCGCGCTTCAGAGAGTCTTTGATCCGCATCCCTTCGTGCCCGCCGACAGACAGGAGAGGGAGAAGCGCTGCGAGGAGATCCTGCATATCCAGGCAGGCGGACTGGCTAAGCGCTATGCCCATACGGGACTTCGCTCTGCCGTGATCGGCGTATCCGGGGGACTGGATTCCACATTGGCCCTGCTGGTGACCGCCAGAGCCTTTGAGAGCCTTGGGATTGCACCGGAGAATATCCTGGCAGTGACCATGCCGTGCTTTGGCACGACAGACAGGACCTACCGCAACGCCTGCGACCTGGCAAAGGCGCTGGGAGCCACTTTAAAGGAAGTGGACATCAAGGCCTCTGTGATGCAGCATTTTACAGACATAGGGCATGATCCTTCCGTGCACGATGTGACCTACGAAAACGGACAGGCCAGAGAGCGCACCCAGGTGCTGATGGATCTGGCCAATCAGACCAACGGCCTGGTCATCGGCACAGGCGATATGTCCGAGCTGGCGCTGGGATGGGCGACCTACAACGGAGATCATATGTCCATGTACGGCGTCAATGTGGGCGTACCAAAGACCCTGGTCCGCCACCTGGTAGCCTATGCGGCGGACACGGCAAAGGATGCACACCTGCAGGAGGTACTGCGGGACATACTGGATACACCGGTGAGCCCGGAGCTGCTGCCGCCCACGGAAAACGGCAGGATCTCCCAGAAGACAGAGGACCTGGTGGGCCCCTACGAGCTTCACGATTTTTATCTCTATCATATGCTCCGCTTGGGATCCGGGCCGGCCAGGATCTACCGGCTGGCAAAGGCATCCTTTGCAGGCAGCTACGATAATGAGACGATACTGAAGTGGGAAAAGACCTTTTACAGGAGATTTTTCTCGCAGCAGTTTAAGAGATCCTGTCTGCCGGATGGACCGAAGGTGGGCTCCGTAGCCCTCTCTCCCAGAGGAGACTGGCGCATGCCCTCCGATGCGAGCGGGGCGCTGTGGCAGAAGGAACTGGAGAAGCTTTCGTAGTCAAAAGCACGGCCAGGTGTTAAGATGATGGCAGAATGGAAAAATGTACAGCGGCGCGACAGACGCGTCCGCGTATGGAATAAAACACAGAAAGGGATCACAGAAGGGAGAAGCGCAGATGGAACATAACACAAAAGAAGATATTATGAGACTGGCGCAGGAGGAGGATGTGGAATTTATCCGGCTGCAGTTTACAGATATCTGCGGCATGCTGAAGAATATCGCCATTACCGCCAGCCAGCTGGAGAAGGCACTGGACAACCGGTGCATGTTTGACGGCTCCTCTATCGACGGCTTTGCCAGGATCGAGGAATCCGACATGTATCTGTATCCGGACCTGGATACCGTGGCGATCTTCCCCTGGAGACCCCAGCAGGGCAAGGTGGCCAGACTCCTGTGCGATATCTATCTGCCCAACGGAAAACCCTATGAGGGAGATCCGCGGTATATCTTAAAGAAGGTCCTTAGTGCGTCAAAGGAACAGGGATATACCCTGGAGGTGGGACCGGAGTGCGAGTTCTTCTTATTTGAGACCGATGACAACGCTCAGCCTACCACCATCACCAATGAGCAGGCCGGCTATTTTGACGTAGGTCCTCTGGACTTCGGCGAAAATGCCCGCCGGGATATGGTGCTCACCCTCGAGGAGATGGGGTTTGTGGTAGACGGCACCCATCATGAAAATGCGCCGGCCCAGCACGAGATCGATCTGCACTACGATGAGGCCCTGCGTACTGCGGACAATATCATCACCATGAAGCTGGCAGTGCGGACCATCGCCAAGCAGCACGGCCTGCATGCCACCTTTATGCCCAAGCCCAAGCACGGCGTCAACGGATCCGGCATGCATCTGAATCTCTCCATGAAGAAGGACGGAAAGAATATCTTTGCAGACAGCACGGATGCCAACGGACTGAGCCAGGAGGCCTACTGGTTTATCGGCGGTCTGATGAAGCACGCCAGAGCCATCACCGCCATCGCCAATCCGCTGGTCAATTCCTACAAGCGTCTGGTGGCCGGCTACGAGGCACCGATCCACGTGGCATGGAGTGCCAAGAACCGCAGCCCGCTGATCCGGATTCCCGCTGTGTCGGATCCGGACAATGCCCGCATCGAGCTTCGCAGCCCGGATTCCTCCGCCAATCCCTATCTGGTGATCGCAGCCTGCATGATCGCCGGCATGGACGGCATCAAAAATCATATACAGCCCCCGGCAAGGACAGACGGCAATATCTATGAGATGACCAATGCGGAGCGTCAGGCCAGAGGCATTCAGGATCTGCCGGTGACCCTGGCAGAGGCCATTGATGCACTGGAACATGACGAGACCCTTTGCCGCGGACTGGGCGAGGAATTCGTCGGAAAATATGCGGAGATCAAGCGCAGCGAGTGGAATGCCTACCGGGCACAGATTTCCCAGTGGGAGCTGCAGGAGTATCTGAATAAATACTGATCATCGTTTTAAGAGAGAGGGAGATAGCTTTTGACGAATATTATCGTAGCTTTCCGCAAAAGCGATGACGCCAAAAATATCAGAAATCTCCTGGTCCGCAGCGGGTTTTCGGTGACGGCGGTCTGTACCACCGGCGCGCAGGTCTTAGCCCAGGCGGACGGACTTTCCGACGGCATTGTAGTCTGCGGCTATCAGATGGCGGATATGCTTTATTCCGGCATACGGGAAAGCCTTCCCATGGGCTTTGAGCTGCTGCTCTTAGCGGGCAAGGCGGTGCTGCCGGGCTTTCGGGAAGAGGGCGTCCTGTGTCTGGCCATGCCCCTAAAGGCACAGGAGCTGGTGGATTCTCTGGCCATGCTGGACAGGACCCTGTCCATGCGAAGGCGCAGACGGCGCAGTCAGCCGCGCAAACGCTCGGAGGAAGAGGAGAAGCTCTTAAAGCAGGCAAAATCACTTTTGATGGATCGAAATCACATGAGCGAGGAGGAAGCACATCGCTATTTGCAAAAATGCAGTATGGACAGCGGCAACAGTATCTGTGAGACGGCGCGGATGGTGCTGACCGTATACAGATAAAGGCAGCAGCAATCCCGGCGGCGACAGACCGCCGCGGCAGCCCGGAAGATCCCGGGCACCGCCGCTTAGGACTGCATAACGGCACAGAAAAGAGGAGCACTATGAAGATTCATTTTACAAAGATGCACGGCTGCGGGAATGATTACGTGTATATCAACGGATTTACCGAAAAGATCCCTGCAGCAGAGAAACCGGAGCTGGTGCGAAAGCTCAGCGACCGGCATTTCGGCATCGGCGGCGACGGGGTGATTTTCATCAATCCCTGTGAGCATGCGGATTTCGAGATGGAAATGTACAATATGGACGGCTCCCGGGGAGAGATGTGCGGCAACGGCATCCGCTGCGTGGGCAAATATGTCTACGACCACCATATGACAGACAGCACCGAGATCTCTGTAGAGAGCTATGGGAAGATCAAATATCTGACCATGACGGTCAAGGATGGAAAAGTGGAAAAAGTGCGGGTCAACATGGGCGAGCCCATCCTGGAGGCAGCGCAGATCCCGGTGGAAGCGGAAACATCACCCGTGGTGGCAGTACCCATCGAGGCACTGGGACAGCAGCTGCAGATGACCTGCGTCTCCATGGGCAATCCCCATGCGGTCTTCTTTGTGGATGACACGGAGCACATGGACCTGACAGGCATCGGCCCTGCGCTGGAGTGCCATGCACGCTTCCCACGCCGCACCAATGTGGAATTCGTCCAGGTGTTGGATCGCGGCCATGTGCGCATGCGGGTATGGGAGCGGGGCACCGGCGAGACCCTGGCCTGCGGCACCGGATGCTGCGCCACCTGTGTAGCCTGCGTCTTAAACGGCCTGACCGGGGAGAAGATCACCGTGGATGTGCTGGGCGGCTCCCTGGAGATCGAATGGGACCGCAAGGAAAATCTGGTCTATATGACAGGACCGGCTACCACCGTGTTTGACGGAGAGATCGAAGCAAATATTTAAATATCATGGTTGATATTTCTGTAAACCGGATCGATGACGCTGGCATTATTCGCCTGAGAGCAGGAATGAAATAACATCCGGGATCGGAAGGTGCAGAACAAATCGTCCGACATTGCATTAAATGGTTAAATAATAGATAAAGGAGATAGATTCATGTTTACAGCAAATCAGGATTACCTCAAACTGCCCGGCAGCTATCTGTTTTCTACCGTGGCCAAGAAGACCAATGCTTTCATCGCAGAGCATCCGGAGGCAAAGATCATCCGTCTGGGCATCGGCGATGTGACAAAGCCCCTGCCGCCGGCTGTCATCAAGGCACTGCACAGCGCCGTAGAAGAGCAGGCAAGTGCAGAGACCTTCCGCGGCTATGCACCTGACTTAGGCTATGATTTCCTGCGCAGCGCCATTGCAAAGAATGATTACCGGGCACGGGGATGCGATATTGCCGACGATGAGATCTTCGTCTCCGACGGCGCCAAGAGCGACTCCGCAAACATCCAGGAGATCTTTGAGAAAGACTGCAAGATCGCCGTTTGCGATCCGGTCTATCCCGTCTATGTGGACAGCAATGTAATGGCAGGCCGCACCGGCACCTATGATACGGTATCCGAGACCTGGAGCAATGTGATCTACATGCCCTGCACCCAGGAAAACGGCTTTGCACCTCAGCTGCCGGATGAGACACCGGATCTGATCTATCTGTGCTTCCCCAATAACCCCACCGGTGCAGCCATCACCAAGGCAGAGCTGCAGAACTGGGTGGACTATGCGAATAAAGTAGGCGCCGTGATCATCTTTGACTCCGCTTACGAGGCTTATATTTCCGAAGAGGATGTGCCCCACAGCATCTACGAGTGCGAGGGCGCCAGAACCTGCGCCATCGAGCTGCGCTCCTTCTCCAAGAACGCAGGCTTTACCGGCCTTCGTCTCGGTGCCACCGTCATCCCCAAGGACTTAAAGGACAAAAACGGCACTGCACTGCACGGTCTGTGGGCAAGACGCCACGGCACCAAGTACAACGGCGCACCCTACATCGTGCAGAGAGCCGGCGAGGCCTGCTACAGCGAAGAGGGCAAGAAAGAGATCGCCCAGATGGTAGGCGAGTATATGAAGAATGCCCGCTTCATCCGCGAGAGTCTTCTCTCCTTCGGCTATGAGGCATCCGGCGGTGTGAACTCTCCCTATATCTGGCTGAAGGCACCGAAGAACATGACCAGCTGGGAGTTCTTTGATTATCTGCTGGCCAACGCCAATGTGGTGGGCACGCCCGGTTCCGGCTTCGGTCCCAGCGGCGAGCATTTCTTCCGTCTGACGGCATTCGGCACGTATGAGAACTCCGTGGAGGCTATGAGACGCATCAAGGAGATGGGACTGTAAGTCTGCAGGCAGTATGCAGGTTCATGGTGATATCCCGGACGCCGGACGAGGGAGCGGGTCTGAAAGGGCATAGGCCGTACAAGAGAGCCTTGCAAATACGGCATTTCTGTGCTAGAATGCCATCGTTACAAGCTAGAGAGAAATGCATTGAAGGAGACTCCTCCCTCGGGAGACGACAGAGAAGCGGCGTCATCGGCTGGAAGCGCTGCCCGCCAGAGAAGAGGAAAGGGGAACACTCCGGAGCAGACAGATGGAAACCCGTGACGGCATCGGGAGAGTAGATCTGTACGCGGGCACGCGTTATGTGCAAGAGAGGACAGCTTTGCAGCTGTCAAGGCGGGTGGTACCGCGGATCACAAAGTGAATTCGCCCCGGCACGGTCTTTTGACTGTGCCGGGGCTTTTTGTCTTTTCGGCATCGGAGAGGCATGCAAAGAAAGGAAGAGGTGCAATGGAACCAAATATTTACAGAAATACCACTGTAGAGACCATCTCGGAAGAGGACATCGGCAAGACCATCCGCGTGGCGGGCTGGGTAGAGAATATCCGTGACCACGGCGGTGTCTCTTTCCTGGATCTGCGGGATATGTACGGCGTTCTGCAGATCGTGCTGCGCCATGACGGCCTGCTGGACGGCATCGTCAAGGAAATCTGCATTTCTGTAGAAGGCGTAGTCGAAAAGAGAGACGAGGAGACCTACAATCCCAAGATCCCTACCGGCACCATCGAGGTGGATGCAAAGAGTATTGACATTCTGGGCAAGGTCTATACCCAGCTTCCTTTTGAGATCATGACCTCCAAGGAGATCCGTGAGGACGTGCGTCTGAAATACCGTTACCTGGATCTGCGCAACGAAAAGGTAAAGGATGCCATCATTTTCCGCTCCAAGGTTATCTCTTTCCTTCGTCAGAAGATGACAGATATGGGCTTTTTGGAGATCCAGACCCCGATCCTGTGTGCATCCTCTCCGGAGGGCGCCAGAGATTATATCGTGCCTTCCAGAAGATATAAGGGCAAGTTCTATGCGCTGCCGCAGGCACCGCAGCAGTACAAGCAGCTGCTGATGGTTTCCGGGTTTGATAAGTATTTCCAGATCGCTCCCTGCTTCCGAGATGAGGATGCCCGCGCAGACCGCTCTCCGGGAGAGTTCTATCAGCTGGACTTTGAGATGAGCTTTGCCACCCAGGAGGATGTCTTCCGGGTAGGTGAGGCGGTGCTCACCGAGACCTTTGAGAAGTTTGCCCCCGAGGGCGCTGTCATCACCAAGGCTCCCTATCCCATCATCAGCTACAAGCAGGCCATGCTGGAGTTCGGTTCCGATAAGCCGGATCTGCGCAATCCTCTGCGCATCATCGATGTGACGGATTTCTTCCAGCAGTGCACCTTCAAGCCTTTCGTAGGCAAGACTGTCCGGGCCATCAAGGTACATGCCGAGATGTCCAAGGGCTTCCACGAAAAGCTGCTGCACTTCGCCACCTCTCTTGGCATGGGCGGCCTGGGCTATCTGGAAGTTTTAGAGGATTTAAGCTACAAGGGACCCATCGATAAGTTCATCCCCGAGGAGAAAAAGGCAGAGCTTCGAAAGCTGGCAGGTTTAGAGGCAGGCGATACCCTCTTCTTTATTTCTGATAAGGAAGACAAGGCTAATTACTATGCCGGTCAGATCCGCAACGAGCTGGGCGCAAGACTTGACCTTCTGGAAAAGAATGCGTACCGCTTCTGCTATGTCAACGACTTCCCGATGTATGAGCTGGATCCGGAGACCAAGAAGCTGGGCTTTACCCACAATCCTTTCTCCATGCCCCAGGGCGGCCTGAAGGCACTGCAGGAGAAGGATCCGCTGGATATTCTGGCTTATCAGTACGATATCGTCTGCAACGGCGTGGAGCTTTCCTCCGGTGCAGTGCGAAATCATGACCTGGACATCATGGTCAAGGCCTTCGAGATCGCCGGCTACGACGAAGAGACCTTAAAGGCAAAATTCGGCGCACTGTACAATGCCTTCCAGTTCGGCGCACCGCCGCATGCAGGCATGGCACCCGGTGTCGATCGTATGATCATGCTGCTGCGCAACGAGGAGAGCATCCGCGAGATCATCGCTTTCCCCATGAGCGGTTCCGCGCAGGATCTGATGTGCGGCGCACCGAACGAGGTGACGGAGCAGCAGCTGCGTGAGGTACATATCAAGGTGAGAGATTAAAGGAGCTGCAAATGGGAAAAAATGCGATCAGCGATGAGACCATCGACTATGTAGGCATCCTGTCCAAACTGGAACTTTCTCCCGAAGAAAAGGAGCAGGCCAAGAAGGACATGGAGAGCATGCTGGACTATATCGATCAGCTGGGTGAGCTGGATACCGAGGGCGTGGAGGCTATGTCCCATATTTTCCGTACCGGCAATGTATGGAGAGAAGATGTGGTGACAAACGGCGACGGCCATGAGAAAACCCTGGCCAATGCGCCGGAGGAAAAGGACGACATGTTCCTGGTGCCGAAGACCTTTGACTAGTACAAAACGGAAACCCCGGGGATGACGCAGGCATCATCCCCGGAGATCACATCGGAGAATTCGCCTTCGTGAAATTCTCCACGTGTTGTTGCTGTAGTACAGCAACACAGAAAGGTGACCATGGAAATATTGAAATTAACGGCGACAGAGCTCTCTGCCGCTATCAAAAAGGGTGAGGTCACTGTGCGGCAGGCGCTGGATGCGGTCCTGGCACAGATCGATCAGCAGGAGAAAGAGCTGCATTGCTATATCACCATCCTGGCCCGGGAAGACCTCTATAAGGAAGCAGACCGGATACAGGCTGCCATCGATGCAGGAGAACTTACCGGTCCCCTGGCGGGCGTGCCGGCTGCCATCAAGGATAATCTGTGCACGGAGGGGATAAAGACCACCTGCGCCTCCAGGATCCTTTATAATTTTGTGCCCACCTTTTCTGCAGATGCAGTGCTTCGCCTGCAGGCAGCAGGGGTGCTGGTGATCGGCAAGACCAATATGGATGAGTTCGCCATGGGCTCCACCACGGAGACCTCGGCCTTTGGTCCCACCCGGAATCCCCGGAATAAGGAGCATGTGCCCGGCGGTTCTTCCGGCGGCTCCGCTGCAGCAGTGGCAGCGGGAGAGTGCTTCCTGGCACTGGGCAGTGATACCGGCGGTTCCATCCGTCAGCCCGCCTCCTATTGCGGCGTAGTGGGCATCAAGCCCACCTACGGTACCGTTTCCCGTTACGGACTGGTGGCCTATGGCTCCTCTCTGGACCAGATCGGTCCTCTTGCCAAGGATGTGACAGATGCAGCGACGATCTTAGAGGCCATCACCGCCCACGACGAAAAGGATGCCACCTCCATGAAGCGCGAGGATACAGACTTTACCGCTGCCCTGAGCGCAGATGTGCAGGGCATGAAGATCGGTATTCCGAGAGACTATTTCGGAGAGGGCTTAGATCCCCAGGTGGCAGCGGCTGTAAAGAAGGCAGCAGCTGTCCTGGAAGAGAAGGGCGCCATTGTAGAGGAATTTGACTTAAGTCTGGTGAAGTATGCGATCCCCACCTACTATACCATCGCCGATGCAGAGGCCTCCAGTAATCTGGAGCGCTTTGACGGCGTGAAGTACGGCTACCGCGCCAAGGAATTCGAGGGCCTTCATCCTATGTATAAGAAGACCCGCTCCGAGGGCTTTGGTCCGGAGGTAAAGCGCCGCATCATGCTGGGTTCCTTCGTCTTAAGCTCCGGCTACTACGATGCCTACTATCTGAAGGCATTAAAGGTAAAGGCGCTGATCAAGAAGGCCTTTGACGATGCCTTTGCCAGATATGATCTGATCCTGGGACCTGTGGCACCCACCACAGCGCCGGAGCTGGGCAAGAGCCTTTCCGATCCCATGAAGATGTATCTGGGAGATATTTATACCATCTCCCTGAATCTGGCTGGTCTGCCGGGTATCAGCGTACCTGTGGGCACGGATGAGCAGGGTCTGCCCATCGGCATGCAGCTCATCGCAGACTGCTTCCAGGAAAAGAAGATGATCCGCGCAGCCTATACCTATGAGCAGGCTGTAAGAGAGTAGATCACATCGGAGAATTCGCCTTCGCGAAATTCCAGAAAGAGGTTGCTTTGAAAGATTACGAAATGGTGATCGGCCTGGAGGTACACGTCGAGCTCGCCACGAAGACCAAGATCTTCTGCGGCTGCTCCACGGCCTTCGGTGCCAAGCCCAATGCACATACATGCCCGGTCTGCACCGGCATGCCCGGCTCACTGCCGGTATTAAACAAGCAGGTCCTGGAATACGCCATTGCCGTAGGCCTGGCCACAAACTGCGATATCACCCGCTATTCCAAGTTTGACAGAAAGAATTATTTCTATCCGGACAACCCGCAGAACTATCAGATCTCCCAGCTCTATCTCCCCATCTGCCGCAACGGCTATGTGGAGATAGAGGGCGAGGACGGCGAGATGAAAAAGGTAGGCATCCACGAGATCCACATGGAGGAGGATGCCGGCAAGCTGGTTCACGACGAGTGGGAGGATGCCTCCCTGGTGGACTTTAACCGTTCCGGTGTGCCGCTGATCGAGATCGTCTCCGAGCCCGATATGCGGGGCGCCAAGGAAGTCATCAACTACCTGGAAAAGCTCCGTCTCCTGATCCAGTATCTTGGCGCTTCCGACTGTAAGCTCCAGGAGGGGTCCATGCGGGCAGACGTGAATATTTCCGTCCGGGAAAAGGGTCAGACCACCTTCGGTACCCGTACCGAGATGAAGAACCTGAACTCCTTCCGCGCCATCGAGCACGCCATCGAAGGCGAGAGCCAGCGCCAGATCGATCTGCTGGAGGCAGGAGAGAGCGTGACCCAGGAGACCAGACGCTGGGATGATGACAAGATGTATTCCTATGCGATGCGCAGCAAAGAGGATGCCCAGGATTACCGGTATTTCCCGGATCCGGATCTGCCGCCCATTACCGTCTCCGAGGAAATGATCGAGACGATCCGCAGCCGGCAGCCGGAATTCCGTGAGGCGCGCATGTCCCGTTATAAAGAGGAATACGGCATTCCGGAGTACGATATCGCCATTCTGACAGACAATCGGCATCTGGCGGATCTCTTTGAGGAGACCGCCAAGCTCTGCGGTGAGCCTAAAAAGGTCTCCAACTGGCTGATGGGCGAGACACAGCGCCTGATGAAGGAAAAGAACGTGGAGCCGGAAGATCTGGCTTTCTCACCGGCGCATCTGGCAGCCCTGATCACGATGGCAGAGAAAAGACAGATCAACAGCAGCGTGGCCAAGCAGGTCTTCGAGGTGATGTTCACAGAGGATATCGATCCAGAAAAGTATGTAGAGGAAAAGGGCTTAAAGACCGAGCAGGATGACGATGCCCTGGAGAAGACAGTCACAGAGGTACTGGCAGCCAATCCCCAGTCCGTGGCAGACTATAAGGGCGGCAAGGAAAAGGCCCTGGGCTTTTTGGTAGGACAGGTCATGAAGGCGATGAAGGGCAAGGTAGATCCTGCCTGTGCCAGCGCACTGCTGAAGGAGAAGCTCTCCTAAAATTTACATTGCGATTCCTTCGGCGGGAAAGCCTGAGGAATGGAGAGCAACTTCCGGTTTAAGGCCGGCAGCCCTGTGGATTTTGTTTACAAGCACAGCCAAATCAACTATACTAGGTGGATAACAACAGCCGTTTTCTTGCAGAGAACGGCGACAGGAGAAAGGTGGAAGGTAAAATGGCATTACTGGAACAGTGGCGTTCAATGGCATATAACGAAAAGGCAAACAAGGGCGACTTACAGCGCCTCTGGGGTGACTATTTCAAAAAGGAAAAGGAGATCTACGAGATCCTTCTGGCACAGCCGGATGTACAGGTAGAGGGCACTGTCAAGGAACTGGCAGAGCGCTATCACGTGGATCTGATGACCATGGTAGGTTTCCTGGACGGTATCAATGAGAGCCTGGTCAATGAAAACCCCATCGAAGAGATGGAAGAGGATACCAAGGTCAATCTGATCTACGACAAGGAGCTGCTGTACAAGAACATGGTAGCTGCAGGCGCTGACTGGCTCTACAAGCTTCCCCAGTGGAACAATATCTTCGATGAGGAGAAGCAGAAAGAGCTTTACAAGGAGCAGAAGAAGTCCCAGACCATCGTAAAGGCTCCCAAGGTATATCCCAATGATCCGTGCCCGTGCGGATCCGGCAAGAAGTATAAGAAGTGCTGCGGAAAGAACGCATAAGGGAAAGCAGATCTGCGCAGAAAGGATGAAAGGCGTGAACAGCAAAGACTTAAAAGATTATGTACGCACCATCCCGGATTTCCCTCAGGAAGGGATCATGTTCCGGGACATTACCACCGTGGCACAGGACGCTGACGGCCTGAAACTGGCCATCGATACCATGCAGGATCTGGTAAAGGATGTGGATTTTGATGTAGTGGTAGGCGGAGAGTCCAGAGGCTTTATCTTCGGTACGCCGATTGCCTACAACCTGCACAAGCCCATGGTACTGGTCCGCAAGAAGGGCAAGCTCCCCTGGAAGACCATCGCCGTGGATTATGCGCTGGAATACGGCACAGCTACATTGGAGATCCATCAGGATGCCATCAAGCCCGGACAGAAGGTGCTGGTCGTAGATGACCTGCTGGCTACCGGCGGCACGGCCAAGGCTATGGCAGAGCTGGTAGAGAAGCTGGGCGGCGAAGTAGTCGGCATACTGGTACTCATGGAGCTGCAGGGATTAAACGGCAGAGCTTTCTTAGAGCCCTATCCGGTGTATTCCGCTATCCAGTACGAGGGTAAGTAAGAAAGTACGCAGGAGACCGGGCAGGCGGCCATGGCGCGGCGCTTTTCCGGTCAGCCACATCGAGAAATTGCGAAGCAGATTCGAGATGTGGCTAAACAGCTACAATATTTTTTAAAATATAAAGGCGTGTGAAAATGAGAGATCATTTATCACACGCCTTTTTCAGGTTCTGCAGATAATTTTACCGGTTATTCGTCAGGCATCGGCATACATACAGTAAATGCCTTCGCACCGCGGCTGTCTACTGATTATCAATGATGGCAGAGAGGGACTGCATGATCCCGGCGGCAATATCCGGTTTATTCATGGAATAGACATGGATATGGGTGACGCCGTTGGAGATCAGGTCGATGATCTGCTCGGTGGCATAGATGACGCCGGCCTGCTTCATCTTAGCCGGATCATCCCCGAAGCGGTCTACCATCATGCGGAAACGCTGCGGGATAGTGGAACCGGAGAGGGCAATGCTTCGTGCTACCTGTTTTTTGTTGGTGATGGGCATGATGCCCGGCAGGACAGGAACGGTGATGCCGGCCTCCCGGATCCGGTAGAGAAAGTTGTAGAGCATATTGTTGTCAAAGAACATCTGGGTGGTGAGGAAATCGGCACCTGCATCAACCTTTTCCTTCAGATGCTGAATGTCCGCGGAGGGGCTTTCACACTCCACATGGCCCTCCGGATAGCAGGCGGCGCCGATGCAGAGGGAGTCATTTGCGGACTTGATGTCATAGATCAGCTGGCTGGCATAGTCATAGTCGTGGATGGAGCGGCCTTCTTTGGGGATATCTCCCCGCAGGGCCATGATATTCTCGATGCCTTTTTCCTGATAGAGCCGGATCATCTCCCGGACATGCTCTTTTGTAGAGGAGACACAGGTCAGGTGCGCCAGGACAGGGGTGTGATACTTATCCTGCAGGTCAGCGGCAATAGAGGCGGTATGCTGAGAGGTGCCGCCGCCGGCGCCGTAGGTGACACTCATAAAGGCCGGGTGCAGTGCGGCGATCTCCCGGGAGGCCGCCTCCACAGCGGCGTACTTATCGTCTGTCTTCGGAGGAAATACCTCAAAGGAAATGGTAACCTCGTGTTCTTCAAAAATCTGTGTAATTTTCATGCTGCTCTCCATAATCCCCATCTCCTGCATCCTGCAGGAAACAGTACACTGATCAAATTCGGTTTGCTTCTCTGTGCTGCAGAGAGGAGAACCTTTGCCTTCATCCATATAGAAGGGTGTTCTCTGTGTCTTATTATAAAGGAAAATGGGCCTTCCGTGAAGAAAAATAAAAACCCGCCGCTTTCGGAATGCTCCGTGGAAGCGGCGGGTTTATTTTTCGCATTTTTCTGTTAGAAAACAGGATTGGCAAACGGATTGTTCGGAAGAGGACCGGGTAAAAGCGGTTCGTGCGGGTCAATCGGTGCATACGGGATAAACGGAATATCAAAATAGGTCATTTGGTGTCTCCTTTCACTTAATACTTAGTGTTGTTAACTGTTGTTTTCAATTTTTTTCAGATTAGAGTCTGTCGAAGATATCCGGTAAAACCGGTCTCACAACATCGGGGATAGGACTGATGGGACTGATGGGAGGGATGTTGGGAAAATACGGGATAGTTAAATCAATCATGGTATAGTGTCTCCTTTCTTTTAATTTAATGTTATAGGCTGCTGACCTGCGTCATTTTTGTTTTGCAGCTCTGTTGTTTTTGATGAGCTTATCTTACAGCAGGGAGTGTATAATAAACGTAACAGCCTGTATAGAAAGGAGAAAGAATATGACGGATACAGAGAAAAGTCTTCTGACAGAGCAGACAAGGGATGCGGTGCTGGAGCTTTTGGAGGCAGCCCATCCGGAAAAGGGCGATATCTTCGTGGTGGGATGTTCCAGCAGTGAGATCGTAGGGGGACATATCGGCAAAGATTCCAGCATGGAGGCAGCGGCTGCCGTGCTGGAGGGGATCCTGCCCATATTGCAGGAGAGAGGGATCTATCTGGCGGCGCAGTGCTGCGAGCATTTAAACAGAGCGATCGTGATAGAGCGGGCAGCGGCCCGTCAATATGGCTATGAGATCGTATCCGCTATTCCCCAGCCACATGCAGGGGGCAGCTGGGCTACGAACTGCTGGCGGGCCTTTGCAGATCCGGTGCTGGTGGAAGAAGTAAAGGCAGCGGTCGGCATGGATATCGGAGGGACTCTCATCGGCATGCATCTTCGCCGGGTGGCCGTGCCGGTGAGATTAAAGGAAGATCATATCGGAAAGGCCATCCTTCTGTGTGCCCGGACGAGGCCGCCTTTTATCGGGGGATCCAGAACGGTATACAGCACCCAGGAAGTGCGCTAGAGACAGCAGGAAACAAGGACATACGGCAAATCCTCAGCGCAGTAGATCCGGATTGACGAACCGTACAGAATCCTTGTCCGTGACGCGCTTCGTCACCGGCCTGGGTCTGGCTGCGGCCGTAGAGGCGCGGCAGACTAAAGAAGGCCGCAGCAGGGAAAAGGAAAGCGGCACGCCGCCCAGCAGCGCATGGAGAGAATACATGGCACTGCGGCCGATGGCATTGCGGTCCTGGCGCAGCGTGGTCAGGGCGGGAGAGAGGGCAGCGGCCAGAGGCAGGTCATCAAAGCCGATGACGGAGATATCCTCCGGCACCCGGAAACCGGCCTCCTGACAGCAGCTTATGACACCCGATGCGATCAGGTCATTGCCGCAGAGAATGGCCGTGACGCCCTGGGAGAGAAAGCCCGGCACATGATACTGTGCCGTTTCCGGGACGAAGTATCCGTAGACCGCCAGATCGGCATCCAGGGGCAGGCGGTGCCGCCGCATGGCATCGAGGAAGCAATGCATGCGTCTGTCAGAGACGAAGGAGCCGGCAGAGCCGTCCAGAAAGGCGATGCGGTCATGGCCGAGACTGACCAGATGGGAAATAGCCATGGACATGGCCTCTGCATTGTCTGTGCCGAGGCACGTGACATTGGGATTTCCTGCGATCTGGTTATCCAGCAGCACCGTGGGGAAGGTGGTGGCCTGCAGACTCTTCATCCAGGGATCTTCCATGGAAAAGCCTACGATAAAGCTGCCGGAAAAGTTCTTTTCCGTCATCAGGGCATCGTAGGGGTGCTGCTGCTGAAAATCGGGGGTCACCGCCATGATCTCCACATTCCAGTGCTCCCGGTAGGCGGCCTGCCGGAAGCCCAGGAGGATCTCATAGCCGAAGTCCTGCTTATCCTTATAAAGTACATTCTCTATAAAAACGCAAAGGCGTCTGCTCCTGTGAGCAGACGCTTTTTTGGTATATCCCAGGCGCACAGCGGTATCCAGGATCTGGCTGCGAAGCTCCTCGCTGATGTCTTTGCCGCCGTTGAGGCCCTTGGAGACGGTGCCGACGGAAATATGCAGTTCCTGTGCGATGTCGCGAATGGTAGCCATAGGTCAGATTCCCCTCTTTGTACAGGTTTGGATGCTGAACAGTTTGAATACAGAACGTCCAGGGCAGAGAATGATAGAGAGAAGACCGCTCTGCCATGATCATTTGCCTGTCAGTATAGCATACCGATACGGAAAAACACAATGACAGCGAAAAAAAGCGAAAATAATTATACGAAATGCATAAAACAAGCAGAGGAAAAATGGAAAAAATCACGGTTTGATACGATAAAACAGGGCACAATATTGACGTTTCGGATAAAATGGCGTAATCTTTGTAATGGAAAACGAAAAAAAGCGAAAATGTGAGGCGGCGGTTCGAGAGAAAGCTTCCCGTTTTTCTCCTGCAAAAGAAAGAAAAGCGTTAAACGCGACCAAAACGGTGCAGGAACCGTACAAAAGCATAAAGGCAGAAAGGAAGCTTCTGCCATTCAAAACATGAAATTGTAAAATGTGACTAAAAAACGCATGCGCTGATTGTAAAACATGTCAGATTGACAGAAGGCGTAGATAGAACTATAGTGTAGTTACGATATGAGCAAGCGGTTGCGCAATGCGATCGCTCGTTTATATAGACAGACCTGATAAAGGTCAGGACGCCGGGAACGGCAAAGTGCAGCGAAAGCTGCAAAGAAACGGAGGATAACATGAAGAAAAAGATCGTATCAGTATTACTGGCCGGTGTGCTGGCTTCTGCACTGCTGGCAGGATGCGGCAGCAGCTCATCCACCCAGACCACAGACACAGCAGAGAGCACCGAAGCAGCAGATGAGACTGCAGACGAGACGGCTGATGATGCAGCTGCAGAGGAGACCGAAGCAGAGGCAGAGCCTGTAGAGCTTGACTACAGCGGCGAGATCAAGGTATGGGTCGCTGACAATGCCGTAGATTTCACCAATGAGCAGATCGATAAATTCAAGGAAGCTAACCCCGGCGTAGCCGATGCCACCTTTACCGTAGAGGCAGTAGGTGAGGGCGATGCCGCTTCCAATATGATCACCGACGTAGAGGCCGGCGCTGATGTGTTCGGCTTTGCACAGGATCAGATCGCTCGTCTGGTTTCCGCAGGCGCTCTCGAGGAAGTAGCACCGGAGAACGTAGCAGCAGTAAAGTCTGACAATGATGAGGGTGCTGTAACAGCAGCTACCGTAGGTACTACCCTGTATGCTTACCCCATCACTTCTGATAACGGTTATTTCTTATACTATGACAAGAGTGTTGTGACAGATCCTTCCGATCTGGACACCATCCTGAAGGACTGCAAGGATGCAGGCAAGAACTTCTACATGGAGATCAACTCCGGCTGGTATCAGACCGCATTCTTCTTCGGCACAGGCTGCAGCCTTTCCTATGAGACCGACGATGCAGGCAACTTCACCAGCGCTGATGTAGACTATGCTTCCGATGCAGGTCTGGTAGCACTGAAGGCTATGATCTCCCTGCAGGAGTCCGGCGTATTCGTTAACGGTTCTACCGCAGGTGATGCTACCAACATCGGTGCGATCGTAGACGGTACCTGGGATGCTTCCACTCTGAAGGAAGTGCTCGGCGACAATTACGCATGCGCAAAGCTTCCTTCCTTCACAGGCTCTGACGGCAAGACCTATCAGATGTCCGGTTTCTCCGGCTACAAGCTCCTTGGCGTAAAGCCGCAGGAGGATGACGCAAAGCTGGCTGTCTGCGATGCACTGGCTGCATACCTTTCCAGCGGCGATGTACAGTTAGCTCGTTACGATGCACTGGCATGGGGGCCTTCCAACGTAGAGGCACAGCAGTCTGACGCTGTTAAGGCTGACGAAGCCCTGACCGCTCTGAATGCACAGCTGCTTGAGGACAAGCCGCAGGGTCAGTACCCCGGCGACTACTGGACACTGGCTACCAGCCTTGGCGATGATGTCATCTCCGGCAACCTCTCCAGCAGCAGCTCCGATGATGATCTGATGGCAGCACTGCAGAGCTTCCAGGATACCTGCATCTCCTACGCATCTGCACAGTAAGTCAGAAAGCGACAGAGAGTGCCGCAGGCAATGAACGAACATTCATAAACATACAGTCCTGAAAGGCTGTGATCAAGATGAGCCGGCAGATTGGATTTGCCGGCTCATCTCATACCTGAAGAAATTTTCAGAGAAGCAATGGGGGATATCTTTATGAGCAAATCTGCAAAGAGTGCAAAAAAAGCCTCGTCCGGCGGAATTTCCGGATTGGGCAGCTGTATCGCAGAGATCGGTACCGCTTTTGCCGGGGGGGACTGGAAGACCAGAGTTTCCTATCTCATTATGGGTTTTGGTCCGCTGATGCGCGGACAGATCGCCAAGGGACTGGCGTTCCTGGCAGCGGAGATCTTATTTATTCTCTATATGGTCAACTTCGGCTGGCAGTATCTGAGCAAGTTTTCCACACTGGGTACCGTACAGACCCAGAAGATCCACAGAAAAACCGTCTACGGTGACAACAGCTTTCTGATCCTTCTCTTCGGCATCCTGACCATCATCCTGATCGTGGCCATTGTGATGATCTGGTGGATGAATATTCATGAGAACCGGAAAGAGGAGCTCCTCTTAAAGGAAGGCAAGAGACTGCCCAGCAACAGAAAAGTACTGGGATCTCTCCTGGATGAGAATTTCCATGCCACATTGCTGTCTCTGCCGGTGCTGGGCATCTTTGTCTTCACGGTGCTGCCCATCATCTTCATGATCTGTGTGGCCTTCACCAATTATGACAAGGAACATCAGTCACCCACCAATCTTTTTACCTGGGTAGGCCTTGACAACTTTAAAAACCTGTTCAGCTTCGGTTCCACCGGCTTTGGTTCTACCTTCCTGACGGTACTGGCCTGGACACTGGTGTGGGCATTCTTTGCCACCTTCATCGACTATTTCCTGGGCCTGGCCGTGGCCATGCTCATCAACAAGAAGGGCATTAAGTTCAAAAAACTCTGGAGAACCATCCTGGTCATGACCATTGCGGTCCCGCAGTTCGTCTCCCTCCTGTACATCACCAAGATGTTCGCTACAGACGGCATCGTCAACGGCTTTTTGATCAGTCATAATATTGTCTCCAGTCCGGTTCCCTTCTGGACGGATCCTACGCTGGCCAAGGTCATGATCATTCTGGTGAATATCTGGATCGGTATTCCCTACCTGATGCTGATCGCCACCGGCCTTCTGATGAACATTCCGGAGGACCTGTACGAAAGTGCCAAGATCGACGGCGCCAATCCGGTGCAGATGTTCTTCAGCATCACCCTGCCTTACATGCTCTTTGTGACAGGACCTTTCCTGCTGACGCAGTTTACAGGAAACTTAAACAACTTCAACGTCATCTATCTGCTGACCCAGGGCAAGCCCCAGTCCACGAACCTGACCGGCAATGCGGGCAATACGGACCTGCTGGTGACCTGGCTGTACAAGATGACCGTCAACGACACGAATTACAAGATGGCAGCCGTCATCGGCATCATGGTATTCGTGGTAACCGCAGTGGTTTCCCTGGCAGTCTACAATATGCTGCCTTCAGTCAAGGATGAGGAGGGCTTCCAATAATGAGTGCACAGAAAGAGAAGAAAACAGCATCCATGTCCGGCAGAAGAAGAGCAGGCAACATCGCTGCCTATATCGCATTGATCCTGATCAGCATCATCTGGCTGTTCCCTTTCTTCGGTCTGGTGATGACCAGCTTTCGTTCTTATTTGACAGAGTACGGCGGCGTAGCCAGCTATGTAATGCCCAAGGCTTTTTCCCTGGACAATTACCGGTTCCTGGTATCCGGTGAGTCAAACTACCTGCTGTGGTATCTGAATACCGTCATCATCGCTTTCTTCGTGGCAGTGCTGCAGACCCTGATCGTGATCTGCGTCTCCTATGCCCTGTCCAGAATGCGTTTTGCAGGCAGAACCATCCTGATGAGGATCTGGCTGATCCTGGGCATGTTCCCCGGATTCCTGACCATGATCTGCATGTACTTCCTGCTCAAGCAGTTCGGCCTGACCCAGGCCGGCGCCGTACCCGGCCTGATCCTGGTATCCGTTGCCAGCTGCGGCATGGGCTACTATGTATGCAAGGGCTACTTTGACACCATTCCCAAGGCACTGGATGAGGCAGCCAGGATCGACGGCGCCAACCGCTTCCAGATCATGTACCAGATGATCCTGCCCCTGTCCAAGCCCATCGTCATCTATACCGCACTGACAGCCTTCATGGCACCCTGGTGCGATTACATCTTTGCTTCCTACGTAGCCTTCGGTCATGACAGCAGCTACAACGTGGCAGTAGGTATGACCCGCTGGGTATGGACCAATGATTATCAGGGCTATTTCACCAGATTCTGCGCAGGCGGCGTGCTGGTAGCCATCCCGGTGACCATCCTGTTCATGTGCCTGCAGAAGTACTATGTAGAAGGCGTGACCGGCGGTGCGGTAAAGGGCTGATGCGGAATTTACTTTTCCAAAGTTTTCTTTGCATTGCAGCAGGCTTTTGCATAAAGAGGTATCTATGACCATTGATGATATCGCGGAGGCACTGGGGGTATCCAAGACCACGGTATCCCGGGCGATCTCCGGAAAGGGGCGGATCTCCGAGTCTACCAGAGAGAAGGTCCGCGCCTATATCAGAGAACACAATTACAAACCAAACGTCTATGCCCAGGGGCTGGCCAACCGATGCACCATGAACATCGGCGTGGTCTGGCCCGGGGAGACGGCGGCAGAGGATCTGCCTTTCTTCCAGAAATGTCTGCTGGGCATCAACAAAACAGCAGCGGAAAATGGCTATGACCTGATATTGACGATCTGCAAAGACAGGGAGATCACCAGTCTGAAGCGGATCGTGGAGAACAGGAAAGTGGACGGCGTGATCCTCACCAGAACGCTGGTGGAGGATGCACCGGCAGATTACCTGAAAAAGGCGGGAATGCCTTTTGTCAGCGTAGGCAGCAGTATGGATCCGGCGCAGATCTGCGTGGACAATGCCAATGAGGCGGCCTGCAGGGAACTGACCAGACAGCTGCTGGATCGAGGCATCAGCAGGCTGGCCCTGATCGGCGGCTCCACAGAGCATGTGATCACCAGGACGAGACTGCGGGGATACCGGGAGGGCTTTGCCGCAGCCGGCAAGACGCTGCAGGAGGACCTGATCTGCATGGAGATCCAGAATGCCGCACAGGCAGAAGAGGCCACCAGGAAGATGCTGAAGGCCGGCGCGGAGGGCATCATCGGCATGGACGATCAGATCGCCGGTGAGGTGCTGACGCTCTGCCATAGAATGGGCGTCGAGATCCCGGGGCAGCTTCGGCTGGCTTCCTTTTATGACAGCACCTTTCTGGCCCATTCGGTCCCGGCGGTGACAGCACTGCAGTTTGACGATACCGCGCTGGGAGAAGAGGCAGCCGCTGCGCTGATCCGCATGCTGAAGGGGGAGAAAGTGCAGAGCACCGTACTGGATAATTACCGCATTCAGCTGCGGGAGACGTTCTATTGACATTATGATCCCATCGGAGAATTCGCCTTCGCGAAATTCTCCTCAGGCTGCCGCTGCCTTGCAGCGGCATAAGGAGGAAGTGTGAATACTACATTGACAAGCAAATCTGTACTGGGTTATACGCCTCAGTACCTGACACTGGACGGCGCGCCCTGGTTTCCGGTCATGGGGGAGATCCATTACAGCCGGGTAGAGGCGGCGCGCTGGGAAGAAGAACTCTATAAGATGAAAGCCGGCGGCGTTGATCTGGTCTCCGCTTATACCATCTGGATCCACCATGAGGAAGTGGAGAATGAATGGGATTTCACCGGGGACCGCAACCTGCGCGCTTTCCTTCAGACCATTCAGAAGTGCGGCATGCACTGCGTGCTCCGGATCGGCCCCTGGGCCCACGGAGAAGTGCGAAACGGCGGCTTCCCGGACTGGCTGGTACAAAAGGAAAAGGACGGTCTGCTCACCACCAGGACCAACGACCCTGCCTATCTGGAAGAGGTCAGAAAGTTTTACGGTAAGATCGGAGAGCAGGCAAAGGGACTTCTCTTAGAGAACGACGGACCCATCGCCATGATCCAGATCGAAAATGAATACGGCCATGTGGGCGGCCGCATCGGCGAAGAGGGCGAAGAACACATGCGCACCCTTCGGCAGATGGCTATAGAGGCAGGCCTGAAGGCACAGGTTTATACGGCTACCGGCTGGGGCGGCGCTGTCACCGGCGGCATGCTGCCGGTGATGGGCGGCTACTGTGAGGCACCCTGGGATCAGCGGCTCACCGAGATCGAGCCTTCCGGCAATTATCTGTTTACCGAAGAGCGCAATGACCACAATATAGGCTCCGACCATGGCCTTGGCATCGGCATTACCTTTGATATGGAGAAGTTCCCGTACCTGACCGCAGAGCTGGGAGGCGGCCTGCAGGTGACAAAGCACAGAAGACCCGTGGCTACCGGCCGGGACACCGAGGCCATGAGCATGGTCAAACTGGGCAGCGGCTGCAATCTCCTGGGCTACTATATGTACCACGGCGGCACCAATCCGGAGGGAAAGATGACCACCCTGCAGGAATCCAGAGCTACCGGCTATCCCAATGACCTGCCGGTGAAGTCCTATGATTTCAACGCGCCTATCCGGGAGTATGGACAGCTCTCCGACAGCTACCGGAGAATCCGCAGACTCTCCCTGTTCGTCCACGATTTCGGAGAAGATCTATGTCAGATGCCTTATATTCCGCAGCCGGGCAATCCGGACAAGGTTGACGACTTCACTCATCTGCGCACAGCCGTGCGGTGTAAGGAAGAGACCGGACAGGGCTATTACTTCGTCAATAATTATGTGCGTCACTATGAGACGAAGGACTACGAGGACGCACAGCTGCAGGCTTACGGCGCAGACGGCCGCACCGTGCTGGCAGATTTCGGCACGCAGACCGTTCCGGCGGGCAGTTATTTCTTCTATCCCTTCCGGATGCTCTTAGGTGACAGTGCCGTACTCGAACAGGCCCATGCCACGCCGCTTTGCTGCCTGCGGGATCAGGACGGCATCGTGGATACCTACGTCTTTTATACTCAGGACGGCGCAGATCCCGCCTATCGGATCTCCGGAGATCTGGGAAAGACAGAGATCCTGACCCTGACAGAAGAGGAATCCCTGCACGCGCAAAAGCTCCTTCTGGAAGGCCGGGAGGTACTGGTCATCAGCAAGGCAGACTGCTATCAGTCCACAGAGGATCTGGAAAAAGGAACCTTCCACGGCCTGCTGCGGATCGAGAAAGCCGACACCCATTCCCTTCGTTTCTGTCCGGCTCTTAAAAAGGAAACACCGGCATACGCAGAGACCATCAATCCGGTATGCTGCCGGGTACTGGGCGAGGAGAGCCGCAGCGACGGAGAGGATCTGACCTTCCGCGTGCATGTGGACGGCATTCTGGATTCCCTGAATGAGGCGATCCTGTGCATCACCTACGAGGGCGAGTCCGCAGAGCTCTATCAGGACGGAAAGCTCATCGCAGACAGCTTCTATACCGGGCAGACCTGGGAGATCGGCCTTAAGAAATTCGCCCCCCAGGGCAGCGCCGAGCTGACCGTGGTGATCCACCCTCTGAAGGAAGATACACCCATGTATCTGGAAAAGTGGCCGGAGATGGAGGATCATGTGGCCTGCAGAGTACGGAAAGTACACACGGAAATCGTAGCAGGTATCTAATGACCGGAGGAACCGGAAGGCCGGAACTACGGATACAATATCTGCAGATAGAATCGACGCGAATACGTATACGGTACAGACAAAGTACAGAAACAGATGCGGTTACAAACGAAATCACCTCTTTCCTCCTTAAGGTGTTATGATGAGGAGGTGAAGGAATTCAAATTTCAGCGCTTAATCAGAAGAGAGAATTGCCTTGCGGCAGTTCTCTCTTTTACTGTGAATGCAACGGATGCCTTCTGCGCGCGGACATATGGTTGATCTGCCAAATTTGTGACACGAGGGAAATGGGATTATGTTTGTTTTTGAAGATTTCGCCTGCGGGAAATTCGTACCGCGAGGTTCTCTGCAGGCTGCCGCTGTAAAGCAATGAAATAGAAAGGTAACTATGCAGAAAAGCTTAGCACATTATCATTTACCGGGACTGTTTTCCTTTTATGAATTCTATCGGGTATTCCTTCCGCTCTATCAGGCCCATCGGGAGTATTTCTATGACTGGTGTGACATTAGTTCCATCTACGGCGCCCCTATGGACTGCCTCTGGGGCGGCGGGCGAGTGGAGGAGAGCGAGGCGGATCCCGGACAGGTACTGGCTCTCCTGGAAGAATACGGTATCAGTGCCAGGCTGACCCTCAGTAACTCCCTGCTGCAGCCACAGCACCTGACAGATCCGGCCTGCAACCGGCTTTGCCGACTGTTCTCGGAAGGAGTTGCGAGGAGAGCAGATTTCCCGGGAAATCCGGGTGATGAGGGATGCAGTGAAGGGGTAAGGGAAAACCTCGGGGGAAGTTCAGGGGAAAGTTTAGGGGAAAGTTTAGGGGAAGACTGCAGGGAAGAAAGCGAGCCTGGGAGAGTCGTGAACGGGGCCATCGTCCATTCTGAGCTGCTGACCGCCTATCTGCGCCGGGAATACCCGGATCTCTACCTGGTTTCCAGCACTACCAAGGTGCTGACGGACTTTGCAGACTTTAAAAAAGAGGCAAAGCGGGAAGAATTTCAGTATGTTGTCCCAGACTTTAGACTAAATAAGTCAATCGAAAAATTAGAAAAACTGGATCAGTCAATAAAAGACAAGGTGGAGCTCCTCTGCAACGAATGCTGCCCCGTCACCTGCCCGGATCGCCGGCAGTGTTATGAGGCGGTGAGCCTGCAGAATCTGGGGGAGATGACAGCACAGTCAGCGGATATTTCTCATCATCACTGTCATTCTCCGCATGCGGCGCAGGGGTATCGCTTCTCCAGGGCGATGCAAAATCCTTCGTTTATCAGCATAGAAGACATCCAAAATGTTTATCTGCCGGCCGGTTTCTCGAATTTTAAGATAGAAGGCCGGGGACTGGGGAGCGCCTTGCTGCTGGAATTCATTCTATATTACATGACGAAGCCGGCGTATCAGCTGGTGGTGAGGGAGGAGATCTATCTGGAGAATAGGTTGGATCTTTTCTGAACGCCCGGACGCCGAACGAGGGAGCGGGTCCTGTCGGCGATGTCCGCTTGGGGACGCCTTGCGGCTCAGGGGCTCAGTGCCCATACTACGCCAGCAAAAAGATGCTGGCGTAGCAGCGAGGCGTCGCCATGCCCCTGCGCCGGACATCATCCGCCACCCGCTCCCTCGCCCGGCTGGATTGTGACTGCGAAAGAAATATGCCAGCCCCAGAGTTGAATAAACATAGCAAAATACAGAGAACAGAGAACGAAGAATATATAAAAACATAGATGAAGTTTTGGGGATATGTTATCATACAGGAGAGCAAATAACAGAGGTCTTTCTTTGTACTGAATACAGCAAAAGGAGGAATGCGGATGGATAAAAAAGCGATGTACAAATTAAGCTACGGACTATTCGTTCTGACTGCCCGGGAGGGAGAGAAGGATAATGGTTGCATCATCAATACCGCCATACAGGCAGCCTCTGAACCCAATCAGCTGAGCATCTGTGTCAATAAAGCCAATTACACCCATGACATGATCAGGAGAACCGGTTCATTTACGGTATCTGTACTTTCCGAACAGGCAACCTTTGATCTGTTTCAGCACTTTGGCTTCCAGTCCGGCAGCAAGGTGGATAAATTTGCCGGCTTTTCAGAATGTGCCAGAGGGGAAAACGGCATATACTATATCAGTAAAGGCACCAATGCCTATCTGTCTGTAAAGGTAAATAAGACAGAGGATCTGGGATCCCATACCATGTTTATCGGGGAGATCACGGATATGGAAGTCTTAAGTGAGATCCCCTCTGTTACCTACACATACTACCAGGCGTATATCAAGCCTGCGCCGGAGGCAGTGGGCAGGACCCAGGAAGGAAAGACAATCTGGCGCTGCAGTGTCTGCGGCTATGAATATGTGGGAGAAGAGCTCCCGGAGGATTTCATCTGTCCTCTCTGCAAACACCCGGCATCGGATTTCGAAAAAATAACGATCAAAAAGGAGAATAAGGAAATGGCAGCAAACAAATACGCAGGCACACAGACCGAGAAGAATCTGCAGGAGGCTTTCGCAGGAGAGTCCCAGGCACGTAACAAGTATACCTACTTTGCATCCGTAGCAAAGAAGGAAGGTTATGAGCAGATGTCTGCTCTGTTCTTAAAGACCGCAGACAATGAAAAAGAGCATGCCAAGATGTGGTTCAAGGAACTGGCAGGAATCGGCGATACCAAGGCAAATCTGGCCTCAGCCGCTGATGGTGAGAACTACGAGTGGACGGACATGTACGAAGGCTTTGCAAAGACCGCTGAAGAGGAAGGCTTTCCGGAACTCGCTGCCAAGTTCAGAGCAGTAGGTGAGATCGAGAAGCATCATGAGGAGAGATACCGCGCACTGCTTCACAATATCGAGACTGCACAGGTCTTTGAAAAGAGCGAGGTGAAGGTATGGGAGTGCCGCAACTGCGGACATATCGTAGTAGGAACCAAGGCACCGGAAGTCTGTCCCGTATGCAATCATCCTCAGAGCTATTTTGAAGTACATGAGGAAAACTACTAAAGAGATTTAAGCTTAACTTCCCACGTCATTGCTTTACTGCATTCGCCTGAGGAGAGCCTCGCACAGGAGAATGCTCTTGAGGAAATTGATAACGTATATGCCATTAATCCATCAGATTGATGCAGCATAATCAGGAACCGGGTACCCAGAACAGGGGCAACCCGGTTCCTTTTATCTTACGCATTTCACAGTCCAGCCGGGCGAGGGAGCGGGTGGCGTAAGAAAAACCGTCGGTTGACACTGACAGAGCGTGGGGATATAGTTTAGGATATATGCAGATTCGGCAATACTGCATCATAAAGAAGTAAATACAATTAAGAGGTGGCATCATGAAATACAATTTTAAAGAAATCGAGCCGAAGTGGCAGGCAGCCTGGAAAGAGGCGGATGCTTTCAAGGCAGTGGATTTTGACAAAAGACCCAAGTGGTACGGCCTGGTAGAGTTTCCCTATCCCTCCGGCGCAGGCATGCATGTAGGACATATCAAGGCCTATTCCTCCATCGAAGTGCTGGCGAGAAAGCGCCGCATGCAGGGATATAACGTACTGTTCCCCATCGGTTTTGATTCCTTTGGTCTGCCGGCAGAAAATTACGCCATCAAGACCAATACCCATCCCCATATCATCACAGAGAAAAATATCGAGCATTTCTCCGACCAGCTCCGCAAGGTAGGTTTCTCCTTTGACTGGTCCAGAGAGTTCGCCACCTCCCGCGCAGATTATTATAAGTGGACACAGTGGATCTTCTTAAAGCTCTTTGAGCACGGCCTTGTTTTCCGTTCCAAGACCCTGGTCAACTACTGCCCGCACTGCAAGGTAGTGCTGTCCAATGAGGACTCCCAGGGCGGTAAGTGCGACATCTGCCACAGCGATGTCGTGCAGCTGGCCAAGGACGTATGGTTCCTGCGCATCACCGAGTATGCAGATAAGCTCCTGGACGGCTTGCAGGATGTGGATTATCCCGAGTCTGTCAAGCAGCAGGAAGTGGCCTGGATCGGCAGATCCGAGGGTACCTTTGTGGACTTCCAGGTATCCGACGGCAGCGGTCATGTGATCCCGGAGGAAAAGCTGGAGATCTATACCACCAGATGCGATACCCTTTACGGCGTGACCTTCATGGTCGTGGCACCGGAGCATCCGATCCTGGACAAGTACAAGGACCAGATCACCAACTGGGATGCGGTAGAGGACTACCGCAGAGAGTCTGCCAAGAAGACCGAGTTTGAGAGAACGCAGCTGGTAAAGGATAAGACCGGCGTGCAGATCGCGGGCCTGGCAGCCATCAATCCCATCAACGGCAAGGAGATCCCGTTATTTATCTCCGACTATGTCATGATGGGCTACGGCACCGGCGCCATCATGGCTGTGCCGGCGCACGACCAGAGAGACTATGATTTCGCAAAGAAATTCGGCGTGGACATCATCGAAGTCATCCGGGGCGGCGATATCTCCAAAGAGGCCTATACCGGAGACGGCGAGATGGTGAATTCCGGTGTCCTCGACGGCATGACCAATAAGAAGGATTCCATCGCGAAGATGCGCGAATACCTGCAGGAGAAGGGCATCGGCCGCAAGGGCGTGCAGTACAAGATGAAGGACTGGGCTTTCAACCGCCAGAGATATTGGGGTGAGCCTATTCCGCTGATCCACTGCGAGAAGTGCGGCACCGTAGGCGTGCCGGAGGATCAGCTTCCGCTGACCCTGCCGGATGTGGAGAACTTTGAGCCCGGTCAGGACGGCAAGAGCCCTCTGGCCAGGATAGATTCCTTTGTAAACTGCACCTGCCCCAAGTGCGGCGGCGCGGCCAAGAGAGAGACCGATACCATGCCTCAGTGGGCCGGTTCTTCCTGGTACTTCCTTCGTTTCTGCGATGCCCACAATGACGAGGCCTTTGCAGACAGAAAGAAGCTGGAATACTGGATGCCGGTAGACCACTACAACGGCGGCATGGAGCACGTGACCAGACACCTTCTGTATTCCCGGTTCTGGCATCACTTCCTGTATGATATCGGTGAGGTGAATACCCCCGAGCCTTACGCCAAGAGAACTTACCAGGGCATGATCCTGGGCTCTGACGGACAGAAGATGTCCAAGTCCAGAGGCAATGTCATCGATCCTTTGGATATCGTAGAGGATTACGGCGCCGATGCACTGCGCACCTATGTGATGTTCATGGGCGACTACGGCAGCGCAGCACCCTGGAGCGATGAGTCCTTAAAGGGCTGCAAGCGCTTCCTGGAGAGAGTGGCAGGCTTTACCGAGATCGCCACTGCGGACAAGGAAGATCCCGAGCTGGAGGCAAAGCTCCACAAGACCATCCGCAAGGTCAGCGAAGATATCGACAATATGAAGTTTAATACCGCCATTGCTGCCTTGATGACCCTGACCAATGATTTCTACAAGGCCGGCGCCGTCACCAAGCAGGATGTGGTGACCTTCGTGCAGCTCCTTTCTCCCTTTGCCCCTCACCTGACCGAGGAATTATGGCAGCAGCTGGGCATGAATCCGGACGGAAAGACCTTCTGCACCCTGTCTGCATGGCCGGTCTACGATGAGGCAAAGACCGTAGATACCACCATCAAGATGGGCGTACAGATCAACGGCAAGGTGCGTGCTTCCATCGAGCTGCCCGCCGATGCCACCAAGGAGCAGGTATTCGAGACAGCCAAGAAGGATCCCAACGTGGCGAAATACCTGGAGGCCGGTCAGCTGGTGAAGGAGATCTATGTGCCCGGCAAGATCCTGAACTTCGTTGTGAAGTAAGGCGATCCCAAACAGAATGCAGAAAGCGGCAGCTGTCTGCTGTCAGCTGCCTACTGCCAGCCGCCTGCGGTGTGAATCGGTTTTTATGCAGGCGGATTTCCGTATACGACAGACGGCAGGACAGGCAATAGGACAGGAAAATTACAGACCCCATAACATCATACAGAAGGAGACCTTGTCATGAAGCTACTGGAAGAGCGCATCCGCAGAGACGGCGTGGTAAAGGAAGGCAATATCCTGAAGGTGGATTCCTTTTTGAACCATCAGATGGACATAGAACTGTTCAATGAAATGGGAAAGGAGTGGGCCAGACTCTTTGCCGATCGGCCCATCAATAAGATCCTGACGGTGGAAGCCTCCGGTATCGGCATCGCCTGCGTGGCTGCCCAGCATTTCCATGCGCCGGTAGTCTTCGCCAAGAAGGCAAAGTCTCTGAACATCGACGGCGAGGTCTATAAGACGGAGATCGAGTCCTTCACCCACAAGAGAATCTACAATGTCATCGTCTCCCAGAAGTTCTTAGGACCCGAGGATCATGTGCTGATCATCGATGATTTCCTGGCCAACGGCTGTGCCCTGGAGGGTCTTCTGGATATCGCCGCAAAGGCCGGCGCCACTGTAGAGGGCATCGGTATCGCAGTGGAAAAAGGCTTCCAGGACGGCGGCGCCAGGATCCGCAGCAAGGGTGTGCGCTTAGAGTCCCTGGCTATCGTGGACGGTATGGACGCCGCTACCGGCGAGATCACCTTCCGCAGCTGAGAAAAGCACAGCAAAAGCATACAGTAAGAAAATACAGTAAAAGAATACAGTTTGCAGTACATTGCTGCCGCATGCAGAGCCAGAGCTCTGTGTGCAGGCAATGCTGCGATCAGCTGTAAGATTACCCGCAAAGAGGCAGGCCTGACACCGGAAAGGTGCCGGAATGTGCATTTGCGGGTCTTTTTTGTGTAGAGAGTCTGCGCATTTTCCTAAAAAAATCGTAAAAAACGGGTAAAATTTCTATAATCTGTCGAATTGACGCGTTGAATGGTAAATATTAGTATACTTTTGTAAAACTGTTGCCGGAGGGCGGTTTCCCCTGCATCTGCATAAACGGGGGCTGACAGCCGACGGCTGCAGACACGATGCGCTGCCGTAGTAAAGTGCGGCATGAAAGGAGAGTTATGAAAAAGAAGATCGTAAGTGTATTGGCTGCGATGACTCTTACCGTAGCTGCTCTGGCTGGATGTGGTTCCAGCACCAGTGCAGACACCGCAGAGTCCACCGAGACCACCGATGCTGCAGAGTCCACTGAGACTGCAGATGCTGCTGAGGACGCTGATGCAGCAGAGAGCACCGAGACCAGTGCAGCACTGGAGGGCATGAAGGTTGGTTTCATCTTCCTTCACGATGAGAACTCCACCTACGACCTGAACTTCATGAATGCAGCAAAGGCTGCATGCGAGAAGCTGGGCGTAGAGATGATCAGCAAGACCAACATTCCCGAGGGTCAGGAAGCTTATGATGCAGCATGTGAGCTGGCAGATGCCGGCTGCAGCTTTATCTTTGCAGACAGCTTCGGACACGAGGATTACATCATCGAGGCCGCTAAGGAATTCCCTGAGGTACAGTTCAGCCATGCTACCGGTACCAAGGCACATACCGAGGGCCTTGACAACTTCCACAATGCATTCGCATCCATCTATGACGGCCGTTATCTGGCAGGCGTTGCAGCAGGCATGAAGCTCAACGAGATGATCGCCAACGGCGATATCACCGAGGATGAGGCAAAGATGGGCTATGTAGGCGCTTACACCTATGCCGAGGTTATCTCCGGCTACACCTCCTTCTTCCTGGGCGCTCGTTCCGTCTGCCCTTCCGCTACCATGGAAGTTACCTTTACCGGTTCCTGGTATGACGAGACCGCTGAGAAGGAAGGCGCTAATAAGCTGATCGAGGACGGCTGCGTACTGATCAGCCAGCACGCTGACTCCATGGGCGCTCCTACCGCATGCGAGACCGCAGGCGTTCCGGACGTATCCTACAACGGCAGCACCGCATCTGCTTGCCCGAACACCTTCATCGTATCCTCCAGGATCAACTGGGAGCCTTACTTTGAGTATGCTATCAACTGCGTAGCAAACGGCGAAGCCATTGATACCGACTGGGTAGGCACCCTGCAGACCGGTTCTGTAGAGCTGACCGAGCTTGGCAGCGCTGCAGCAGAGGGCACACAGGAGAAGATCGACGAAGTAAAGGCACAGCTGGAAGACGGCAGCCTGCATGTATTCGATATCTCTACCTTCACGGTTGACGGCAAGACCCTGGACAGCTATGAGGCAGACGTAGATACCGATGCAGATTACACACCGGATCACGAGGTAGTATCCGACGGCTACTTCCACGAGTCTGATGTACAGTTCCGTTCCGCTCCGTACTTCGATGTACAGATCGACGGCATCACTCTGCTGGATTCCGCATACTAATCCGATATTGTGACAGAGGGAGGCGCGGCCTATGCCGCGCCGCCCTTTTTATGTTGTATATTGTTTAGCACCTGCCATATTTCAACGTGAATATACTTGCAGGCTGCTTGCTTGCAAGTATATTCACGATTGAAATTGGCAGGCGGCCAAGGTCCGAAGGACCTCTGGCCAGC
>CAVKQI010000014.1:34913-35590 GCA_963658405.1 bacterium | reverse complement strand
AGTTGGTCAGTGCGGAGCCGAAGAATACCGGTGTCAGCATACCTGCCTGGACTTCGTCCAGGTCAAAGGCTGCGCTGGCGCCGTCTAAGAGCTCGATCTCATTTTGCAGCTGGGTAAGTTTTTCCTCTCCGATCTGTGCCCGCAGAGCATCCGTATCCTCTAAGGAAATCCGGGTCTCGTGACCTTCCTTGGTTCCCTTTTCCGTATCTGCATAGGTGATGACTTCCTGGAGCTCCCGGTCGTAGACGCCCTTGAATTCCTTGCCGGATCCGATGGGCCAGTTTACGGGACAGGTGGCAATGCCCAGATTCTTTTCGATATCATCCAGCAGGTCAAAGGTGTCCATGGCATCTCTGTCCAGCTTATTGATAAAGGTAAAGATCGGAATATGCCGCATGGTGCAGACCTTGAAGAGCTTTCTGGTCTGGGCCTCTACACCCTTGCTGGCATCGATGACCATGACGGCGGAATCCGCTGCCATCAGGGTACGATAAGTATCCTCGGAGAAATCCTGGTGGCCGGGAGTGTCAAGGATATTGACGCAGCATCCGCCGTAGGAAAACTGCAATACAGAACTGGTGACGGAAATACCTCTCTGTTTTTCAATCTCCATCCAGTCGGAGACAGCATGTCTGGCTGTAGCCTTACCCTTGACGCTGCCAGCCAGATTGATGGCG
>CAVKQI010000014.1:27921-34856 GCA_963658405.1 bacterium | reverse complement strand
GAATCCGCACCTGCGGATTCCCTGCTGCGATCATTTATGGATGATTTTTGCTTCCTTTAGTTCTTCGGTGCATCCTTCATGGAGAAGCTAAGTCTGCCCATGCGGTCCTTGCCCAGGCAAACCACTCTGACCTTCTGGCCCAGTGTCAGCTCATCCTCCACATGCTCGATGCGGTGATTGGTGATCTTGGAGATATGCACCATGCCTTCCTTGCCGGGTGCGAACTCCAGGAATGCGCCGAACTCCTTGATGCTGACGACTACGCCGTCCAGAACCTGGCCTTCCTGGAAGTCGGTGGTGATGATCTCCACCATCTTGCAGGCTCTCTCCATCTGTGCCTTGTCTGTGCCGCAGATGGAGACCTGTCCGTCGTCGCTGATATCCATCTGTACGCCGGTGCGCTTGATGATCTCGTTGATGGTCTTGCCGCGCTGACCTACTACATCGCCGATCTTCTCCGGATCGATCTGGAGGGAGATGATCTTCGGTGCGTACTGATTTACCTCCGGACGAGGCTCTGCGATGGCCTTGGACATTACTTCGTTCATAATGTACTCTCTGGCCTCTTTGCAGCGGGCGATCGCGCCCTCTACGATCGGTCTGGTCAGACCGTGGATCTTGATATCCATCTGGATAGCGGTGATACCGTCATGGGTACCGGCCACCTTGAAGTCCATATCGCCGAAGAAATCCTCCAGGCCCTGGATATCGGTAAGAAGGATGAAGTCATCATCTGTCTCGCCGGTCACCAGACCGCAGGAAATGCCTGCCACCTGCTTCTTGATCGGCACGCCTGCTGCCATCAGGGCCATGCAGGAAGCGCAGATGGAAGCCTGGGAAGTGGAACCGTTGGACTCAAAGGTCTCGGATACGGCACGGATCGCATAGGGGAATACATCCTCGCTGGGAAGTACCGGCAGCAGTGCGCGCTCTGCCAGTGCGCCGTGACCGATCTCACGGCGTCCCGGACCGCGGCTTACCTTGGTCTCGCCTACGGAGTAAGCCGGGAAATTGTACTGATGGAGATATCTCTTGCCGGTGATGTTGGGATCTAAGCCCTCTACCCGCTGCATCTCGGAAAGCGGTGCCAGAGTGACCACATCACAGATCTGAGTCTGTCCTCTGGTGAACATAGCAGAGCCATGTACTCTCGGGATGATATCCACCTCTGCAGCCAGAGGACGGATCTGGGTCATCTCACGGCCGTCAGGACGCTTGTGATCCTTCAGGATCATCTTGCGCACGGTCTTCTTCTGATACTGATAGACAGCTTCGTCCAGAAGATCCAGCCACTCTTCGTTCTCTGCAAAAGCCTCTTTGAGCTTTTCCTTGATGGTGTGGATATTGGCCTCGCGGACCTGCTTCTCGTCGGTGAATACAGCCGTCTCCATCTCTTCCTGGGGAACGATCTCCTTGATAGCGGCAAAGAGCTCTTCCGGAATAGCGCAGCTGTCATAAGACTTCTTCGGCTTGCCTACCTCTGCCACGATGGTATTGATGAAGGCGATGATCTGCTGGTTTACTTCGTGTGCCTTGTAGATATACTCGATCATCTCCTGCTCGGGGATCTCATTGGCACCGGCCTCGATCATGATGACCTTTTCTGCGGTGCTGGCTACGGTCAGGCGAAGGTCGCCCTTGTCCCACTGCTCCTGGCTGGGATTGATGATCATCTCTCCGTCCACCTTGCCGATCTGGGTAGCCGCGCAGGGGCCTGCGAAGGGAATATCGGAAATGGAAGTAGCTGCGGAAGCACCGATCATGGCTACCAGCTCGGGGCGGCAGGCAGGATCTACGCTCATCACCATGCACTCCAGGGTCACATCATTGCGATAGTCCTTGGGGAATAAGGGACGCATGGGACGATCGATGACACGGCTGGTCAGGATCGCATTCTCAGAGGGCTTGCCCTCTCTCTTCATAAAGCCGCCGGGGAACTTGCCGATGGCATAATATTTCTCAGAATACTCTACGCTCAGGGGGAAGAAATCGATTCCCTCACGAGGCTCCTCGGATGCGGTGGCGGTGCAAAGCAGTGTGGTGTCACCGTAATGGATGAAAGCGCAGCCGTTTGCCTGCTTGCCTACTCGGCCTACGTCGATGCTGAGCTTGCGGCCGGCCAGGTCCATTTCATACGTCTTGTACATGTCTTCTGTCTCCTTTTCCTTCTTCTCTTCTCGTTCTTCTTTGTCGTCTCTTTATCTAAAAAAAGACGGCACCGTACCGGTAAATCCCAGTATGAGGCCGTCTCTTAATATCCGTATCTATTACTTTCTGATACCCAGCTTTGCAATCAATGTACGGTATGTATCCAGATCGGTTTTCTTCAGGTAATCCAGAAGACCACGTCTCTTACCAACCATCTTCAGAAGGCCGCGTCCGGAATGCTTGTCCTTAGGGTTCTTCTTGATGTGCTCGGTGAGCTCACGGATTCTCTCTGTCAGAACAGCGATCTGTACTTCCGGGGAACCGGTGTCGCCTTCGGTTCTTGCATAGGTATTGATAATCTCTGTCTTTTTCTCTTTGGAAATCATTGTATCTCCTTCTGTCCGCAATGGGACGATGCGCCGTATACTGAGGAATGGTCGGAGTGTCCTCTTCCCAAGTATCGGTCTGTAAAATCACAACGGACAGATTATACCATAACCTGTCCGCCCTGTAAACTCTTTTTTAGCTCTGCAATACTCTGACCACCTTGGTGACGGTGCGGTAATTGCTGTTGTAAACGGTGATGCCGTACTTTTCATTGCTGGCATTGACCACCTGACCGTTGCCGATGTAGATGGCCACATGATTGATGCCGCCGCTGCCGCTGTAGAAGAACAGATCGCCCGGCTGTGCCTCGGACTGGCTGATGGTGGTGCCTGCGCCGGCCTGCGCTGCTGCCACTCTGGGCAGATAGACGCCGTAGTGGGCGAAGACACTCTGTACATAGCCGGAGCAGTCTGCGCCGTTGGTCAGGCTGGTGCCGCCCCATACATAAGGATTGCCCACAAACTGCAGGGCGTAGCTGCAAAGCTCTGCCCGGATATTGGTGACGCCGGGTCCGTAAATGATCTCGCTGATGGTGATGGCATTGCGGAGGGAATGGCTCAGGGTCACATATTTGGAGGAGACGTAAGCCACTTCATTGTCGATGCGGACCTTTACCCAGTTGCCCAGCTTGCTGATGACGTCCATGGTCTGACCATTAGGGATCGTGGTGATAGCATCGGCATCGGTACTCGGTGCCACCCGGACGGTCAGCTCCTGGTCCTCCACATTGACGGTAGCCTCCGTCTGGATCGCATCCTGCGCATAGAGTCTGGCCTCTGCGCCGGTGGCCAGGTATTCGCTCTTTACATAGCCCTCTACCTCACCGGATACAATATAGGACCACTCTCCGTCCTCGGAAACCACCTCGCAGACCGCCTGACTGGGAAGTCTGCCCGCTAAGTCTGCCGTCTCTGAGGGAGACTTGCGGATATTCAGGGTATCGGATACCTTGGCAATGCCGAGGTTCGTGTAATCGGAGAAGATCTGATCGGCGGTATTGGCCTTTGCCACATACTCATCCTCGGAGAGGGTGCTCTTTAAGAGATTGATGGCGCCGATCACTTCCTTTGTAATAGAAGAAACCGCTACCTTGTGAGAAGAAGTCTCGGTGCTGTCAAACTTTACGGCACCGGCCTCTGCCACCTGCTTGGTCTCCGTCATGGAAAGGGCAGCGCTCTCGGCCTGTGCCTCTGCGGCTGCCTGGTCTGCAGCACGCTGTGCCTGTCCGTCATAGAACAGGATGCCGCCGGATAAGAGCATAAGCGCACATGCTGCGCCGACCGTGCCGGCTAAATAAGCCCTGTTCTGGGCTCTGGTATATTTTCTTTTTTCTTTGCTTTTTTCTCTTTCTGACATTCCCGCTGTATTACTGCGAATCATGCAGACTCCTTTGCAACGCTTTACCTTATTATCTGTCTGTTTCACTTCTGCGTCGTCTTTGACGATCATGTTAATAATTGTTACAAAATTATTAACTTTTCCTTTCCCATGATAGCAAACCGCCCCGTATACTGTCAACACAGGTCATAAAAATTACATAACTTTTACCCGACAAAAATTGACAATCTGTCCGTTCCATATTACAATATCTGCCAACGAAAGGAAGGATTCCATCATAATGAAAGAACACGCTGACCCCGACGGGGAGCCACCTAACCGAAACTTTATCTTTGCCTGTGACACTGTTTCAGGCATCCTTTTTTCATGTCCATTCTTACCTTTATCTGATCCTTTTATAAAGAAAAAGCCGGAAAAGTTAAGACCGTGCGGTGAGTCCTGTGCCGGATCCTCACCCAAAGGATACGCTCATGCAGACAGAAGCCTTTGCCTGCCCTGGGTGTTTTTTGCGTGCCGGCGGACACGGAAGATACGGCAGCTTCGGCCTTGATGCACCTGCAGGACGCACTGTCCATGATGAAACATGAAATATGGTATCTGTTTAGCACCTGCCACATTTCAATCGGAAATTGACTGCTTGCAGGCATATTTACGATTGAAATTGGCAGGCGGCCAAGGCGCGGAGCGCCTCTGACCGGCCACATCGAGGATTTGCAGAGCAAATTCGAGATGTGGGCTAAACAGATACGAAATATGTAACACGAAATATCTATTTTTTCAGGAGGTTTTATTTTGTCTGATCTACCTTTGATATGGCTGATTTTACTGCAATTTGTTTTTATCGGTTTTAACGCGGTCTTTGCCTGTGCAGAGATCGCGGTGATCTCCATGAATGAGAATAAGCTCTCGAAGCTGGTAGCCGAAGGGGATAAGCGGGCCATCCGGCTTTCCAAGCTGACAGAGCAGCCTGCCCGCTTCCTCTCCACCATCCAGGTGGGCATCACGCTGGTCAACTTACTCAGCAGTGCGGTGGCTACCGAGAGCTTTTCGGAGCGTCTGGCTGCTCTCTTCCGCTCTCTGGGCCTGCCCCTGCCCGCATCCCTGATCCATGCCCTCTGCGTGGTGATCATCACCCTGGCGCTGACCTATTTTACGGTGCTCTTAGGTGAGCTGATCCCCAAGCGGCTGGCCATGAAAAATGCCGAGGATATTGCCCTCGGCATGTCCGGCTTTATCTATACCGTATCCCGGATCTTCATTCCCGCGGTATGGCTCTTTACTGCCTCCACCAACGGTATCCTCCGGCTCCTTGGCATCGATCCCAACAGTGAGGAGGAGGAAAATGCCGAGGAGGAGATCCGCCTCCTGCTGGATGCCGGCAATCAGAACGGAACGATCCAGCCGGCCGAGAGCAGCATGATCCAGAATATCTTTGAATTTAATGACATTACGGCAGAAGACATCATGACCCACCGCACGGAGGTGACCCTTCTGTGGACGGATGATGACGATGCCTCCTGGGAAAAGACCATTAACGCTACCCGCCACTCCCACTATCCGGTGTGCGACGGCAGCCCCGACAATATCATCGGCGTCCTCCACGCCAAGGACTATCTGCGCCTGAAGCAGCGCACCCGCAGTGAAGTCATGCGCACCGCCGTGCATCACGCCTGGTTCGTACCGGAAGGCGTGCGGGCGGATGTGCTCTTCCGCAATATGCAGAAATCCCGCAATCACTTTGCCATCGTGCTGGATGAATACGGCGGCGTCAGCGGCATCATCACCATGAACGACCTGCTTGAGGAGATCGTAGGCGACTTAGAGGATGACATCAGCGTCCCCAGAGAGGCGCCCATGATCGTAAAATGCACCAAGGACAGCTGGCGCATTCAGGGTACTGCCCCCTTGGAGGATGTGGCCGCCCAGTTAGATCTTCCCCTCCCCGTGGAAGAATACGATACCTTCGGCGGACTGGTCTTCGCCCTCATCGGCACCGTCCCTTCCGACGGCGCCACCCCTTCCGTGGACGGCTTCGGCATGCATATCCAGGTGGAATGCATCAAGGATCACCGCATGGAAAGGGCGCTGGTACAGCTCCTTACTCCGGCAGAAGGATCTCCTGCCCCAGAGCCGTCGAATAAATGATCTTTTCTGTCACTCTCCTGCCCCGCATGCGCGCGATCGCCTCTGCATAGCAGGAGAGCTGGACCCGGTAGCGCTGCAAAAGCACCCCGGCGCTATCCACCCGGTCCGTCTTATAATCCACCAATACGATGTGATCCCCTTCTTCAAAAAAAGCATCGATCACGCCCTGGATCAGCACCTCTTCCTCTGCCGGGAAATCCTCCCGGAGCCGGTTGGCCGGCACACCCATGACGAAATGCTGCTCCCGGTAAAGCCTGCCTTCCCTCTCTGCCGTCGCCATCCGCGCCGCCAGAGGGGATTTTAAAAAGCGCAGCACACTTTTCTCTGTCAGAATCTCCTTTTCTTCTTCTCTGAAAAGCCCTTCCTGTATAAGCTCCCCGGCATACGCTGCCAGCTGCGCCTGTGTCACATCGGACAGATCGGCAAAACGTCCATAGTCAAAGACTTCCAGAAAATGATGGATCACCGTTCCTCTGGCAGCGCCTTCTGTTTTTTCTGCCTTTTCCTGTATGAAACGGGGCACGCTGGGAAGGCTCTCCTTCTCGGCAAAGAGCACATGGCTCTCTTCTTCCCATTCTCCCTCTGCCGCTTTCTTCAGCTCTGTGACCGTGGTCTTGGTATAAAGGGAGGCCAGGTTCTCATGGGGGTATCGGAAGGCAAAGCGTCTTTGCAGCTCTCCCGCCAGCTCTTCATCGGCAAAGCGTCCTTCCCGCGCCTCTTCGCGGATATGCTGCAGGAGTCTGGCTCTCGTCTCCATGCTCACCTGGTCCTCCAGCTCCTGGAGAGAAATCTCCGATGCCTTTACGATATTCATGGCAAAGGGAAGGGGCGTCTTCTGCTCTTCGGACGCCGCCTGGGCGGTCAGCAGCAGATCCAGAAAGCAGCTCGCATTCTCAATGGCGGTCACCGGCAAATGA
>CAVKQI010000014.1:0-27308 GCA_963658405.1 bacterium | reverse complement strand
TCCGTATAAAGGCAAGGAAGACTGCCGCCTTTTCTCCTAAGGGATCCTCCCCGGCTGCACAGAGCTGCAGGGCCTCGTAGAGGCTGAGCTTTTCCCGGCTGCCTGCCTTGCTGTTTTCTTCGCTGTTTTCCCTGCGCTCTTCCTGCGCGGCCGCTTCCCGGCGCTGTTGTTCCTCCTTTACGGCGCAAAGGCGCACTCTGGCCACTTCATCCTCGCTGAAGTCTCCAAAGTAACCTCTCATCACGCCGTAGAGCGGGATATCCTGTCTGGGATTATCCAGCACCCGCAGCAGCTGCAAAGCCTGCCGGATCTCCTCTGCGGCAAAATAGCCTGTTCTGGTATTGATATAGGAGGGAATGCCTTCCTTTTCAAAGACAGAGCGCAGCTCCTCGTCCCAGCCGGAGGCCGCACGCAGCAGGATGACGATATCCTTATATCTGGCAGGGCGCATAAGGCCGCTGTCCTCATCCCGCACCGGCAGGATGCCTACCAGTTCTTTGATCCGATGAGCCACTGCCAGCGCCTGCTTTTGCCGGTTGGTTCGCTTTTCCTGCTCCTGCGCCTCTCCGTCTCCATCGGTCCCGCCGTTTTCGGCGCTCTGCCGGTTTGTCCCGGCTTCCTTTCCCGCTGTATCCTGGTCTTCCTTTTCTTCTTCCTTTTCATCCACCAGAAGCAGCTCCGCCTGATACTGTCCTTCCTCTCCCTGGGGATAATCGGCGCCCTTTTTGAGAGAAACCGTAAAATCGTAGTCAATGCCGCCTATCTCCTGGCGCATAATGCGCTCGAAGGTACGGTTCACGCTTTCGAGCACTTCCTGGCGGCTGCGGAAATTCTGGTCTAAGTCAATGCGCTCTGTCCGGGGATCCATCGGCTGGTAGAGGGCAAACTTTTCCATGAAGATCTCGGGCCTCGCCAGACGGAATTTATAGATGCTCTGCTTAACATCGCCTACCATGAAGCGGTTGAAATGCCCCTCGCTCTCCCCGGAAATAGTGGAGAGGAGCAGCTCCTGCACATCATTGCTGTCCTGGTATTCATCGATCAGGATCTCCTTAAAGTAGCTTCGATAGCGCAGCGCTGTCTTACTCGGCTCCACGCTGCCGTCCTCTTTGCGGCTGCAGAGGATCTCCAGGGCATAGTGCTCCAGATCATCAAAGTCGATGAGGTTCTTTTCCTGCTTGGTTTCGTGGAAACGGTGCAAAAAATCCAACGTCAGCTGCACCAGTGTCACAAGGGGTTCCCTGGCTGCTTCCATTTTGAGGATCGTCTGGGAGGTAAACTCTCCGAAGATCTTTTCTCCCAGCGCCTTTGCGGACTTTTTGCAGCTGCTGCGCATCTCCTGGACCGCGCTCTTTAAGAGAGGATCCACATCCGGGTATTTTCTGGAATCCACCCGGGGAAGGTTCTTTACCGCTGCAAAAGCCTCAATGCAGTCTCGGAGCTGGCCCCTGATGTCAACCCCTTCGCTTAGGCTGTCCCGGGATTTCATGACATCTGCCGCGCTGCCCATGGTCTTTTCCACCCAGGGATCTATTTCCATATTTCCGTAGACCGAGGGCTTGTAGACAGGATGGGGCGCTGTCGCCGGTTCCTTCTCCGGATCGGCTTCTTCCTCCGTGAGAGTATATTCCTGTTCATGCAGGCAGGCGAAGACGGTCTTTTTTTCCTCTTCCAGAAATTCCGTATAAGGGTAGGGGCCGCCCGGCTGCGTGCTGATCACGATCATGGCATCATACTGCTCTTCCATCTCTTTGAGCCGCCGCAGTGCCTGCTGATGCAAAAAATCCATCCAGGGGGTCCTGTAGAGTTCCTTTTCTGTCAGCGTGCCGTAATCTGCCTCTCTCTCGGCAAGCCAGGCTTCCGGCCAGGGATGGCTCATGGCTCTGGTATAGAGATCCATCACCAGGCTCTCCAGGGCCGTATCCCCAAGTCCCGGACAGAAATAATCCACGCAGGCCATAAAAGCAGGATCCCGGCGGCTGTAGGCCTCCTCCAGCACTTCTCCCAGCACGTCCTTTTTAAGCAAGGCAGACTCTGTCTCGTCGGCCTGGCGGAAGGAGGGGTCTAAGTCGATATCGCTGAAGTGGTTTCGCAGCAGATAGGTGCAGAAGCTGTCGATGGTGGTGATCTGGGCTCTGTGCAGCAATGTCTCCTGGCGCTGGAGGTGGCGGTTCTCCGGATCCTGCGCCAGTCTTTTCTCTATGGCAGCGCCGATGCGCTCCCGCATCTGGGCCGCTGCAGCTCTGGTAAAGGTCACCACCAGCAGCTGGTCGATGTCCGCAGGCACGCCGGTGTCCTTGGCGGGCTCTGTCACCAGGCGGACGATCCGTTCCACCAGGACGGCGGTCTTGCCGCTGCCGGCGGCGGCCGATACGAGTATGTTGTGATCTCTTGCGTCCAGCACGCGCTGCTGGTTTACTGTAAAGTTCATGGTTACCTCTATCTGTCTTACTATGGATATACTTTGTGTGGCTACCCGGTCATGCCGCGTGCCGTCGCAGATGTCTCGCGCCTGTTGCACCGCGCACCGTTTTGCTAAGGTTCGCCTCTCGTCTCCGGATGGCCGGCCCTTAACTCGCATCCCCGCCTGATGCGGGGATGCTCAGATAGGCGGGCCTATAAGCCGCGCTCTGAAAGCGCGGCTTATGCCATCCTATGACTTCCAGGCGGACCTAAGCAAAACTGGCACGTGGTGCAGAAGTTGCGATCCATTCTGCGCCGGCCCGCGGCATTACGTTTGTGAAAAGCCGTAGGATATACAGTTTCAAAACCACTCTACGTATTTGCAATATTGCAACTGTTAAAACTTACAGGACAGTACAGTTACAAAAGCTGAACTGTATACTTTTTTTAATGTTCCGTGTTAATGTTCTATGTTAATGTTCTTTTTTCAAAGCCCGGAGTCTTAGGATCAAAACCGCATACGTTTTTGTAAGGGCAATAATCACAGGCTGTTCTTTGATTTTCGGCTATGGGAGAAAGGGTCACATTGCCCCGAAGGATTTCCTCTCCCAGCCGGCACATGGCTTCTCTGGCTGCCTCGGCCAGTGCTTCGTAGTCCTCGGTGGAGAGGACGCTGGAGCCGGCGCGCAGGGTTCCGTCTTTCTTAAAGCTGACGGGGATCACGTGGGCGCTGTTGCCGGGATCTTTATCCAGCATTGCCAGCACCTGGGGATCGGCGTTCACGATGCCTTTGGGGCATAGTTCCTTGCGAAGGGCCTGAAGGATGTCTTCGCTTATTTCTTCGTTTCCAGGGGCTTCCTGGATGGTTTCCTTATCCTGTTTCTTTTCCTGTTCTTTCTCCTTCACCAGTTCGCCGGTTCCATCCACCAGGGGGTCCTGGAAGCGGTAGTAGAGCATGGCGGCCGGTACTGTCGTTTTCTCCGGATGAATGCTCTGTTCTCTGGCCCTGGCCGCCTCCATGTAGACGATGAGCTGGAGCTGCAGACCTAAGCGGATCTTTTCCGGGTCCAGGTCGCGAAGGCCGGATTTATAATCCAGCACTTTGATATAAGTCCCTTCCTGCGTCTGGCACAGATCCAGGCGGTCGATGCGGCCGTTCAGATACAGGGCCGCCGGCTCTCTCTCATCCTCCCAGGGATGGAGGGGGATCACGATCTCGCCCAGGGGAGAAGCGGGGGTGCCGAAGGAGAGTTCATAGTCCTGCGGCACAAAGCTGCCCCGCTGCAGCTGGTACTGCAGGGTCTCCACGGTACGGTTTAAGATCCTCTTCATGCGCTCTAAAGAGGCACCGCTCCTGGCGGTGGCATAGAGCAGCAGGTCCTGATAGCCCGCCGCGGTCTCCATGACCGCCTCTTCAGAGAGCTGCCGTCCCTGAGAAGGGGTAAAGTCGGTCCAGGACAGACCGCCCTTCCGGAGCTTTCCGGCAAAATGCTCCATACTCTCATGGAGTACCGCGCCTACATCCGAAGTTTCCGGCACGTATACTTTCCTTTCCTTAAGGCCGAGGCCGTACTGCAGGTAATGTCTGCCGTAGCACTGGGCGCAGGTCTCCAGCCGGCTGACGCTTCCCCGGAGAAATCGCCCATAGAGTTCTTTCGCTGTCTGTCTGGAAACAGGTTTTGGCTGATAGCGGAACAGGGCTGCCTTTGTCAGTCTCTCCGCATCCTCTGCCGTCTTCTGATCCGGTCCCTGTCCGGCGCTTAAGACGCCGTAGACGGTAAGAAGGCTCTCCATGGTCTCCTTTTCTCTGTCATAATAGCCATCCATCATCTCCCGCAGGCCTACCGAGAGAAAGTCCAGGCTGTCGCTTCCCGCCATCAGCTGATGGGCAAGGGGGTCTTCTTCCGGTACTTCCACCGGCAGCTGGGGAAAGAGTCTTCGCACGGTCTGGATCAGGTAGGATGGACGAAGTGTCTTGCCATCCTCTCCCACCCTTGCATAAGAGAGATAGAGCCGGTCTGTGGGCTTGGTCATGTTCAAATAAAGATACAGCCGCTGGGTATACATCTGCTCTCTGGGGGTCGGGGAAAGCTCCATGCCGGATCCCTGGAGGAATTCTCTGTCAAGGTCCGAGAGGATACCGCCTCCCGTGGAGGATCTGGGGATGCTGCCGTCATTGACGCCCAGCACAAAGAGGACCTTCACCTGATGGAGTCTGGTCCGCTCCATGTCTCCTGCCACCAGACGGTCTGCCTTCTGAGGCAATGTCCCTACCCGGATCTCGCCGATACCGGTCTCTATCAGTTCCAGATACTCTCCGGCAGAGATCACCTCATCTCCCAGCAGCTCGCAGATCTGGTCCAGCAGCTCCATGAGCTTTGAATAGATCTGACTGTATTCCTTGGCCCGCACGGGATCCATCTGCTGTGTGAAGTCATCCGCGTATTTTTCCATAGATTCCTGGATATGGTTCTGTACCAGGAAGGCATAAAGGGCCTCCGTGCGCATGCGGACGGTATATGCAGCCTTACCCGCCGGCCGCAGGGGCTCTGTCTCCTTCAGGAATTTAAGGCGAAGAGGCTCTACATCGTCATCAAAGACTCTCTCCCACTTCTTTCGTCCCCGGATGCCTCTGGCCAGGCAGTAATTCTCCAGCCGGTCTGTCTCCTCGGCCGTCAGGGAGGACAGGCCGCTTCGCAGGTAACGGAATACCTGCTCGTAGGCATAGTCGCTGATGCCGATCTGCAGGGCACTGCGTATGGTCTCTGTCAGCGGATTGGATACCACCGGGCTGGTCCGGTCGATATACAGCGGAATCCCATAGCGCTGACACATCCTCTGCAAGGCATCCTCATAAGCCCCCTGATCTCCGCAGACAGCGGCAAAGTCCCGGTAGAGATACCCCTGCTCCTCCACCAGCCGCCGGATGGTGATGCACATCTGCCGCACCTCTTCCAGCCTGGTAGAGGCCTCCCGGATATGGATCACATCCCCAGCCGCCGACGCATCTCCCGTAAAAGGCACCACCGGGGAGCGGAATAAATGTGCCTCCAGATGAGCTAATACCGGGTTGTGACGAAAGCGCCATACATTCTCGCAAATCCACGCATCCCCCGGGACGGCGCCTGCCTCCCGGGCCAGGCCGTGCAGGTCCCGCACTGTCTTGCGGCTTAAATAAAACATGCACTCCCTGGGCCCGGCATCATTCTCTGCCAGCACCTGTTCCATGGAAGGACCGCCGTCCTCTCCGAAATCGAGGCTGATGATCACCTCCCGGGCATGCACCATAAGGGCACAGAGTACCCTGTTCTGCACCGGCGTAAAGCCTGTAAAGCCGTCAAAGATCAGAATACTCCTTTTTACCAGCGAAGAGCCGGGAACTGCCTCGGCCAGCAGATCCAGCGTCTCCTCGGAGGTCACAAACTGCTCCCTCTCATATTGCAGGAAAGCGTCATACAAAAGCCGCAGATCCTGCAGCCTTGCCTGCAGCGCCCCCTGATCCTTTGCATACTCGATGAGCTCGTCCATCTCCCCCAGACCTATGCCATACTGCATAAATTCCGAAAGCGCCGACTTTACCTCTGCAATATAACCGGCCCGGTGCAGATTGCCCCCGATGACAGGGAGCTTCTGTTTAAGCCCGCCTGCGATCCTGCGCAGCACCAGCGTCTTGCCCATATCATCCAGCACCGTCCGCTTCTGCACGCCCAGCTCATCAAAGATCCGGTGTGAGAGCCGACCAAAGCTCAGCACCTCGATATTCATGATGCCGTGGGCCGGATGCGCTGCCACCAGTGCCTGCTCTGTCTGCATGGTAGACTGATCCGGCACGATATAGAGAACACTCTCCCTCCCGGAACCCCCGGCCGTCTGAATGGCATACTCCATCAGATCATGACTCTTACCGGCGCCGGAAGCCCCCCATACAAAACGATAGCTCATAGGATCTCCTCGATTTCTATACATTACATTGACTTTTCAGCCATTCACATTTACCGTAGAAAAGAAAAAACATTCAATCAGAGACAGGCTCCGTAGCCGGTCACATTTTTAAACCGTTCTTCACACACAACCAACAGCACAAGAACTCCTTATTGCCGTTGTCAAAAGCGTAATGCTCCGGGGCGGTGCAGAATGGGACGCAACCTCTGCAGCGTGTGCCAGTTTTGCTTAGGTCCGCAGGCAAGAGGCGAACCTTAGCAAAACGGTGCGCGATGCAACGGGTGCGCCCCATCTGCATCGGCTCGGAGCATGACCGGGAAATCACAAAAAAGAGGTAACCATGAATACACAACCAATACTCCCCACCGTCAACACTGACCCCCACCGCATCCTGTCTGGCATCCGCACCTTCGCCCTGGACATGGACGGCACCGTCTACCTGGGTGAAAAGTGGATCCCCGGCGCCAGAGAATTCCTGGAGCGCATCCGGGCGACCGGCCGGGATTACATCTTCCTGACCAATAACTCCTCCAAGAATCCTGCCGTCTACGTAGAGAAGCTCGCCCGCATGGGCCTTTCGGTCTCCGAGGATACCATCCTCACCTCCGGCCAGGCCACCATCTGGTATCTGCAGAAGCACTTTCCCGGCAAAAAGGTCTTCCTGCTGGGCAATCCCCTGCTGCAGGAAGAGTTTCTCCAGGCCGGCATTGCTCTGGAAGATGAGCATCCCGACGTAGTCGTCACCGGCTTTGACACCAGCCTGACCTATGCCAAAATGTGCAAAGTCTGCGATTTCGTCCGGGCGGGACTGCCCTATCTCTCCACCCATCCGGACTACAACTGCCCCACAGAGACCGGCTTTATTCCGGATGCCGGCGCTATCCACGCCTTCATCCACGCCTCTGCCTTCCGCTATCCCGACCGCATCATCGGAAAGCCCAATACGGACATTGTAGATTATCTCCTGGAGCGCCTGGGTACGCAGGATCGAGGCTCCATCGCCATGGTGGGAGACCGTCTCTATACGGACGTCGCTGCCGGTGTAAACGGCGGCCTGCACTCCATCCTGGTACTCAGCGGTGAGGCCACCCTGAAGGATGCCGAGGCATCCGCGATTAAGCCGGAACTGATCTTTGATTCCGTAAAGGAAATCCCCCTCAAATCCTGCCGCGAAGATCATCACGGATCAGCCGGCGCATAGTGGCATGCCAGGCCCAGCCGACCAGGCAGAAGGCACTCTCTATGGCAGAGAGTTCTGCCACCTGTCTGTACAGGTTCCAGATCCGCAGGACGGCCTTTCCCTTATTGGCAGAAAGGGATCCTTCCGGCCGCCTGTAGATCACCAGCTGCTCATCAAGTCCCCTGGCCGTGACACCGCTTTTCAGGATCTGCCACCAGGTGGCGGTATCCTCCGAAGGCATCAGCGGCATCCGGATCAATGCATCGTCGATCTGACTGCGATCGATCAATACGGTAGAGGTAAAAATGATCGTCCTCGTCAAAGCCCTTTGGTAAGTCAGCTGATCCGGCACACGCACTGCCTTTCCCGTAGGGATTCCCTTCTCATCTCCGAACTTATAGGCCGTAAAGACAAAGGCCGCCCCGGTCCGCTTTTGAAATTCCAGTTCCTTTTCCAGCTTACAGGGATCCCACAGATCATCTGCATCCAGGAAAGCAATGAACCGACCCTTTGCCTGCTGCAGACCGGTATTTCTCGCCGCAGCTGCCCCCTGATTTTTTTCCATGCGAAACAGTCGGATCTCGGGCCGGGAGGCATTTCCCCCTGCTTTTTCTCCTGCCTCATTCTTCTCTTCTTCTGCCTGTCTCTGCCGAAAGGCCTCTATCTCCCGGGCAGCCACCAGGGCACTTTGATCCGGTGAGCAGTCATCCACCAGAAGCAGTTCCCAGTCCGTAAAGGTCTGCGCTTCCACTGCGCGGATGGTCTCGGCGATATACTTTTCTGCTTTATATAACGGCACTATGATGCTCACCGCAGGATTTTCTTTTTTCTCTTCCGGCATTTCGTATTCTTTCCCGCATGATTCTGCGTTAGCGTTTGTCTGCAGTTGTTCCCCGCAATTTGTCTGCTTTTTTCATCGGAATCATTTGCACTGCAATAAAAGGATGGTCAGGCAGTCTGCCACTTATCTGACGACCGTAAAATCTATTGTCCCTATTAGCAAAGAAAGCGGGAAAAATTCCCGCTTTCTACTGTATGTTCCATGAATCAGCATTGCTGTCCCACGTTCCATTTCCTATGCAGTTTTCTGTGATTCTTCTGCAGCTTCCGGTCAGCTTCCTTACAAGTGTGACTTAAGCCTCCCCGCATGCCCTGGGGGTGATGCAGTTCACCTCATCGGCCAGTGCACAGATATCTTCCTTGATGGAAATGCCCGTCATAATGACATCCATCTCGCCCCGAAGATCCAGTAAAGAATGCAGATCCTCGGTGGTGATGATCTCATTGTCCACCAGTCCCAGTACTTCGTCCAGAACGAGCAGACTGCATCCGCCGGTGGAGATCACTTTTCTGGCGAAATTAAAGCCATTGCGGATGTGGGCGATTTCTTCCTTTTTCTCTTCCTCTGTGCGTTCTGTGAAATTCTCGGTGGACTTTTCAAATCGGAACAGCTTGATCTCCGGCTCCAGGCGCTGGAGGAATTCTGTTTCCTTCAGTCCCTTTCCTTTGAGGAACTGTATAATCACGACATACTTTCCCAGAGCAGCCCGCTGCAGTGCATTGCCTAATGCAGCCTGGGTCTTGCCATGCCCCGTTCCGGTATAAATGGTTACTCTGCCCTCTGCCATACTGCCTCCCAGCAGCGGCGCATGACCGCCTGTTTTATTTTCTGTCTGTGGACAGAATATTATGCCTCTGTCTTCTCAGCTTCCTCAGTCTCAGCCTCAGCAGTCTCCTCTGCCTTCTCTTCCTTTTCTACCGGAACAGCTGCAGGCTCTGCTTCCTCTTCGTCCTCTTCGAAATCATCATCAAAGTCATCATCGTAATCATCCAGATAATCCGGTGTCACGAAACGATATACAGCATAAGCGATGCCGGCTACTGCTGCTACAGCGCCGATCACGGCCAGAACGATCAAAAGGGTACGGCAGGTCTTCTTCTCTTCTACTTCCTCTTCCTGTCTGTTCAGAAGAGCTCCCAGCTTTGCCAGATCCATAACCTCTCCAAGCTTATCTAACTTCTCTAATGTTCTATCCATTGATTTATACCTTTTTCCTTTCTCCCTCGCCGGGATCTAATGGTTATAATATAGCATTCTGCTTTAGAATTATCCACCGTTTTTATGATTTTTTTATAAGTTTTGCGAAAGCGGCGTACATGACTTTCTGTCCCGCTTCGTCAAATTCCACGGTAACTTTGTAATCCTTTGGTCCTTTTTCCAGTGCCTTTACCACGCCTTCTCCGTATTTCACATGCGTCACCCGGTCACCCACTTCGTAATCCGGCTTGGCCCCTGCCTGGGGCAGTCCCTTCTGCAGACCGCCCAGTCCGGTACCTCCCATTTTGGCGATGGCCGGCTTTCGGGCACTGTCGGTATGTGGCGGGGTGTATACTGCCCTGGGACGGCCGTCACTGCTGCGGGCCGGTGCTTTGGCCGTGCCGGCGGTATAGCTGCTGCCGGCACCGCCGTAGCCTGCACCGTAGCGATAGGTACCCTTTCCGTAGCTGCTCCGGCCGGCCGAGCCGTAATCGTCATAGCGGTTAAAGCCGCCGCCTGCGCCGTATCCCTCGTACTTCCGGTCATAGTGATCTCTGCCGAAATGACCGTCCTGATCGGCGAAGGGCAGATCGTCCTCATCCTCTCTCCTGCGTTTATAACCCGCAGAAGGCTTTCCGTCCAGAAGGTTTCTGGGAATCTCCAGCACGAAACGGCTCACCGGATTGTACTGGGTCTCGCCCCGCACCATACGGGCTCTCGCGCAGGTGATGGTCAGCTCTTCCTTAGCTCTGGTGATCGCCACATAGGCAAGGCGGCGCTCCTCTTCCATATCCTCCTCACCCTCTGCCTGTATGGTCATAAAGCCGGGAAATACCCCGTCCTCCATGCCGGCCAGATAGACCTGGGGAAACTCCAGTCCCTTGGCACTGTGGATGGTCATCAGCACGATGCGGTCATCATCCTCTCCCGCCGTGTCCACATCCGCCACCAGCGCCACTTCTTCCAGGAAACCGGACAGAGAGGGAGCCTCTTCCTCGGTGCTCTCCTCATAATCCACGATCTTACTGATCAATTCATCGATATTGGCAATGCGGTCCTGCACATCCTCTTCGTCGGATTCCTCCAGTTCCTTCTGATAGCCGGTGACCTCGATCACATGCTTCATCAGATCTTCCATGGAGTTTTCCTTTGCGAAGCTGCGGAATTCATGGATCATATCCACAAAAGCGGTGAGTTTCGACGCCGTTTTCCCCAGAGAAGGGATCTCCTGTGCTCTTTCCATGGAGGCAAAAAAGCCCAGATCATTGGCTCTTCCATACTCGATGATGCGCTCCACGGTAGTCCTGCCGATGCCGCGTCTCGGCACATTCAGAATGCGCTGCACCGCCAGATCATCTCTGGCATTGTCGATGGTCTTCAGATAGGAGAGCATGTCCTTGATCTCTCTTCTGGCATAGAAATTCGTGCCGCCCACGATATTGTAGGGCATGTTCTCACGGACCAGCTGCTCCTCCAGAATACGGGCCTGGGCATTGGTACGGTAGAGGATCGCAAAATCCTTATAGGAGAGCCGGCGGTCCCGGCGCATGGCATCTCCGATGTCCTCCGCAATAAAGGAAGCCTCCTCCAGTGCCGTATTAAACTGGCGGAAGCGGATCTTATGTCCCTCTCCGTGATCGCTCCAGAGCTTCTTGCTCTTTCTCTTCGTATTGTGTCCGATCACCGCATTGGCCGCGTTCAGCACATTCTGGGTGGAACGGTAGTTCTGCTCCAGCTTTACCACCAGGGCATCCGGATAGATCTTCTCATAGTCCAGGATGTTATTGATGTTGGCGCCGCGGAATTTATAGATGGACTGATCGTCATCTCCCACCACGCACAGATTCCGGTAGCGGGCCGCCAGCAGGCGGATCAGCTCAAACTGGGCGGTATTGGTATCCTGGTATTCATCCACCATGATGTAGCGGAAACGCTCCTGATAGTTAGAGAGCACCTCATCATGGGAGCGGAACAGCTCCACCGTCTTCATGAGGAGGTCGTCAAAATCCAGGGCATTGTTTTTATGCAGCGCCCTCTGATAGGCATCATAGGCATCTGCGATCTGCCGATGGGTAAAGTCCTTCCCGTGCTCTTCGCGGTACCGGAGGGGACTTTCCAGCTCATTCTTTGCACTGCTGATGGCATTGAGGATGGTCCTCTCCTTCAGGTTCTTGGTATCGATATGCAGCTCCTTGCAGATATCCCGCATCAGACTCTTCTGATCGTCGGTATCATAGATCGTGAAGCTGCTGTCATATCCCAGCAGTTCGATATGCCGGCGAAGGATTCTGACGCACATGGAGTGAAAAGTGGAGATCCATATGCTCTCTGCGCCGAAGCCCACCAGTCTATCCACACGTTCCCGCATTTCTCCTGCCGCCTTATTGGTGAAGGTGATCGCCAGGATGTTCCAGGGATTCACATTGCATTCATCAATCAGGTAGCAGATCCTGTGCGTGATCACCCGGGTCTTGCCGCTTCCCGCCCCGGCCAGGATCAGGACAGGCCCTTCCGTCTGAAAGCAGGCTTTCTGCTGTTCTTTGTTCAATGTATCGTAAATGCTCATTTCTACCTCTTTCTGCCGCTGCATTGCAGTGGCAGCGCGCATAAAAAACGGTGCGACCTTTCGACCGCACCGCCTTCTGTGCTTTTCATTCTGCTATATGGAAATCTCCGGAAAATGATCAGACCTTCTCGCCGCAGTTCGGGCAGAACTTGGGAGGGTTAGCCGGATCAGGGAATGCATATCCGCACTTTGCGCAGGCACTCTTTGCCTCCGCCGGCTTCTTTGTTCCGCAGTTTGCGCAGAAATTACCCGTATTCTGGGTCTGGCACTGCGGGCAGGTCCATCCTGCAGAAGCGGGCTGCATCTGGGGTGCTGCCTGCTGGGCAGGCGCTGCCTGGTTCGGCGCCTGGGCTGCTGCGCCAAAGCCGCCGTCCGCTGCTGCATTCTGCATCTGCGGCATGCCATTACCCTGCTGCTGGGACATCTGATAGAGCTGGGAAGCATTCATGCCGCCTGCATTGGCTGCCATATTCATGCCGGCAAAGGCCATCATGGGGCCTGTGCTCTGGTTGGAAGCGGCTGCTCTCATCGCATCTGCCTGTGCACTGGTCAGGGTCGCTGCGGCCATAGCCGGTGAGCGGAGTGCACCTGCCTTCTGCAGATCCTTGATCATCTGCTCATCTTCTTCGGAAGCCTTCATGGTATTGATACCGAAGGAAACGATGGCAATGCCTCGCAGCTGTGCCCACTTTTCGGAAAGCTCTTCATTGAGGGCGCCGGCCATCTCTGTGGTATGAGCCGGTACAGCGCTGTATCGGATACCCATGGCGGAGATTCTGGCAAAGGCAGGCTGCAGTGCAGTCAAAAGCTCAGACTTAAGCTGGGAATCGATCTGGGAACGATCATATTCTGTGGTCACATTGCCGCAGACATTGGTATAGAACAGGATCGGGTCGGTGATGCGGTAGGAATATTCACCATTGCATCGAATAGAGATATCCACATCCAGACCGATATTGGTATCCACTACGCGGAAAGGCACCGGTGCCGGTGTGCCGTACTTATTGCCCAGGATCTCCTTGGTATTGATATAGTAAACTCTCTGATCCTTGGGTGCATCGCCGCCAAAGGTGAAACGCTTGCCGATATTGCTGAAGGTCTGCTTGATGCTGTCTCCCAATTTGCCGGTAAAGATGCTGGGCTCTGTGGAGGAATCCCAGGTAAACTCTCCGGCCTCTGCACAAAGCTCTACTACCTTTCCCTGCTCCACGATCAGCATGCACTGTCCGTCGGCGACAGCGATGACAGAGCCGTTGGTGATGATATTGTCCTCACCCTTGGTATTGGTGCTCTGGCGCTTCTCGCTGGTCTTTTTCTGTCCTCTGACCATCAGTACATCTGCAGAAATGGCATCACAGTAGAAATACTCTTTCCACTGGTCGGCCAGGACACTGCCTGCCGCATTTGAGATAGCTTTAATCAGTCCCATATTCTTCCTTTCTTTGCCGCAATCTGTCTGCGGCAGCGTGATAAGATCCTGCGGATCCTTTGTGTCAACGCTTCATAATGAGGTCATTATACCAGATAATGGTCTCTTTTGTCCTGCTGCATAGATATGAAATTTCAGATTTACCGCTAATTTATAGTTACCCGGACGCCGGCCGAGGGAGCGGGTCCTGTCGGCGATGTCCGCTTGGGGACGCCTCTCGGCTCAAATGCTCATGCCTAGCGGCACGTAAGCCAGCAAAAAACGCTGGCTAAGTGCCGAGGCATCGCAATGCCCCTGCGCCGGACATCATCCGCCACCCGCTCCCTCGGCCGGCTGGACTGTGAACACAATAATACACCCCCTCGACCGACGAACGAGAATCCACTTACTGCAGCTCCGTCTCCCCGCACATTTCATCCACCAGCTGCTCGATGAGCATTTTTTTGATATAGACCTCTGCACTCAGCTCGCACAGAAGGTCAAAGCGCTGCAGCAGGGCCTGCTCCTTATCCGGTGCATCCTGAAAGGACGCTCCCGCTGCCTTTACCTGCCGCTTCACCTCTTCCCGGATCCTGTCCATCTGCCCGGAAACATCCTTCATCACGCCTTCGTAGACCTGGGAGAGGGTATAATCCGGTTCTGTATCCTCCTCTTCCCAGAGCGGCGCCGCATTTTTCTTATCCTGCGTTTTCTCCGGCTTTTTCTTTTTCTGCGCCTGCAGGGCCAGTTCTCTGCCTTCCTTTGTAAAATGCTCCTTTACCGGCCCTAAGATCTGCTGGATATCCCCGATAGATAGGAAGCTCTTAAAGTAATAGATCCACAAGAGCAGCAGCATGTGATCCGTATTGTATTTCTTCTTCACCGGCGGCAGCAGCAGATCGCTCTTGGCGTAATTGTTGATCATGGTCTTTGTCAGGATCTTGTCCGTCTCCGGGTGCCTGGCTGTCTTTTTCAGGTGTTCCTCCATAAAAGTGGTCACCTGATCCATATACAGGTCGATGCCCGGGATTTCCTGCACCTTCACATAGTCCATCTCCTGCAGAATGCCGTCCAGCTTCTCTGCAATCCGTTCCATTTCAGGTTTCATCCTGCGCTTCCTTTCCGGCGCTCTTTCGCACCGCCGCGGCCTGTGCCTTCATCTCCCTGGCATTGTCCGTCACCGCCTTTGTGATCTGCGCGCCTCCTAAGAGTCTTGCCAGTTCCTGACAGCTTTCCTCCTGGTCCAGGAGGGCGATGTGGGTATAGGTCCTGCCGTCCCTGGTCTCCTTGGCGATCCTGAAATGGCTGTCTCCCATGGCTGCGATCTGGGGCAGATGGGTGATGCACAGGATCTGGTGATGCTCTGCCAGTACACCCAGCTTCTTTGCCACCATCCAGGCAGTCTGACCGCTGATGCCGCTGTCGATCTCATCAAAGATAAAGGTATATACTTCATCCTTTCCCGCAAATACTGTCTTCAGCCCCAGCATGATGCGGGAGAGTTCACCGCCGCTGGCGATCTGGTCCAAAGGACGCAGCGGCTCTCCGGGATTCATGGAGATCATAAAGGCCACCTGATCATAGCCGCCGGGCCCGGGCTTTTCCGGATCCGGTGTGATCACGATCTCAAAGGCCACCTGATTGAAATTAAGAGAAAGCAGGGCCTCCTGCATCTTTGCCGACAGCTCTGCACCGGCCTGCCGGCGAAGCTCTGAGAGGGATGCGCACAGGGAGAGCACCTGCTCTTTTTCCTTCTGCAGGCGTTCCTGCAATACCTGGCGGTGCATCTCGTAGTCCGCCAGCTCTTCCAGCCGGCGGCTTCGCTCTTCCAGAGCTTTCTGCAGTGCCGTCTCGCCCTGTCCGTACTTATCCTGAAGGTGGTTTAAGAGATTGAGGCGATCCTCTACCTGCGCAAAAACCGCCGGATCAAAGGTCAGTCCGTCGGCATAATCGGAAAGGCCTCTGGTAAAATCGGAAAGAAGGCTGTCGATCTCCTCCAGCTGGGATAAAAGTCCGTCCAGTGCCGGATCGCAGCCTGCCATCCTGCGAAGCTCCCGGCATCCTCTCTCGATCCCTGCGGCAGCGCCGTCTTCTTCTCCTGCCGTATAGTTTCTGGCTGCCTCTGCGGCTTCTTCCAGTTTCTGAAAAGAGGAAAGCCGCCGGTATTCCTCCTCCAGCGCCTGCATCTCTCCGGGCTTTACCTGGGCTTCTTCCAGTTCCTTTACCTCAAAGCGCAGGAGCTCTTCTTCCCGCAGTCTGGTCTGCTCGTCCAGGCTGTGATCCTGCCATTCTTCCAAGTCTGTATGGTACTGCCGGTAAGCCTCCTTCAGCTTCTCTCTTACCTGCGCTGCGCCGGCGCCGGCATATTCATCCACCACCTTCATCTGTCTGTCACGGCGCAGCAGGGTCTGATTTTCCCTCTGTCCGTACAGATCCATGAGATGTTCGGCGATCTCCCGCATTTCTCTGGCTGTGACTGTCTCGCCGGCCGCGGTGCATACGCTGCGCCCCTGGCTGATGCGTCTTTTGATCAGGATGGTGTCATCCTCCTCCGGCCGCAGGCCTTTTTCCAGAAGCATCTGTCTTTGCTGCTCATTGTCCAGCCGGAAGACCAGCTCGATCAGAGCGCAGTCTGCTCCCTCCCGGATCAGTCCCGCATCCGCCTTTGCGCCCAGCGCCAGATTCACAGAGCCGATGATAAAGGACTTGCCCGCACCGGTCTCACCGGTCAGGATATTCAATCCGTCGGTAAAGGTGACCTCTTCCTCTTCGATCAATGCCAGATTTTTTACATGCAGGCTCAGCAGCATAGGCTGTCTCCTCCTTTATCTCACTGGGCAATCATTTCATGGAGCTGCTTCATGACAAGGGCAGCATCTTCGCTGGTGCGGATGGCCATCATGATGGTATCGTCTCCCGCGATGCATCCCACGACCTGGGGAATATGCAGGGCATCTAAGGCAGCCGCCACCGCCATAGCCATGCCGGATACAGTCTTCATCACGATGATATTCTGCGCCTGATCCATGGATACAAAGGCATCCCGGAGCACCCGGATATACTTATCCGACAGCTGCGCATCATGCCCCCGCATGATCACATACTTCTGGCGTCCGTTGCCGATCTGCATCTTGGTGAGCCGCAGCTCTCTGATGTCTCTGGAAACCGTGGCCTGGGTCACATCATATCCGGCCTCCCGCAGCGCCCTGGCAAGCTCTTCCTGCGTCTCGATCTCCCGCTGCCCGATGATCTCTATGATTTTTTCATGGCGATTCTTTTTCATGGCTACCTTTCAGACCGCTGCTTTGCAGCGGTCACGCGAAGGGAATTTGCGGATGCGAATTCCCTGATGCGATCCCCAACTTTTCTATTGTGCGATCTTCTCATGCAGGATCTCCAGAAAGCTCTGACTGGAGAGCTTGATCACGCAGGTCTCCCTGGTGCTGCGGCAGATCTCAATGCAGTCTCCGGTCTCCATGAGCTTGTCAAACCCGCCGTCAAAGCTGGCTCTGGCCTTAGAGCGCCGCTGTTCTCTCCCCGGTCCGATCTCTATGGTCACATGATCCTGGGGTGCCAGGATGATGCTCCTGGTGCTGAGGGTATGGGGACAGATGGGAGTAAGCAGCATAAGCTGCGCGCCCGGCTCAGCGATGGGCCCCCCTGCTGACAGATTGTAGGCGGTAGAGCCTGTGGGCGTAGAAAGGATAATGCCGTCTGCCTCAAAGGTATTCAGAAGCTTGCCGTTTACATAAATGACATAGCTCACGATCTGGAGAGAACCGTCTCTGGTGATCACCACGTCATTGAGGGCATATTCCGGCGTGCCCTTTGCATCCTCCTTAAGGGGATCCGTCTCTGCCCTGCTGCTGTCCTCATCCTTCCGGCGGTTTCCCGTCAGTCTTCCTTCCAGCATCATTCTTTTTTCGATCTGAAAGTCTCCGTCCAAAAGCTGCTGCAGCGCTTCCTGCCAGTTCTGCTTTTCCACTTCAGCCAGATAACCCAGTTTGCCAAGATTAATGCCCAGCATGGGGATCTGTCTGTCCGCACAGTCCCTGGCGGCCTGCAGCATAGTGCCGTCTCCCCCCAGGACCAGGAGGCAGTCTGTCTCCGGAGAAATTCCCGGCGCAGTATCCACCCGCCTGCAGTCCACGCCCTTGGTCAGCAGAAAGCGGCGCACTTCCTCCGTAAATGCATAGGAGGGATCTTTCATCTGATTGGTAATCAAGCCAATATGCCTTATCATCGATCATTTTCCATTCTTCGGTTTAATGGTGTCCGGATGCACCAAAGGCGGAATGTGCCAGCTCTACCAGCGCATGCACCTTTTCTGCAGAGGTATCTGTCTCCGGACCGTCCGTGCCCTTTAACAGATGCATCAGATATTCGATATTTCCCTCCGGTCCGCGGATAGGGGAAAAATCAAGACCTGCCACCTGAAAACCGGCCTCTCTTGCATATCCGACAGCGGTGTGAATGACCTCCTCGTGTACGGAAGGCTCTCTCACCACGCCTTTCTTGCCCACCTTTTCCTTGCCCGCCTCGAACTGCGGCTTGATCAGGCAGGCCATCTGCGCCTGGGGCGTCAGGATCTCCCAGGCCGGCGGCAGGATCTTGGAAAGAGAGATAAAAGAGACATCCACGGAGGCAAAGGAAGGTGCCTCGGGGAGATCCTCCGGCTTCATGTAGCGGAAATTCGTCTTTTCCATGCAGACTACGCGGGGATCCTGGCGCAGTTTCCAGTCCAGCTGTCCGTAGCCTACATCCACCGAGTACACCTTCGCGGCGCCGTTTTGCAGCATGCAGTCTGTAAAGCCGCCGGTGGAGGCGCCGATATCCATACAGATCTGCCCCTGTAGATCGATGGGAAAGACCTGCAGCGCCTTTTCCAGCTTCAATCCTCCTCTGCTCACATAGCGCAGGGTGGCGCCCCGCACCTCGATGGTGCTCTTTTCCGGATCAAAGCAGGTGCCTGCCTTGTCCTCCTTCTGCCCGTTGACATAGACAATGCCTTCCATGATCATGGTCTTTGCCTTTTCCCGGGAAGGGGCGAATCCTCCCTCTGTCAACAGTATGTCCAGTCTGGTCTTCATCTGGTGCTGCTTTCCTTTCTGATTGCCTCAAGGACCCTGGCGGTGACGCTCTCCGCGTCCACACCTACTTCCTTTTTCAGCAGTTCCACATTGCCGTGCTCCACATATTCGTCAGGGATAGCGATGGGCAGGCAGGCGGGTGCTTTTTTAAGGGTCTTTGCCCAGGCCAGCACATGCTCTCCGAATCCGCCGCTGGCTGCATTTTCCTCCATGGTCACGACCAGGGAATGATCCGCAAAGAGCTCCTCCAGGAGCTCATGGTCGAAGGGCTGGGCGAACCGGGCATTGACGATGGAGCAGGAAACTCCTGCTTCGTGGAGTTTTTCCCGCACTTCCAGGGCTGTTTTTACCATGCTGCCCAGTGCCACCAGCAGGATGTCCTTTTCCTTGAAAAGAAGCTCTGCCTCTCCGTATTTAACGGGCGAGCGCTGCTCCTCCAGCTGATCAAAGGCCTCTCCTCTGGGATAGCGCACCGCAATGGGGCCGTGCCAGTTGACGGCAAATTTCAGCATATCCGACAGCTCCCACTTATTCTTCGGTGCAATGATGGTCATATTAGGGATGGAGGAGAGATAGGACAGGTCAAAGATACCCTGATGGGTCTCTCCGTCCGCTCCGACCAGTCCCGCTCTGTCCACTGCAAAGATCACATGCAGATTCTGGAGACAGACGTCGTGCAGGATCTGATCATAGGCCCGCTGCAGGAAGGAGGAATAGACCGCCACCACAGGCAGCATGCCGCCTGCCGCCAGTCCCGCCGCAAAGGTCACCGCATGCTGCTCCGCAATGCCCACGTCAAAGAACCGATCCGGATAGATATTGCGGAACCGCTTTAAGCCCACACCGTCTGCCATCGCTGCCGTGATGGCCACCAGGTCCTTGTGCTGGGCGGCCTGCTTGATCATCACCGTAGAAAAGATGTCTGTATAATTGGCCTTCTTCCGGGGCTGACTGGGCAGACCGGTGGCGATATCAAAGGGCTCTGCCCCATGGAAGCGGGCCGGATGACGCTCTGCCGGCGTATAGCCGTTACCCTTTTTCGTGCATACATGCACGATCACTGCCTTATTGATCCTCTGGGCATCATGAAAAGCTCTGACCATGGCAGAGATATTGTGCCCGTCCACCGGCCCTAAGTAGGTGATGCCCAGGTCTTCAAAATACATGCCGGGGATCATCAGCTGCTTTAAGGAATTCTTGGCCTTGCGGATGCCGCTCACCACGCGGGGAAGGCTGTCGTTGATGGAATAATAGACCTTGTCCCGCAGGTGAATGTAGCCGTCTGATGTCCTGATATCATTGAGATAATTGGACAGACCGCCTACATTCTCGGAAATGGACATGTTGTTGTCATTTAAGACGATGATAAAATTGGAGGTCAGCTTCGCCGCATTATTGAGTGCCTCGTAGGCCATGCCGCCGGTCATGGCGCCGTCGCCGATCACGGAGACCACGGTGCGCTTCTCTCCCCGCAGATCTCTGGCCTTCACGAGACCTAAACCTGCAGAGATGGAAGTGGAGCTGTGCCCGGTATCAAAGGCATCACAGGCACTTTCTTTTCGCTTGGGGAAACCGCTCATGCCGCCGAATTTACGCAGGCTGTCGAAGCCTTCCTTTCGTCCTGTCAGGATCTTGTGGGTATAGGACTGGTGTCCCACATCCCAGATCAGATCGTCATTGGGAAAATCCAGCACCAGGTGAAGTGCCATCGTCAGCTCTACGGTTCCTAAATTGCTTCCCAGATGACCGCCGCTCTTGCTGATCTTTTCTACCAGAAAATCCCGGATCTCCTGCGCCAGATCATCATAGTACTCGGCAGGAATCTTCTTTATATCATTTTCCTTTTGAATGGAATCCAACAGCTTCCCCATCATAATCCTCACTTTCGGGCCGTTCCTTCCTGAAAACCGGAAAACTGCCCTCAGATACCCCGTTATTTTGCCCGGTTGATCAGTCTGACGATCAGCTCCCGCAGAAAATCGTTTTTAACAGACAGGCTGTCAAAGAGATCCAGTGCCTCCTGGGTGCGCGTGCGCACGTCTTCTTTGGACTGCTCAAGTCCGTGCATGGTCACGTAGGTGACCTTCTCATCCAGGGCATCCTGTCCGGTCGCCTTTCCCATCTCGGCGCTGTCGCCCTCTACGTCCAGGATATCGTCCTGGATCTGGAAGGCGATGCCGATATGCTCCGCGATCTTCCCCAGTTTATCCACTTCTTCCCGGGATGCGCCGGCCAAAACGGCGCCGATCTGGAAGCCGCTCTCGATCATGCAGGCGGTCTTGTGCTTGTGGATATAGAGAAGCATCTCTTCACTGACCGTGCCGGCCTTTCCCTCGGCCTCGAGGTCCGCGCACTGTCCGCCCACCATGCCGTAAATGCCGGCATTGGCTGCCAGGATGCGCAGTGCCATGGAGACCCGCTGCTGCTCCTCTGCGTTCTGTGTCAGAAAAAGGGCACCGATGGCTGTCTCATAGGCATAATTAAGAAGCGCATCGCCGGTCAGAACCGCCATGCCCTCTCCGAAGACCACGTGGGTCGTCTTTCTGCCGCGTCTGTATTCGTCATTGTCCATAGCCGGAAGATCATCGTGTACCAGAGAATAGGTATGGATCATCTCCAGTGCTGCCATAAAAGGCTCTGCCAGCGTCATGGAGCCCCCGTACATTCTGCAAGTCTCGGCCAGAAACAGAGGGCGAAGCCTCTTCCCCCCGGCCTCCACACTGTAGTGCATGGCCTCTGCCACCTTTGCGGCATACCCCTCCGCACAGGGCAGAAACTTCAGAATGATCTGGTCACATGTCTGTGTCTTTGCCTGTAATTCTTCCTGAAAATCCATCATACCTCCCTTGCTGCGGCAACCTGAGGAGAATTTCGCGTAGGTGAATTCTCCGATAGGATCACGCAAACGGTTCCAACTCTCCGTCGCCGCTGATCTTCATGACCTGCTTTTCCACCTCGTCCAGCTGCCCACTGCAATATTCTGCGAGCCTCATGCCCCGGCGATACAGGTAAAAACTCTCCTCTAAGGGCAGCTCGCCCTCTTCCATCTGATCCAGGAGCCGGGAGAGCTCCTCCAAAGCCTCTTCCAGCTTCAGTCCGTCGATCTTATCCGTATCGGTCCTGTTTTCTTCCTGCAGGACTGCCTGCTTCTTTTCTTCTGCCGGCAGTTCTGTTTCCTTTGTCGTCTTTTTAGCGGTAGCCATAATTACCTTTCCATACCGTCAGCGATGTCTTTCTCTGTCTGTTTTTCTGCTCTTGCCCGAAAACTCCCGTCCTGCAGATAAATTCTCAGGGGATCTCCCTCTTTTACTTCCTGAATGCTGCGCAGGCCGTGTCCGTCCTTTTCCACATAGCCGTAGCCGCCGGAGAGTCTGGTAAGCGGCGAGGCGGCATGCAGCCTTCCCGCCAGCAGAGCCAGTTCGTGCTTTTTAGCTGTCAGCCGCTGCTCCATGACGCGGCTTAACTGTTCTGACAATTGCAGCGTCTGCATCCTGCGCTCTCTGATCTTTGCCTGCGGCGAGGCATAGGAAAGCGCCCGCTCGAGGGAAGAAAGCTGCTCCCTGCACAGAGCGATCCTGTGCTCCATGCTGCCTGTCAGCCGGGACCTGCAGTCCTCCAGAGAATCAACCAGCTGAAAATAATCAAAAACTGCCAGCTCCGCCGCCGCAGAAGGCGTCGGTGCCCGCAGGTCCGCCACATAATCTGTAATTACCGTATCTGTCTCATGGCCCACAGCGGAAATAATGGGAATCGTGCAGTCAAAGACCGCCTGTGCCACGATTTCCTCATTAAATGCCCACAAATCCTCCAGGGAACCGCCGCCCCGGCCGATGATGATCACATCCACCTGCTGCTCTTCCAGCGCCCGAATACCGTTTACGATACTCCGGGCTGCCCCCTCTCCCTGCACCTGCGCAGGATAGAGAATGATCTGCAGGTAAGGGTTCCTTCGCAGGGACACATCGATGATATCCCGCACTGCTGCACCGGTAGGCGCTGTCACCACGCCCAGCGTCTGCACATACCGGGGAATGGGCTGCTTGAACATCTCATCAAACATGCCCTGCTCTTCCAGCCGGTGCTTTAGCTTTTCATAGCGCTCATTGAGCGCTCCTGCGCCGTCGGCGATGATCTGCTCCGCATAGAGCTGGTATCTGCCGTCCCTCTGGTAGACATCCACGCTCCCGGCAGCGATCACCTGATCCCCTTCCTTCATCGGAAAGCCAAGTCCCCGCCTGTTTCCTGCAAACATCACGCAGGAAAGGGTGCCTGTCTCATCCTTCAGGGTGAAATAGATGTGGCCGGAGGAGTGATACTTGCAGTTGCTCACCTCTCCCCGCACCAGCACACTGTGCAGCAGGTAATCCTGCTGAAACATGTTCTTAATATAGGTGTTGATCTGCCCTACCGAAAAGACACTTCTGTTCTTTTTCAAATGCTTACTTCTTTTCTTCCTTCTGTCCGCTCTTACCGGATTTCTTTACCAGGATCACGGCCTGTTCATCCTTCGATGCCTGCCTGCGCTGCATGACAGCCGGGATCGGGACCTTGCGTGCCTCCTGCGGCTTATTTACATTGGAAAGCACCGCATTGACAAAAGCACCGGAGCCCTCCTGCCCGTACTTGCCTGCGATCTCCACCGCCTCATTGATGGCAACGCCCACCGGGACAGCCTCATCAAACTTCATCTCGTAAACGGCCAGACGAAGGACAGCCAACTCTACCTTGCCGATGCGGGACAGCGTCCATCCGCTGGCACTCTCCTCCAGAATCTGATCGATCTCAGACAGATGCTCTCCTATGCCATGATACTGGCCCAGAATAAATTCCCTGTCACGCGGGGTGATGGTCACGCCCTTATCCTCAAAAAAAAGCTCCTCCTGCTCGGACATATCCTCCGGTCCTACAAAATCCAGACGGAATAAGAGCTTAAATACCTGTTCTCGTAAAAGACTTCTCTTCATGGGTGATTATTTGTCCTTTGCTACGTTGATGCCTGCAATGCGGATGTTTACATCGGTGACATGCAGTCCCGTCATGTTCTCAATGGTTGCCTTTACCTTATTCTGTACCTTGGAGCTGGTAGCCGGAATATTGTAACCGTATGCCATGATCAGGGAAAGGTCCACTTTGACCCTGCCGTTCTCCACTTCTACCTTGACACCCTTATTCTGACTCTTGATGCCGGCCATATCCAGCAGCTCTGTGGTCATGGTGCCTGCCATGGAGGAGACGCCCTCCACTTCCATTGCTGCATAGATGGCGATCATTCCCACCACATCATCGGCGATCTTTACAGTGCCGATCTCTGCTGTGGACTCTACATTATATGTTTTGCTCTTCTTATCCTGTTCCGTAGCCATTTTTACCTCCCTATGCCGCTGCTGTCAGCGGCAGCCTGCGGAGAATTTCGCGAAGGCGAATTCCCCAAAGAAATGCCATGTAGCATTTCTTTTGGTCACAATCTGATGGCATCTCTGTCATCCATCGCGTTTGAAACAAAGGCCGTCCGGCTTTTCTTTCAAACTAATGTTCCATCTGTTAAAAGCATTGCTGCCGGATACTGCCTTGATGCACAGGCAGCAATCGCCAAACAGACAGGATAATTGTATCAAATCAAAGAGAGTTTGCATAGACCCGGCGACAGAAATGGCGGAAAACAGCGGATGAATGCAGCCGTTTGGCGGCAGTTATACAAAGGAGCAGGCGGCATACAGGCCGTAAGGAAATGTCATGATAAGAAGAAAAAAGCAGCTGCGACAGGTAAAGAGGGCACCATCCAGAACGTCTGTGTTCCTGCTGTATGATCCCGATGCAGTTCCCTGATGGAACGGAGAGTGCTGTCCGTCATGCCCTCTTAAGACATGATGAAAGCTTCGAGTAGAACAGATATGGTTTTTGGTTTCCGGAGACTGTTATAAAAAACAGTGATATGTTGTACAGTATCATGTAATATTTTCTGACAATTCGCAACATTGTTGATGTAACATGATATTTTCCATATATCTTTTTCGTAAAAGCAATATTGAACCTATCGCTCTCGCTTTTACATTTTTATTGCTATTTTTTACTGCTACGTGTAAAGGACAACTTTTTTTCCGGAAGCCAGCTACAAACCGTACCGGCTCGCACAATCCAGCCGGCCGAACGGCACCAAATTATATGCAATCGAGCCTTTTTCACTCTTCCATCTTGAAAAAAGAACCATTTCACGCTATAGTATCGCCCATAGAGCTATTTTCGAGACGAAGTTTGCAGGAAAATGATGATAGCCTGCGGATGCCCGACAACCATCCGCGGACCGACACTCTGCCGAAGGAGTAACACTCTCAGGTGCCGTCTATGCGGTGAAACTGTAAACAGATCGACTCTCTGGAGACACCCGGGTCAGCCGGGGGCCGAAGGGGCAACATGCTGCATTCTGACTGCTGCATGAAATCTCTCAGGTAAAAGGACAGAGAAGCTGTTTTAGCAACCAATCTGTACACATTCCAAATCCAGATATCATCGATTCATTTCGGGAACGCTCTCTCATCATTTCATCACATCGAGAGGGGAAAAACAAAAATGTGGAGTTTAATCAACAGTTTTCTGGGAACCGTAGACGACCTTGTCTGGGGTGTTCCTCTGATGGTACTGATCATGGCAGGCGGACTGCTTCTGACCGTACGTCTGGGCCTTCTGCAGGTGCGAAAGCTCCCGCTGGCCTTAAAGTGGATGGTCAAGAATGAGGAAGGCGGCGACGGAGAGATCACCAGCTTTGCCGCTCTGTGTACGGCCCTGAGCGCCACCATCGGTACCGGCAACATCGTAGGTGTAGCCACCGCCGTATGCGCAGGCGGCCCCGGCGCACTGTTCTGGATGATCGTTGCTGCTTTCCTGGGCATGGCCACCAAGTATTCCGAAGGTCTTCTGGCTGTCAAATACCGTACGGTAGCTCCGGACGGACACAGTCTGGGCGGCCCCTTCTACTACATTGAACTGGGCATGGGCAAGAACTGGAAATGGCTGGCCAAGCTCTTTGCTTTCTTTGGTGTCTGCGTAGGCCTCTTCGGCATCGGTACCTTCAGCCAGGTCAACGGTATCTCCAGCGCCATCAACGGTTTCTTTGATCCCGACAATCTCCATACCGTAAAGATCCTGCCTTTCCTGGGCGAATATTCCTGGTCTGTAGTCATCGCCTCCCTCCTGCTTTCCATCTGTGTGGCAGCAGTGCTGATCGGCGGTGTAAAGCGAATTGCCAGTGTCAGCCAGGTCGTCGTTCCTTTCATGGCAATCCTGTATTTCGTATTCGCCATTATCCTGATCATCTGCAATATCACGGCTGTACCCGCTGCCATCTGCACCATCGTAGAGGCAGCCTTCTCTCCCCAGGCCATCACCGGCGGCGCAGTAGGCAGTATGTTCGTCGCTATGCAGAAGGGCGTGGCAAGAGGTATCTTCTCCAATGAGGCAGGCCTCGGAAGTGCTCCCATTGCCGCTGCCGCTGCCAAGACCAAGGAGCCTGTACGTCAGGGTCTTGTCTGCATGACCGGTACCTTTATCGACACCATCATCATCTGCACCCTCACCGGTCTCTCCATTGTCCTGACCGGCGCATGGCAGGTAGAAGGCTTAGAAGGTGTGCAGGTCACCACTTATGCTTTCCAGAAGGGTCTTCCCTTCCCGGAGCATTTCTCCGCCTTTATCCTGATGCTCTGCCTGGTGTTCTTTGCCTTCACCACCATCCTGGGCTGGGACTACTACAGCGAGCGCTGCCTGGAGTATTTAAGCGGCGGCAATATGAAGCATGTCATGATCTACCGCTGGCTCTATATCCTGGCTGTCTTCATTGGCCCCTACATGACCGTCAGCGCTGTATGGACCATCGCCGATATCTTTAACGGTCTGATGGCCATCCCGAATATGATCGCTCTCTTCGTATTGAGCGGCATCGTGGTTAAGGAAACCAAAGACTTCTTCCAGAGACATAAGGGAGAAAAATTATAAGATTTTCCCACGGGATTTTTAAATCCGGTATCTGTCCGGCATCTGCCGTTTTCAGCATAATCGACTGCCTGTAGGCAGCTACAGGATGCTTTGAGACAGTTGCTGCACAGATACATTACAGGACAGAAAAAAACAGGAAGCTGCACAGCTTCCTGTTTTTTTGTGGTTCTCTAGTTTTTTCCCGTGCTGCCGAATCCACCTCTGTCTGTCTCGTCCAGATGCTCCACTTCCTCGAAGCAAAGCGGAGGCTGACTCTCCATGATGCGGAACTGGCAGATCCTGTCTCCCACCTGAATTTTCGTATCCCGTACCGCCAGTGCAGGGAATTTCCACTCGTCATTATCCCCACTGTAGGAATTGTCGATGACGCCCATGTGGTTGGTCTGCAAAAGGCCAAAGTTCTTGTAGGTAGAGCTCCTGGGCACCACATGCGCCTCATAGCCCTCCGGCAGTTTCATGCCTACACCCAGCCGGATCAGGCGAAACTCTCCCTTTTTCATCTCCACATTCTCCGCACTGCGCAGATCGATCCAGTCGGATTTTCCCGCAATGGCATGGAGCTTCTCGATTTCTTTGCTGAAATATTTGATCTGTATGGTTTTCATATTTACCTTTCTTAGCTGCTTTGCTGCGGTACCGCGAAGGGAATTTCGCGAAGGCGAATTCCCTGATGCGATCACGAATTGATGACG
>CAVKQI010000013.1:12230-36305 GCA_963658405.1 bacterium | reverse complement strand
TGCCTTCAGGCATTTCTTTCAAACTTTCCTCCTTATGCCGCTGCTTGCAGCGGCAGCGCCGCTATCTGCTGCGGCAACGCGAAGGGAATTTCGCAAACGCGAATTCCCTGCTGCGATCCCCATGGATGACGTTTGTCGCATCCATGGTCTCTCTGTTTCATCTCTACTCTGCCCCGTGATACTTCTGGTTCACTTCCTCCGGGCTCTTATAGGTGGGCACGATCTCCTGTACCATCCGGCGGATGTTGGGGGACTCTGCATTGGCCGCTTCCTTGAGTCTCTGGAGCTGACCGAAGAATTCCATCTCATTTAGATCGATCGGCTTGCCGATATGGATCTGCTTGTTGGCCGTATCTTTCAGGCCCTCCTCGGACATGAGCATCTCTTCATAGAGCTTCTCTCCCGGGCGAAGTCCTGTGAACTCGATCTTGATATCCTCGCCTACCTTGTAACCGGAGAGCTTGATCAGGTTTTCTGCCAGATCCAGGATCTTCACGGGCTCTCCCATATCCAGGACGAAGATCTCACCGCCCTTTGCATAGGCGCCCGCCTGCAGCACCAGGGATACTGCCTCGGGGATCGTCATGAAATAGCGGATGATGTTGGGATCCGTCACGGTCACCGGGCCGCCCTCGGCGATCTGCTTTTTGAAAAGCGGGATCACACTGCCGTTGCTGCCCAGCACATTGCCGAAACGCACGGCCACGAAATTGGTGTCGTAGTGCTTATTGAAGGTCTGGATGATCATCTCGCAGATCCGCTTGCTGGCGCCCATGATGTTGGTGGGATTCACCGCTTTGTCCGTGGAGATCATGACGAAGCGCTCCGTCCCGTTCATGGCTGCCGCTGTAGCCGTCTTCCAGGTACCGAATACGTTATTCTTAATGGCCTCACAGGGACTGGCCTCCATCAGGGGCACATGCTTGTGGGCCGCCGCATGGTAGACGATGTCCGGGTGATAGGTGGAAAAAATGGAATTGAGCCGGTTGGTATTGCGCACCGAAGCGATCAGCACTACGAGATTTAGATCCGGGTACTTACGCTTTAATTCCTGCTGTACGTCGTAAACGCTGTTTTCGTAGATATCCAGGATCACCAGCTGCTTGGGCTTATGGGCCGCGATCTGTCGGCAGAGCTCGCTGCCGATGGAGCCGCCGCCTCCGGTCACCATGACCACCTTGCCGCTGACATAGCCGATGATGGAATCGATATCCACTTCCACCGGCTCTCTGCCCAGCAGATCCTCCACTTCCACATCCCGCAGCTTGCTGACATTGACCTCGCCGTTCACCAGCTGGTACATGCCGGGAAGGGAGCGCAGCTTACAGTGGGTCTCCTTGCAGATCGAGAGGATGTCCTTCAGATTCTTTCTGGAGATCGAGGGCATGGCGATGATGATCTCATCGATATTGTAAAGGTCTGCGCACTCGATGATGCGCTCGCGACCGCCGACTACCTTGATGCCCTGAATGTATCTGCCCCACTTGCTCTGGTCGTCGTCGATGATGCAGCGGATGACCATGGTGGAGAAATGGCTGTTCAGGATCTCCTTGATGATGACATTGGCTGCTTCGCCGGCGCCGATGACCATCACGGCCGTGGAGTTCTTGCGGTTCTCATTCTTGTGCTTGAGACCCCGCAGGAATCGATAGGAAAAACGGCTGGCGAAGATAAAGGCGATCAGGAAAAATACGTACAGGAAATAAAAGCTCTTGGGCACCGGCTGGTCGCTGATGCGGAAAAACTGCAGCAGGATCCCGTTCACCACACCCGAGAGGGTACAGGAGATCACCAGGTTCTGCAGCTCCGTCTCCCCGGCAAAAGCCCAGAGACTGTGGTACATGCGAAACAGGTAAAAAATAACCAGTGTAAATACGATATTGATGGGCAGCGAATTGGTGATGGGATCCATAAAGTGATAAGGCACATCCCCGATCCGAAAATCAAAACGGATCAGCACCGAGAGATAGCTGGCCAGAATGACGCTCAGAATATCGTAGATGATCAGCGCCGTGCGTCTGTAAAAAAGTTTGTAGTTAAAAGGACTGCGCACCCGTTCGCCCTTCGCGCCGTTATTGCTGCTCTTTGGCGTATCCTGCTGATGATTGTCCTTTATGCCGCTCATTATAATCTGTTCCCTTTCCTTTGCATCCAGAGAAGCGGTGCAATTGCATAGAATAAAAAGATCGTCATGGGATTGCACAGGGTAAATACCCACTCCACCATGCCGGCTGCGCCAAAGGCGGTCACGGCCGCCAGAGGCAGAAGTGCCGACTGCTTTTCGGCTTCGGAGAGCCTGCCGGATCTCATGCATCTCTTATAGTATAAACATGCCTGCAGGAATGTCAAAAGCAGGAAGAGGGCAAACCAGATCCCCGCCACGATGCCGTGGTCAAAGGCCACCTGCAGAAAGACATTGTGGGCATGCATGGCAATGCTGCCGTCTTCTAAGACTGCTCCCATGCTGTCATGTCCCCACAGGTTCATCTGCTCTAAGTAAGAGCGATAGATGGAGAGACGACCGTTGGTGTAGTCTCCCTCGTCCTGTCCGCCGGACAAAGCTGCATCCTGATTCTCCGAAGTATTTTCTTCTGTATTCTCTTCTGTCGTTTCCTCTGCCGCCGCTGCGCTGTCGTCTGTATCCGCCGCCGTCTCAGCGACTGCTTCTTCCGATGCAGAGGCTATTGTCTTCTGTGCCCGGATGGTCAGGGTACCGGCTTCTGCTGCACACTCCCTGCCGGCAGCTGCCGCTTTTCCCTGCTCCTGCACACCGCTGCTCTGCCCTGTAATCTCTGCGCTGTCATTCTGACCAGCCGCCGAGGCCGTACTCTCTTCCTCCGTGCTGTCGCCGTAGAAGTCATAGCTCCCCTCCGGCAGACCGAACATCTTGGTGCCGAAGACCTGGGAGAAACGCTCCAGGCAGATATAGTACATGGAGTCCCAATGCGTGCCCCGCATGACGACATCGGGATAGGACTCGATCTCAAAAAGCTTCGGCTCTCCCACCACCACGGGCAGGATCCGCTGCCCTGTGAAGATCACGGGGAAGGTGAGCACGGTCACCCCGATCATAGCGGCCACGGAGACCAGTATCCGGGTTTTCTTCTGTATGAGCAGAATGGCTGCCAGCAGTACCAGCGCCACTGCGGCCACTGCCATGACACCGGTCCTTGACATGGTCATGAGCAGATAGGAAGAGGCGATGCCAAGGAGCAGGGCCTCCTTCCAGAGGATCGCCAGGCGTTCCTTAAAGGAGCATCCAAGGGTCTGCTGCCATTTTCCCAGGAAGAGCACCAATACGGCGCCCTCCACCATGGTCAGATAGACCGCCGTGATGGTCACGGTATGGAAGTCCATGGAATACCGAGTATACAAAAAGGACATGAAATACCGGTGCAGCAGGCAATAGATCACCATGCAGATAAACTGCAGGCAGATACCTCTCGAGAGCGTGGTCAGCCATCCCCTTCTTCCCTTCCAGTGATAAAAGCGAATATAGAAAAGAGTAAAGGAAAGGACAAAGACCACCGTCCACCATCTGGTATTGCGAAGGATCACCAGAAACAGGAAAAGCACGGTCAGGAAAAGGAGATAGACACGTCCCGACAGAAAACTCTTCCGCGCTCTTTCGTCATGCCTTCCGGCTCTGCGTGCGTCTGCTCTGCGGGGTTCTCTCTCTCCGGCAGGCCTTCTCCGCCAGTTCTCTGCCAGGAGCTGTGCGGTATTCATCACCACCAGGCCGAAGAGGATCACCACGGCGATGAGCAGTCCCAATGCCAGGTTGTGGCTGTCATACTCCTTCTGGGAGGCGTCCAGGGCAAAGTGCCCGTAGCATACGGCTCCCACGATCAGCGCCGCCACCATATAGCAGATATTGAGAAGGTTCAGGATTTCCTCTTTTTTATAAGTCAGAAGGATCACCAGCAAAAAGGCGATCATCATCTTGCGCTCCGCCAGCGTATGCTGCAGATCATACAGCGCATTCACGTACTCACAGCAAAAGCCGATTTCCGCAGCGATGCACACCGCCTGCAGCCAGGGGAAAAGTCCGCGCGGACGATGGTCCTGGTATCCGCTTTGGTAAACGGGGCTGCGGTCATGCCACAGTCCGTAAAGGGCAATGCCTGCCGCCAGCAGGATGCCCAGCTCGTAAAAGAGAATGTCGCCTATGCGATGATCAAAGAGCTGCAGGGGGCCCGCTGCCACCAGACCGACCGCTGCCACCACAAGGATCACCGGCGTCAACGTAACGCGCAGCAGCTTCTCTATGGTATAAAGACCGTTCTTTTCCGGATGACGGTCAAAGAACCGCTGACTCCCGAACCACACCAGCGCTGTCAGCACGGCCAGCGCAAGCATCAGGCATGCGGTGGGGAACTTCTGCAGGGGCATCCGGTAGGTATAGACAGAGGCCAGCGCCACGCCGTCTACCGTGGTGTCGTGATAAAAGCCGCATACATAGCCCGGCACCTGTTCACTGCTCACCAGTCCCTCGGATACGCCGCCGTCTGCTGCCTCAAAGCCCACATGAAAGACCGCCTTCTCGGTATCCAGCATGCAGGTATAGGTCTCTCCCGGTGTCAGGTCCACATCCAGATCCAGCGTAATGTAGCTCTCTGCCATATCCTGCGTCAGCTCCAGCTCTTCCTGAGCCAACAGCACCGACTGTCCGTCCTGCGTGCCGAAAAGGCGAAGAGCCGCCCTGCCCTCTGTCTCCACCTGGGCAATATATACCTTCATGGACTGCAGATGGCTGTAGGAGGCCGTAAAGATCTCCCCGGCATCCTCTCCTGCCTGCACCGCCTCACTGACAGAAATGATCTGACCGGCGCCGGCCAGGGTCTTGTCCGTCTTCCACAGGCGAAGCGGCCAGAGAGACAGGATCAGCAGCACGCCGATGAGCAGCGCCGTAAACTGCACTGCCGTTTTTTTATCTACTACCTTACGAAGCATCCTTATTAACCCCGAAATCTTTCTTCATTGAATAAAAAAGCCAGAAACAGCGGCGCCAGGAACCAGAGGATCACCACATAGCGCACCAGAGAGCAGGGACCCAGCAGCACCGTCAGCCATACCAGAAATACCGGCAGCAGGGCCTTGCAGGGCACATAATTCTTCCTGTCCATACAATAAAAAAGGGAAAAGACCATAAGCCAGAACAATACACCCGGTGAGAAAAAAAGATGCACCACCGGCGTGGTCTGGGGCCAGGTCTCCAGCGAGAACTGCCTGTAGAGCTCACCAAGCCCCGGCAGCAGACTGCTGCGCTCTCCCGGCGCCTCCGTCTCATAGCCGAAATACGAGCTGTCCTTATAGGTAAAGGTAAAGACGGTATTTCCCCGATAGCAGTCCAGCACCGCCCTGTTGTACCAATAGCCGTAGGAGGTCATAAACCAGGCATTTAAATAAGTCATGGGGTGCTGCAGTCCCTTTCGGATCCAGAGACGCAGATATTTACCCTTGTTGGCTGCAAAGGCGCTGTTGTCAAAATGGACCTTTACCGGATCCGAGAGCTTGGGCGTATAGCGCTTCCAGTCCTCTCTGGACATCAGGGCCAGCATGGCCTCCTCTTCCTCTTCGGAGAAGCTGTCCCCGTCATAGATATAGGTCCGGGCCAGCTGCTGAATGGGCACCGTGAGCATTTCCTGGTTCTCATCGTGGCTGGCATTCAGCGAAACTGTCATCAGTCCGTTGAGGGCAAAAAAGCACACGAATACTCCGGCCCACAGACGCAGCATCTGCCTGCGCCGCCCCTTTGACCAGTAAAAAAGGAAGGGCATAAAGACCAGCAGTGCATAGACGCCGTTATGACGAAACAGCATCATCCCCAGAGCCGACAGAAACATGGTGATCCTGCGTCTTCTGGAATTGCAGAAGGCCTCCGGTGCGGCAAAATACTCCAGTACGGAAATGGTCAGGATCATCAGCAGCGCCGTAAAAAGGCTGTCCTTGGCCGTGCACAGCACGAACATGACCACTGTGGGACAAACGGCGAAAAAGGCCAGGGCGGCCAGCCGGATCCACCGGCGAACGCCTTTTTTGCACAGATACTGGATCATGCATACGATGGCCGCTGCCATCACCGCCATCTGCAGCAGACTGTAAATAAAAATACCAAAATTGTAAGACCCGGTGAGGTGCTCTACGCCCTTTACGATGCCGCCCAGAAGCAGTACGTGAAACAGCGGATGGTGGGTGGTAAAATGTCTCGTCTCCACCATCACCAGCTCATCCTGGGCATCGTAGACAAAGAATCCCGGATAGACTGCCAGCAGCACCACCAGATAAAAAGCCATCAGGATCAGCCACAGCAGGAAATTCTGCGTCCCCGCCGGGAGTCTATCCCACCAGCCGAAAAGCGAGTGATATTTTTTGCCTGCTTCTATGGCATCGCTGCGTCTGCCGTGGAAGGACTGCAGAACGCTCCACAGAGCCACCGTAAAAAGTGTGATGATCACCGCCAGAAAAAGGATGCGGACCCACATTCCCCTGTCTGTGACGGGAATGCTGCCGTACTTTTCCAGTCTGGCTCCCATGACCTGTGCGGCGGAAAAAAGAATGCCGAACACAGCTGCCAGAAGCCAGCTCTTTTTTTCGCGATATAAGAGATTTTCCCAGATGGTGCGCTGTTCCTCCATCATGACCTCCTTCCGGGGTCTGTTCCCTGCTCAGTCTTCCTGTCCTGTGGTCTCCCGGATCACATACTGGGGCGCGGCATTGACGGAAATATAGGTGCGTCCGATATACTCTCCTGCCAGTCCCAGCAGCAAAAGGATCATGCCGCCGAAAAAGACGATGGCGGACATCATGGCCGAAAAGCCCATGGGCACAGCGGGATTGACCAGCTTTTTGATGATGGTATAGATCCCGTAGAGAAATCCCGCCGCCGCACCTATACAGCCGATACAGGTCGCCAGTCGAAGCGGCTGAATGGAAAAGGCCGTAAATCCATTCATCCACAGTCCCAGCAGCTTTTTCAGGGTATAGCCGCTGGTGCCCTCTTCGCGGCGTCTGTGGGTCACCGGCACATTCACGATATTCCGGGTGGTGCGCAGCACCAGACCGATGAGATAAGGATAGGAATTCCGATAGCTGAGGATCTCCCGGGCCACAAAACGGCGCATGGCAAAATAGCTGGACACAAAGAGCTCCTTCGGCTTTCCCAGCAGCGCCTGGGTCATCAGTTCATTCACCGCCGTGCCGAAATTCCGGAAAAGGGAGTGCTGCTTATGGCCGCCGTAGTCCGCATAGACCACATCGGCGCCGTCCTGCAAGGCCTGCAGCAGCTTATCCACCTCATCGGCCGGGGTCTGTCCGTCATCGTCGAGGCAGACGACATAATCCCCCGCTGTCTTTCCGATCCCCGCCATCAGGGCCGCATGCTGGCCGAAGTTTCTGGCAAAATTGACCCCTGTGCGACCGTGCCTTTCCCCGCACAGTCTCCGGATGGTCTCCCAGGTATGATCCGGGGAACCGTCACAGACCATGATGATCTCCCACTGATAGCGGCCGAGCTTTTTCATGGCTTCGTCGATCTCCGCCACCACGCCGGGAAGGGTCTTCTCGGAGCGATAGCAGGGCAGGACAAAACTCACCAGCTCTTCCTGCTTCGTGATATCCTGGGGTCTTATCTCCAGCAGATACATATCCTTTTTGCTTCCGTCGGAGCATACCACGTCCGAGAGAAGCTCTTTTTTCTGAAAGCCAGCCTTCTCATTGCTGATCAGGGAGGCCATATTGTCCGTAAAGATCCGGCATACGACCTTTTCTACATGGAAGCGGGAAAAGGCATAGGCCATGCCGATCCGGATCGCCTCTGTGCCGTAGCCTTTTCCGGCCGCATCCTCTTCACCGATAAACAGGCCGTATTCGATCTGCCCGTTTTCCGGTTCCCAGTCTGTAAAGACCATGCAGCCGATGGGACGATTCTGACGCTGCCGCTCGCAGATCATGTACTGGAACACCTCGCCGGTCTCCACCTTGCTGCGGTAGTAGGCTCTTTGTCCTTCCATGGTAAAGGTCTCTCTGTATACGTAATGACTGCGGACCCAATCCTTGTTGCGCCAGCAGACAATGTCTCCGCAGTCCCCGTATTCCATGGGACGCAGGGCGATCCGTCTGCCCGCCGCCACAAAGGGCGCATCCGGTCTGTTTTCTTCTGTGCTGTTCTTCACGTCTGCTCCATTTCCGGAAAATCGTCAGCGTACTTTTCCTGATTCTCCGCCTGTATTCTTTTCTTTTGTGGTATGTCCGGCCGCTGCCGCTTCGCCTACTGCTCTGCGTCCTGCCCGCTTTCTGCCGTCTCTGTCAGTTTCCATACCTTAAAATAGCTGCCGATCTCGTCTTCCTTTTGCAGCTCCACTTCGTATCCCTGCTTCTCATACCAGGCATGCAGCCAGGAAAGGTCGCTGTCTGTTTCCGCCACCAGATAGACATTCTCCTTGGTGCGCAGCGCCTCCGCCATCTGGGTGATGCCGTAGGCAGAGAGCTTTTCCTCGTATAGGGGACTGCCGTAAGCCCAGCCGCCCATGATATCATGATTGGCCGCCTGTCCGGTGCCATTCCCTGCAAACATCTTTTCCGAATAGGCCACGGTGGAATAGACATCCGTAAAATAAAAGCAGTCCGGATGGGACTGACAATAGTCCTGATAGCTCTCCCAGGCCTGGTTCACACTCTCACGCCTGTCATATTCCTCGTTCACCAGGCGCACGCGCCCGGGCAGGAAGGCCAGACAGATGCAGGCCAGTACTGCGGCCAGGGCCGCCGCCGACTGCGTCCGCAAAAGGCCCAGATTCTGCACCAGGATCCCTGCGGCCACCACCAGCTCCACCCAGAAAAGGCTGTGGGTGATCCGGTCCGGCGCTCTTCCATTATACAATATATAGAGCCAGAGGACTGCAGAAGCCAGAAAAAGAAGGCCCCACTCCAGAAGAGTCTCGAGGAAGACGCCCTTATTGTCACTCTCCAGCACCGCTGCCAGCCCGGAGAGCAGGGCCAGCAGGAAAGCCGCCCACAGGATCACATTATAGGGACGCCCCTGGCTGCCAAAGTGCCACCAAATGTACTGCTGCAGGGCGCTGCGCATCCTGGTGCTCACGGAATCATTCTGCTGCTTTTCGTGGGCGCCGTAGTCCGCGATCACCTGCAGGAGATTACTGTCCACCCGGCTGCTCAATCCGTAATTATAATTCTTAAGGAGGGTGAAGGTCTCCTCGTCCACACCAATCTTCTGGTAAAAGGTTTTGTTCTGCTCATAGCCCTCATCCAGCACCTGGATCTGAAAATCATACAGCTGGGTCCTGGCATCAAAGAGCTTATAAAAGGACTGCCATTTCTCACTCCCGTAGCCGATGCGGTTAGCCCCCTCACACAGCAAAAGCCCTGCGCCCATCACGGCCAGCACCAGTGCCACCGCGCTCACGCCGTGCCTGTTGTAGGTATGGGATCTGGGCGTGCGAAGGCAGCGGAAAAGCGCCGCACAGAGCACCAGCGGCAGGAGCAGGAGCATCATCTCCGAGCGCAGCAGAAATCCCAGCCAGATCAGCAGCAGGGAAGGCAAGCTGCACATCAGCAGATGCCGTCTCATCTTTCCCGGCGTCTGCAGCTCTTCCGATAAGGGCATGGTGATAAAGAGAAAGGCCGCTGCCCCCGCCAGCATACCGGTGGTCACCGTATACTGCACAAAGACAAAGTGATACAGCAGCATGGTCACGGCCGCTGCCAGCAGGGAAGCCAGCAGGAGTCCCCGCACCAACACGGAGCGGCCGCCGTCCTTTTCTTTCCCCGCTGTCCTTTTGTTTGTCCCGGCTGCCTTCATGGACAGGAGCCTTTCCATGATCAGAAAAAGGGAGCCGAACTGACAAAGGAGCAGAAAGACGGCATACCAGTCCATTCCCTGATACAAACGATAGAAAAGACTGATCACCAGACTCACCGGCCACAGCATCTGGATATTCCGGGAGCTGGGCGCACCGGTATAGACGCCGGAAAGGATATCCTTCATCAGCGCATCGTCATTTAAGTCGTAATAATACTGCCACAGATGTCCTGTCACCGCCGCCGCGGCTGCCGTGATCAGCGCCGCCGTCACAAGGGCCGTCTTCCGGCTCCGGCGGTACTGCTTTTTTACGTCTGTATGCTTACTGTTCATCCGCACTTCCCATCATCTGCTGCCGAGTGGCTGCGCCGCGTATGCCGGCCTCTGCGTTCCGCGGCCGTCAGCGCTGTCCATATACCGCCGGCATCCGATCATCTTTCCCTGTAGAATTCCTTGATGCAGTCTGTGATATAGGTCACCTGATCCTCTGTGAGCTGATGGAACATGGGGAGTCTGGCCAGACGCTCACTCTCCTTTGTGGTATACCGGTCTTCGCCGTGGAAGCGGCAGAACTTCTGTCCCGCCGGCGCCGAATGAAGCGGCACATAGTGGAAGACACTGAGGATATCCTTTTCCTTCAGGAAGGAAAGCAGCGCCGTCCTCTCCTCTAAGTCCTTACACTTGATATAAAACATATGGGCATTGTGCTGGCACTCTGCCGGAATATAGGGCAGCTCGAGCCGTCCCGCCTGTGCCAGTGGCTCCAGCAGTTCATAATACTGCTGCCATCTGGCCAGTCGGATCTCATTGATCTCATCCGCCACGGTAAACTGTGCCATCAGATAAGCGGCGTTGAGCTCGCTGGGCAGATAGGAGGAGCCGTAATTCTGCCAGCGGTATTTATCCACCTGTCCCCGGAAATACTTGCTCCGGTCCGTGCCCTTTTCCCGGAGGATCTCCGCCGGTTCGATATAGGCAGGATCCCGCAGCAGGATGGCGCCGCCCTCTCCCATGCTGTAGTTCTTTGTCTCATGAAAGCTGTAGCAGCCGAAATCCCCGATGGCACCCAGGGCTTTTCCCTTGTAGGTGGCCATGACGCCCTGCGCGGCATCCTCTATGACATAGAGGTGATGTCTCTTTGCGATATCCAGGATCGTGTCCATCTCGCATCCCACGCCGGCATAGTGCACCACGGCGATGGCTCTTGTCTTGTCTGTGATGGCATCCTCGATGAGCTTTTCGTCAATATTCATGGTATCCGGGCGGATATCCACGAAGACCGGCACCGCGCCCCGCAGCACAAAGGCATCGGCGGTGGAGACAAAGGTATAGGAGGGCATGATCACCTCCTCACCGGGGACGATCTGGGTCAGATGCGCCGCCATCTCCAGCGCATGGGTGCAGGATGTGGTGAGCAGACACCGGGCGGTACCTGTCTTTTCTTCAATCCAGCTGTGGCAGGCTCTGGTGAACTCACCGTCACCGCTGATCTTTCTGTTGACTTCGCAGGCTTTCTGCAGATATTCCATTTCCGGTCCCGCAAATGGCGGTGTATTAAAAGGGATCATAGGCTTCCTTTCCCTGCCGCAATTTATTGCGGCAGCGCGAAGAAAATTCGCGCAGGCGAATTTTCTGATGCGATCATGCAGGTATGACGCTCGCGGCATACCTGCCGTGCGACGGAAATGCTATCGAGCATTTCCGTCACACTGCTCCTCTCTCTGCCGTTATGTTGCGGCAGTCATATTATCTTGCTCCCACGGCCGGATTCATGTAGAGGGCGAATGCCTCATTTTCATAAACCAGGCTGTAGGCGCCTTCTTCCATATACGCGGTCAGCAGCGCGGCCTTCTGTCCTGCCGGGGTATCCGGCTCCTCTAAAGTCTGCGCACTGTCGTGTTTGCCGATGATGATCACCGGGCAGATCTCTGCTGCATCCAGGGCCGCCAAATCTTCCTTAAGCTGCGCTACCGGATAGCTGTCTAAGTCCGGCCAGGTATTGCTCAGTGCCGGTTCCATTCCCAGGATCACGTGGAGTCCCGGCACATTGCCGTAGGTCAGCAACTGCTTCCCGGTCAGCCCGTACTGCGTCACAGCCTGACTGATGCCGCTTAGTGCCTCTGCATTGGCCGGGGTGGTCTTCATCCCCGCCAGATACGTATTGTCTGTCACCTGCGCACTCCTTTTCGTGCCGTCTGTGCCGTCCCGGAAAGCAAAGCTTACGTGGAATAAAGATCCCTGCACCAGCACCATCACCAGGATGGCCAGCACCATGATATGCCAGGCACTGTGCTCTCTCCGGAATCTGGTATGCTGCCAGAAACGCCGGAGCATCCAGAGGGTAAAGGGCGCAATGAAAAAGAGATCATTCAGCAGCGGGAAGGTGTAATTATTGGAACCGATGGGCGTGATGAGAATGAGCAGCAGCGTCATCATCGCCAGGAAGCGCTCATCCGTCGTCGCTCCTGCCGCGCCGGCTATGGCCGCCAGGCAGACCGCGATCCCCAGGATCACCAGGCACATGCCCCACTGGAACATACACCAGTAGTCCTGATAATTAACAGTGAACATGCCTCTTCCGTAAAAGAAGCGGATCATCAATACTATGCCTGCCGCGTAGAGCAGACGCTTTGCCCACTCCCGGCGCCGCCAGATGGGCATCAGCAGAAACAAAGTCCCCATCACTGTCCCTGCCGCCATAATGGCCATCCATCTTCCCGTGTGGAGATAGGTATCTATCAGGGAGAGGAGCATGCCGGCCATGGTATAGTCCGAAGCCTGAGAAGTCATGCCAAAGAGAGACTGGATCATCTCTGCGTAGACCCCTGCCCCGTAGCGGATCAGGATGACCAGCAGCGGAATGCCAAAGCCCAGCGCATAGCCCAGGATGCAGAAAAGCGTATCCTTCCGGCACTGAGAAGCCTTTTCCTTCGAGATCCATGCATAGAACCACACAGCCAAGATCAGCAGACACTGCGGTGCGTTGGAAAAGCGCACCATCACATTCAGTCCCAGACAGATGCCTGCCAGCAGGAACCAGCGGGGTGACCTGGGCACCGATGTCTCTGCCAGAAAAAGGAAGAGGCAGGCCAGCGTCAGCAGCAGATAGGTCAGGTAGTTGTACAGGATCACCGTGGGACACCAGCACAGGGAAATGGCGATCCATTCCCCGAGAAAGATCATCCATCCCGGCATCATTCTTTTCAGCACATAGTAGACGGCCAGCGCTGCCGCGGAGACCAGAAGCCCGGTGAGGAAATTCATACCCAGCATGGTCTTTCCGAATGGGGTCCGGTCAAAGAATTCTCCCACACAGTTGGCCAGGTAGGTGGCAAAGCGCCACATCACCCCTACGCTGTCCGCATAGCGGTAGTTGCCAAGGCTGTAGGTGGAATCCGTCACATTGATGCCCTGATTCACCGCCGCCAGCGGCCACAGCAATAACAGCAGGGGAAAGAGAAACTTCTCCATGGGCTGCTGCAGATTTTTTAAGTTTTTCTTGATTCCGGAAATTTTCTGTCTCATAGATTCCTGTCTGTGTTTTATTTATGCCGCCATTATTTTCTTCTTATTCCTGAGACACATCTTCTCACCAGGCAAAACAGTCTGCTTCTGCCCCAGTCGATCACCGTGCATACCGCATAGACGATGGCTGCGGCTGCCAGTACCCAGATCAGTAAAAGCAGCGGATTCTCCGGCACTTGTCCCAGGAGTTTCCGGATCTGGGGAAACCAGAGACTTCGCACATCTCTGTGCTCATGGATCAGATAGACGCCCAATGTATACGGGGAGAGCTTTCCGATCACCGCTGCGGCCCGTCCCTCCCGGATGGTACAGTGACGAAAGAAGATAAAAATACCCAATGCCCCGGTCAGCGTCAGCAGTGCATTGTAGTGAAAAGGCACCTGCGCGTAATAGGCCAGGGCGCCGGTTCTGTCATGAATGATCCAAAGTACACAGGAGAGGAGCCAGATCAGAAACGTACTGATCAGGTAAATGAAAAGGCCGACTCTTTTTTTCGTCTGTACTTTGTTCTGTTCGTTACTATATGTTCTATTTTGTTCTTTATCCTGTTCTCTGTTCTGTTCTTTATTCTGTTCTCTATTCTGTTCCCTGTTCTGTTCTTTGTTCTCTGCTTTTTCCTGTATTCTGCACCACAGTTTCTCCGGCAGCAGGCTGCCGAAGCCGTAGCGGCGCCCGTAGGCGGCCAGCAGATACAGGCAGATAAACCAGCCGAAGTCATAGCCTGCATGATCCGTGTTCAGCTGCACCGGGCAAAAGCTCTTCAGGATGCAGAAAAAGAAAAATACCGTCAGGAGCATGCTCCGGTAGGTCTTTTGCTCCAATGCATGGATGCCCGCATTCAGCACCGGCACAAATACAAACATCATCACATAGGCCGTGATAAACCAGTAATGCTCCGTGGAGACAGGCAGGATGTAGTTAAAAAGACTCCAGATATCCCCGATCTGCACCGGCTGTCCAAAGAGCAGCAGGACGGCCGGGATCAGCAGCACATAAAAGAATACCTCGGCCAGAAGCCGTCCAAGCCGCTTCCAGCGAAAGGATGCCGCGGAGAGAAACCAGCCGCTGAGCAGCACATAGACATTGACTGCCACGATACACAGAGCCTCCAGGTAATTGCCTGTGAAGCGGACGGCGGACAAAGGCACACCGATCTCCACCAGGGCCTCGGCCCTGGACAGGGTATGCAGGATCACCACCATCCACATGGACAGGATCCGCAGCAGCTCAAAATTTGCTTCTCTGGGCTCTCTCGCCATTTGCATCCTCATTTCCTAGCGCTCTCTCACCACACTGCCGTCCTTTACCCGGTATACCATATCACACTTCTCAATGGTCTGGAGACGATGGGCAATGATGATCAGGGTCTTTCGACCGTGAAGGTGATTGATGGAATCCATGATGGCCGCCTCTGTCTCATTATCCAGCGCAGAAGTAGCCTCATCCAGCACCAGCACCTCCGGGTCCTCAAAGAGGGCTCTGGCAATGCCGATACGCTGGCGCTGTCCGCCGGAGAGGCGGATGCCGCGCTCGCCGATCTCCGTATCCAGACCCTTGGGCAGGGAACGGACATGCTCATCGAGCTGCGCTTCCTTCAGTGCCCGCCATACCTTGTCGTCATCGATCTCCTCATCCTCGTAGCCAAAGGCCACATTCTTGCGGATGGTGGTATCCAGCATAAAGATGGTCTGGGGGATATAGCCGATATTTTTCAGCCATTCCTGGTAGTGATCCCTGACCTCCACGCCGTCTGCCAGGATCTGACCGGTCTCCACCTGAAGCAGCCCCAGCATGATATCCACAATGGTGGTCTTGCCGGCGCCGGATGTCCCCACGATACCCACCGATTCGCCGATGGGAATGGTCATATCCGCATGGGAAAAGACATAGGACTCGGAATCCGGATACTTATAGGTAATATCCCTTAAGGCGATCTCGCTGTGCACCGGAAGCTTTTCCACGGCCGTCTTTACCTTATAGTCCGCCGCATTATAGGAAATGCTTCTGTCGTGGATCTCCTCCTGGAGATTGTCGCTGACGTTATCCAGGAAGGGCTCAAAGTAAGCCAGGCTGGTCAGATAATTGTTGATGCGGTTGGCCGAGGGAAGAAGTCTCGTGGAAGCCGCCGCCAATACAGAGATGGAGGCCACCAGATCCTTGGTGTCCGTCCCATTTAACATCATCAGCAGCATATAGCCCACCAGACCGGCGATGCATACTGTCTCAATGAGAAGTCTCGGGGTGGAGTTGTAAATATTGTATTTCTGCACGGCATTGACGTAGCCTTCGCCGCACTTGGCATAGGAATTAATGAAGTAATTCTCTTTGTTGGCGATCTTAATTTCCTTGATGCCCATGACGGACTGATCGATCCACTTGTACAGACCGCTGTAGTAGTCCTGGTTTTCCTTGCCCGCCCGGAACATGATGGGCTTGATGATGATCTTGATCACCAGGAGCACCACCAGCAGCAGGCCGGCGATGGAAATGGTCATCAATGCATCCATATACAGCAGCACGATCACCAGACAGGTAAAGACGATGGCCTCGGAGATCAGCTGCAGGATCGTCAGTACCAGGGCATATACATTGTTGATATCCGAGGTGATATTGCGCTGGATCACGGAGGTGTCCGCGTTCAGGTAATATTCGTAGGGCCGCTTCATGAAATTGATCATCATGCGGTTGCTGGTGTCAAACTGGTTGGTGTAGATGAAACGCAGCTGCACCACATTCTGAAAGTACAGAAAGATGTTCTTTACCACAAAGACCAGGATGATGGCCACCATCATGGTCACGGCGAACTGCATGGTACTCTGCATCCCCAGGGCATGATAGATATCTCCCATATGATACTCATTGGCTTCGATGGCCTCCGGGCTGATGATCACCATGATAATGGGAACGATCAGGGCGATACCCAGGGTCTCCAGCACGCCGCCGATGAGCATCATCACCAGGATACCCGCCATCTTGGCTTTCTGCTGTGCACTTAAAAGAAGATTCAGTTTCTTAAGATCTCTTATCATGGATACCTCTCATGCTGCAGGAGAATTTTGCCGCGGCCTTGCCGCAGTCTTTTATTATACCAGATACCCCGGCGTATGCCAAACCCGGCGCCCTTCGCAGGCAGTCCGCAGACAGATTCGCTCCGATGGATTCCTTCCCGGGCACTCTGTCAGATCTGTTCGTTCTGTCTGTGGATCTCCGGGGCCTCGTAGCGGTCCATGAAGTCATCGCCCAGATAGATCTTTTCATCCGCGCAGTGGATGGAGGCGGGCACCGTATAGACCGTCACCACCCTGTCAAAGTGAATCCCCTCCACATAATTGAGGATCTCCATGGGAAAATAGGGATCTAACACCAGATGCTCCGGAAAATGCACCCGGTAGTCCAGCACATCCCTGGGATGGGGCTTGATGATGATCTGCGCCTTTTTCCCGTTCACGGTCCCGTTTTCTCTGATCAGATCCGTAAAAAGCCGCTTTCTGGTCTCTAAGTCGCACAGGGGCTCGGAGAGCACCAGGACGGTGGGCAGATTCTTTTCCCTTGCAAGGTTCATCACCTGCAGCAGCGCCGGCTTATCTTCTATAAAAAGATCCGTCAGCAGCTTCTGATCTGCCTTTGTCAGCCTGGCCGCCAGCTTTTCTCTGCTCTGTTCGATATACTTAGGTCCCGGAAACTGCAGGGCCGACAGGTCGTTTACTTCCATGTCGATGCAGTATTTCCCATAGCCGTTCTGGATAAAAATAAGACCGGCCTTCGCCATCCAGGCCTTTAATCCGAAGTGGCCTCTGTTGTCATAGCGGGCGGTGTCGTAGTATTTCAGGCAGTCCAGTCCGTCCTCCAGCGCATGGTAGCGGATATGATGGGCACAGAGGTAGTAGCCGATGGGATCGGAGTCGCAGTAGACGTAAATATCCTGGTAATCCCTGAAATCCACCGGCACATAGGGTGCCTGCAGCGCCCCGAAGCGGCGCAGGAAGCGCATGCGGTTCCACATATTGCGCACCAGATTCCCGGTATCCGTCTTCAGTGCCTTTAATTCCGGGAAAAAGCTGTCCGTCTTTTCCTCAAAGAGCAGGACCTGCTCAAATAACGGGCACTGCTTTGCCCTCTGGGGCAGATTTCGGAAGTCATTGGACATGGTGGAGAGCACCAGGGTGGCCTTCCCCTGCTGCTCTTTTGGCAGTGCCAGCTCCTTTAAGCAAGTCACATATACATGATAATAGGTATGGCAGACGTAGATTCGCTCGTGCATAGCTTTCCTTCTTACTTTTCCGATGCCAGGTGATTTTTCTGCAGATACTCCTCATTCGTCCAGGGTTCCCTCGCTACAAAGGAGGAGCCGTCTGTCTGACCCACGATCACTGCCGGCAGATACTGGATAAAAAGGGGATTCAGGCACATGGTATAGCCCCCGGCCGTATCATAGACCACCAGATCTCCGACCTGCAGGGCCGGCGCATCCTTTTCTTCAAAAAGGCGGTCGTATTCCATACAGGTGTAGCCGCAGATCATCTGGGAGGGCAGGACCTCTCTCTCCCCGGCAGGCTGCTCCATGTAGAGGAGGTGATGGGGATAGCTGCGTCTCGTCACCTGGGGATTTAAATTCACTCTTCCGCCGTCCGTCACGATGTAGACGTGTTCCCGGATGTGCTTTACATCCTTTACGGAAGTGACAAAGCTGAAGGACCCGGAGATCAGGGAGACCCCGGGCTCTGCGATCAGGGCTGTCTTTGCCGGGTCAAAGCCCTTGCGAAGCTCTTCGGCAATAGCAGGCATGTAGTCTCTGTAGTCCGGCATATCCGCCCGGCCGCCGAAATAGCCGCCGCCCATATCTATATAGGAAAGCTGCAGGTCATACTCTGCGGCGATCTGCACGGCCATGGCCGCCAGGGCTGCGAACACCTTCACCGAACGGGACTTGGTGGAAGAATGGAGGTGCAGGCCGGTCAGTTCGGCATTGGGAATTTCCCGGATCTTCTCGATGACCTTGGCCAGCTCTCCGTTTTCGTAGCAGTAGCCGAAGCGGCTGCCCTCTTCGTCTGCCAGGACTTCCTCCGGGAGCCGAGGCTGTATGTCAAAGTTCACCCGCACGCCCACGCCGAAATGCTGTCCGGGATGGGCCGCTGCCAGTTCGCGCAGCCAGACAGGCTCCTGGGAGGAGTCCATATTGACGATGCCTCCTGCCAGCAGGATCTTCTCGAAGGTGTCCCGGTCCTTGATGGGCCCGTTGTAGATCATATGGGAATAGGGGAAGCCGAGTCTCGCTGCCAGGTCAGCCTCTGTCTCTGAGACCACTTCGGCATAAAATCCCTGGTTCTTTACATGGTCCAGCAGCCAGGGCAGGGCGTTGGTCTTTACGGAGTAGGAGGGGATCACGTTATCCCCCCATGCTTTGTGCATGGCGGTCTTTAAGAGGGCGATGTCGCTGTCTAGTTTTTTCTCATCTATGTAGTAGTAGGGTGTCCTGTGCATGTGGGGTGTCCTCATTTTCGGCGGGGTAAGCTTCTCCTGGATGTAATTCTGATCTTTTTATCTTACATCGCCGGTATGGGATTGACAATATTTGCTCCCCGTTACTGTCAGGTTTCCCGGACGTGGAACGAAGGAGCAGAATTTTTTGAATACCCAGACGCCGGCCGAGGGAACGGGTGGATTGTGTTTCTGCGCGGCTTCTATATCAAAAAGCAGCCGATCAGTGTTATAATCTCCTCATATAAGGAATCAGCAAAGCAAATCCGAGATGAATACTGAATAGATAATTTAAAGCAGTTCAGAAAGGCAACTATGAATAGTAAAGAAATCTCAACTCCCAGCGCCGTCGCCATGATCACCGCCCGGGGCGGCAGCAAGCGTATTCCGGGCAAGAATAAGAAGGTCTTCTGCGGCAAGCCGATCCTGTTTTATTCCATTGAGGCTGCGCTGGCCTCCGGTGCTTTTTCCGAGGTCATGGTCTCCACCGACGATGAGGAGATCGCGGCGCTGGCCAGAAAGGCCGGTGCCAGTGTGCCCTTTATGCGCTCCGAGGCCACTGCCAATGACTATGCTACTACCGATGAGGTCATCGCCGAGGTGCTGCATTGCTATGAGGCGAAGGGGCAGCATTTTGACCGTTTCTGCTGTATTTATCCCACTGCTCCTTTTCTTACGGGGCAGCGGCTGCGGGAGGCCATGGAGCTCCTTGATACCCACGAGTCGGTCATGCCGGTGGTGGCCTATTCCTATCCGCCGCAGCGCAGCGTGGTGATCCGTGAGGGTCGACTGGTGCGCCGGTTCCCGGAATATCTCACCGCCAGATCCCAGGATCTGGAGAAATTCTACCATGACTGCGGGCAGTTCTATGCCTGCCGCACGGAGGCTTTTCTCCGGGAGAACACCACGGATGTAGAGGATCTGGTTCCGGTGATCCTGTCAGAAGCAGAGGTGCAGGATATCGACACCATGGAGGACTGGCAGATCGCAGAATCCAAGTACCGGCAGCTTCACCCGGAGGCATGGTGTCCGAAATCTACGTCTCTTCCGCTAATATTTATACTCAACACAACAGAAAGGTAACCACATTCTATGCAGAAAGAAATCCACATCGGTGATCACCGGATCGCTGCCGACTCTCCTGTCTTTATCGTGGCCGAGATGAGTGCCAATCATCTGCAGGACTACAACCGGGCTCTGGAGATTCTCCACGCCGCCAAGGAGGCCGGCGCCGATGCCATCAAGCTCCAGACCTATACGCCGGACACCATCACCATCGACAGTGATGCGCCGTATTTCCGCATTACGGGCGGCACCATCTGGGACGGCACTACGCTCTATAAGCTCTATCAGGAGGCCTATACGCCCTGGGAATGGCATCAGGGTCTGATGGAGGAGGCCGAAAAGCTGGGACTGGTCTGCTTTTCTTCTCCCTTTGATCTTACCGCCATCGATCTGATGGAGCAGTGCCGAATGCCTGCCTACAAGATTGCTTCCTATGAGATCACGGACATTCCCCTGATCCGCCAGGCAGCCTCCAAGAAAAAGCCCATGATCCTGGCCACCGGCGTGGCCAGGGAGAGTGATATCCGCCTGGCGCTGGATGCCTGCCTGGCAGAGGGCAATGACCAGATCATGCTGCTCAAATGTGTCTCCGCTTATCCCACGCCTTACGAGGATGTGAATCTCAATACGATTCCCACGCTGGCTAAGGAATACGGCTGCCTGATGGGTCTCTCCGACCACACCATGGGCTCTGCCGTGGCGGTGGCTTCCATCGCTCTGGGTGCCCGCATGGTGGAGAAACACCTGACTCTGCGCCGCAGTGACGGCGGTCCGGACGGTGCCTTTTCCATGGAGCCGGAGGAATTCGCCCGGATGGTAAAGGATATCCGCATCGTAGAAAAGGCACTGGGCAGCAGTGTCTATCAGCTGACCCCTGTGCAGGAAATCGAGCGGGAAGGTGCCCGTTCCCTCTTTATCGTGGAGGATATCCCCGCCGGGTCTCCCCTGTCACCTGAGAATATCCGCTCCATCCGCCCCGGCAACGGTCTGCCTCCCATCGAGTATGACCGGGTGCTGGGAAAAAAAGCCAGCCATGACCTTAAACGAGGGGAGCCTCTGAAAGAAGAGGACTTTTCCTGATAGTTCAATTTTTTGAACGCTCCGCACCGACGAATCCCGCCGTTTTTTGCCAAGGGATTCTGCCCCACCTTGTTTGTTCTGCATCAAAAAGACATCAGGATGACGGTAGTTCTTCGGCTGTCGCCGGAAAGGCCATGTCATGCTGATGTCTTTGCTGAAAGAGGTACTATTTTGGACACTTCCGCCATACATGCCCACGCAGCAGATACTTCCTCTTTAAGAGCTCCTGCTGCGGATTGTCAGGGAAAAACCGTCTGGATCCGCGCTGACGGCAACAGTCATATCGCCACCGGGCATCTGATGCGCTGTCTTTCCATCTGCAGTGCGCTTAAGCAGATGGGCGCCTCCGTGTTCTTTCTCGCCGCCGATACGGAGAGTGCCCAACTGTTGGAGCGCTTTTCTGCTGCCTATGCTCCTTACGGACCGGATGGGACAGAGATCCTGCACAGTTCCTATGAGGATCTGTCTGCAGAGCTGCCGGCCCTGCACTCTCTGTATGAGAGCGGCCGCTGCCCCAGGCCTTCCTTTATCCTGGTGGATTCCTACTATGCGGACCCTTCCTATCTGTCGGTGCTGCAGGCGCTTGCGCCCACAGGCTATATCGACGATCTCCTCGAATTTGATCCCCCCGTATCTCTGGTGATCAACTACGATCTGACACCTACCGCCGGTCTCTATACCGCGCCCCGCCAGCTGCAGGGGGCTGCCTATGCGCCCCTTCGCCCGCAATTTGCCGCCTGCCGGCCGGCGAACAGGGAGCACGCAGCCAGGATTCTTCTCTCTACCGGCGGCTCAGATCCCCAGGGCATGGCACCGGCTCTGGTAAAAGCCATGGCCGTGCATCCGCTCCTTGGCTCTCTGCAGTGGGATGTGATCCTGGGCTCCTTAAGTCCCTTCCGGGAGGAGATGTATACCCTGGCTAAGACACTCCCCCAGCTGACGCTCCACGAAAATGTCACGGACATGGCCGCTCTGATGTGCGCCTGCGATCTGGCCGTCACCGCTGCCGGCACCACCCTCTATGAGCTGTGCGCCGCCGGTGTCCCCAGCGTGGTCTATACCATGGCAGACAACCAGCTGCCCTCCGCGCAGGCCTTCGCCCAGGCCGGCCTCATTCTCTATGCCGGAGACATACGTCCTGACAGGGACACCACCTGCCGAACCATTCTGGATAATCTGCGTGATCTGGCCGCCGATGACGACAAAAGGCTTGCCCTCGCCGGGAAAATCCGGCAGAAAATAGACGGCCATGGAGCCGAACGTATTGCACAGGCTATACTGCAAATCGCCAGGTAAAGCCCATGCTTATGACTTGAATTTATCGTGATTTCTGGTAAAGTGTATGGCTGTGATCAGGTTCCAGATACTCGCGAGGACTGGAACCGGGGGAGGACCTGAGGGCCCTCCTTTTTTTATTCTAAGAGAAAATATACGTCCTGACAGGGAACCGCGCCGTCCCTTTGGATAACAGGCAAAATAAGATATAATATAATGCATATCGGAGGTGTTTTCCTATGAGCAACTACAAACCGCCATTTCACATGACGGATAAAATGACCTCACTGATTGCAGAAATCAGTGAGGAAGTCGGTCGAATCACCGTATTGCAGGAAAGAACTATCAGTCCGCATCTGCGACGTGAGAACCGCATTCGTACAATTCACTCTTCTCTCGCAATTGAGCATAATTCGCTTTCATTAGATCAGGTTACAGCTATTTTGGATGGCAAACGTGTGCTCGGAAATCCAAATGAAATCAGAGAGGTTCAAAATGCATATCAAGCGTATGAGATGATGCTGCGTTTAAATCCGGCATCCGTAGATGATCTTCTCAAAGCACATAAGCTAATGATGAATGGACTTGTTCCGGAAAACGGAAGATTTCGCTCAGGTGGGGTAGGTGTCTTTGATGGTGATAGGCTAATTCACATGGCTCCTCCCGCAGAGTTTGTTCCGGAGCACATTCACAACCTGTTTGCTTGGTATCAGCAATCAGAACTCCATCCGCTAATTAAGAGTGCTGTCTTTCACTACGAGTTCGAATTTATCCATCCGTTTGCAGATGGCAACGGCCGAATGGGACGCATGTGGCACAGCCTCTTGCTTGGTGCATGGAAAGAGCTTTTCTTCTGGCTTCCGATTGAGGAATTGATCCAATCACGTCAGCAGGAGTATTATGATGCTCTTGGTATCGCCGATATGCAGGCTGATAGCGCGGGATTTGTCGAGTTGATGCTCGAAATCATTCGAGACAGCTTAATGGAGGTGTCGGTTGTTGGTTGCTCCACCGACCAAGATACCGACCAAGTTACCGATCAAGTCAGCGACCAAGATAACCCTCCTGTAGAACGCCTTCTTTCTGTCCTCGGCAGCGATACTCTCTCCTCGGCAGAGCTTATGCAGCGTCTTGGTCTTTCACACAAGCCCACTTTCCGCAAGAACTACCTAAATCCGGCCATAGAGCAGGATCTGATTGAACGTACGATACCGGATAAGCCGAATAGCCGAAATCAAAAATATAGAAAACATGTTGATGCTTAGCACAACTCTCGTTTGTTGTCTCATATCTATTCTTGTGCGGCGGAGCAGCCATTCCGGAAATGTGAGTACCGCAAATCCGGAATAGCGTACCGCTAGGTTTAAAACAATCGAGACCGGCGATTCAGAGAATCTGCCGGTCCTTTCTTCGACAAAACAAGCCTTCCTTATAATATTTGCCAATATCCTCCTTTGGTTTTTCCTATTCTTTCCAAAAAGCCATTTTTTCTCAAAAAAGCAATATTTTTATCTATTGCAGTTACGCTAATACCAATCTTCGCTGCCAATTCTTTCTTGGATACATATGGATTTTGTTTTATTTCAATCAAAATGGTTTGACGTCTGGCATTTAATGCCGGCCTGTCAACATTTATTTCACCAACTTTTTTACCAACTTTTTTACCAACTTTTTCACCACGCTTATGAAGTCTGTTAAATGGTATTGTTACTACTATAGAATTTTCCCTGAATGTAATCGCATCCTTGCCATAGATTTCAACAATTGTCGGAATTCCCCTTCCAGATTTTTCACTAATATGTAATTGCAAAAAAATTTCCGATAATTTTTCA
>CAVKQI010000013.1:0-12220 GCA_963658405.1 bacterium | reverse complement strand
GTTCCTCTTGATAATATTTCTATCCTGTTCGAGAAAACAGAAATCATCGGTTCATTACCTGACACCCAATAATTATGCAATACTGCATTGATAACGGCCTCACGGAATGCACTATTGTCAAACAACGGAACATCTTTACGTTCAACAATCCTGTTTTCTTCATCTGCCTGAACTATATTTAGTACATCTCCATACTGCAACAAAGCATCCAGCGAATACAAAAGGCAATTATTTCCAAATTCTCTAACCGAAAACAATGGTGAGGCCTTTGTCTCACCTTCAAAAATAGATACTCTAAGCGGAATGTGAGAATCATCAGACAACAGCTGTGCTAACATATTGTATTCGCCTGTCTTATTCTTAAGCTTTAGATTTTTCTCAAAAGTTTCCTCTTTCAAGACAATTCCTTTAGAACCATAATATCCAAAAAGCTTATGAAAAGTTAATTCTTGATATTTTGAGGGTAACGTTTCTATCGTTTCAACTCTGCCGTCTAATATCTTGAACAATTGTATCTCGCGTTTAGGGTATTTTTTTATATTATTCTTCGAGGATCCAATACGAATATATCGAGCTTCCTTAAATGCTGTTGGAATCTCTTCTGCTGGAGGAATCAACAATACAACAACCCTTTTTCCATTTATTTCTATTTCTTCGAAAGAAAAATTAACACTCGGTGAAAGATTTCTTGCCAAATAATTTTGATACGGCTCCTTATTATAGTCGCAATATTGGTTAAACTTTGTGCCTACAATTTCATGCGTATCATCGTTCACTCCCCAAACAAAATACCCCATTTCTTTATAATGGAATGCTGCTGCGTTTGATATCGCTGAAACGTATTCTCCTAACTCTTCTGCCTGAAACCAATTTTCTTTAAACTCAAACCATTCTTGCTCATCATCATACGCGCATAATTCTAAAACTTTATCAACCAGACTCACACATACACCTTCTTTTTACCAACTTATTCACCAACCTTAGTTAGTATATCGTGTTGGTAAATAAAATGCTATACTTTTCTCGATCAGCTATTCATGGAGATTCACGCTGATTTGCCACCACCGAACTCATCAGGTACAATAGAGATGCTGTAAGGAAAGGAGACACATATGACCGCATTGTATCAACAGTTGGCCGAACTCGCCAAACAGCACGGTGCGCGGCGGCTTATACTGTTCGGATCCCGCGCAAGAGGAGACCACCGTGATAACAGCGACATTGATCTGGCAGTATATGGTATGCCCAAAGCCAATCGTGCGGATTTCTGGATGGACTGTGAGGAGCTTCCTACCCTGCTGAAGTTTGACATCGTACATATCACAGAGGGCATGAATCCCGCATTTATCGAAAATATCAGAAGGGACGGTATCGAACTTTATGCTGCAAAAAATTGAACACTATAATGACGCCCTCCGCCAGTTGGAACAAGCCGCAGATACTTACGGAAAGGCTCCTCATGATGAACTGTATCGTGATGGACTGATCCAGCGCTTTGAATTCACTGTTGAACTTGCCTGGAAATCCATTAAGGACTACCTGGAGGATCAGGGTAGCACTATTTCCATTGCAACACCCCGCGGTATTTTAAAAGAAGCCTTTGCCGCCGGCATCATTCAGAATGCGGATGCCTGGAATCAGATTCTGACAGCCCGCAATATCACATCGCATGTCTATGATGAAAAAACAGCAGATGAAATAGCGGCTCAAATTTGCTCAGATTTCATGCCATTTCTGAGAGCTCTGCGCGAATTTTATGTTTCCAATGCCGGCTAATGTCTACGCATTGGAAACGCACAACATTCCATCTATATGATAAATGCCTGATATATTTCAGATCCTTTCCAGGCATCTGCTTTTGCAGATATTTCATATCTCCCATTTTCTTCCACAAAAAAGCCGAGGTGGCAGTCACCCCGGCTTTCTGAAAAACTTTCCTATTTGTATCTGTTTAGCACCTGCCACATTTCAATCGGAAATTGACTGCTTGCAGGCATATTTACGTTTGAAATTGGCAGGCGGCCAAGGCGCGGAGCGCCTCTGGCCAGCCACATCGAGGATTTGCAAAGCAAATTCGAGATGTGGGCTAAACAGATACTCCTATTCTTTAATTCCTGAAATCATCTCCGCTGCCAAGCACCGCAACGCCTATTTCTCCACCGCGTAGAGCACGCCCCGGATCACATTGGCGGCGCAGAACTGCAGGTCGGCCTTGGTGCAGGCAAAGCCCTGGTCGTCCTTTTCGCCGGTCTCCACGGCTTTCACGATCGCATCCTCGATCATGGCGCTGCCGGGCATCTGGATATCGTTGCCGGCATAGACGGCGCCGGCCTGGGAGCCCCAGGGATACTTGCCGGTGGCACTCTGGCTCAGACCGGACAGACCTTCGGTGGAATACCAGTCTGTCATGATCAGGCCCTTAAAGCCCCACTCGTCTCTGGCCACCTTCTGCAGCAGATCATGGCTGTTGGCCACGTGGATGCCGTTGACCAGATTGTAGCTGGTCATGATGGTCTCCGGCTGACTCTCCCGGATGCAGATCTCGAAGCCTCTTAAATAGATCTCCCGCAGGGCACGCTCGGAAATATGCACGTTGGTCTGGTAACGATTGTCCTCCTGATTATTGCAGGCAAAATGCTTGATGGATACGCCCTTGCCCTTATGTCCCTGGACGCCTCTGGTGATGGCTGCCGCTGTCAGACCGGTCACCACCGGATCCTCGGAATAATATTCAAAGTTGCGCCCGCACAGGGGATTGCGGTGGATGTTCATGGCCGGTGTCAGCCAGATGTCCACGCCGAATTTTTCCATTTCCGCGCCCACCATATCCGCTGCCTGCTCTACCAGCTCCTGGTTCCAGGACTGTGCCAGGGCCCAGCCGATCGGGATCGCCGTGGTGTACTGATAATAGTCCACCACATCCTCGGGATGATCATATTCCGGGAAGGGCTCCACCACGTCTCCCAGTTTGCTGCCGCCGGGCAGGATGGTGCCGTCGTGTCTTGCCTTGAAATGAGGCTGCAGGCGAAGACCTGCGGGGCCGTCTGCCATGGAGACATAGGGGATCTTTCTGCTCTCTGCGCAGATGGCGCTGGTATCTCCTGCTGCGCCTGGCACGCTCAGGGAAGCATTGCCGATGACAGAATCCTCTCCCGTCTCCACGTGACGTCCTACTGCAAAGCTGGCCAGTTCCCGGACAGAGAGCTGTGCCACCAGGTCTTCCAGAGAGGCTTTTCCTGCCAGCACATCCTCCAGCGTAAGCTTTTCGGTGATGTCGGTGGTCATCTCCTGCCGCTCACCCTGATAGACAGTCTTGACCTCGGGCAGATCCTGTCTCGTCAGCGTCACGACGGGAAGGCCCTCTGCCTCTGCCGCGCAGGCTGCTTTGCCGCAGCTCTTCTTTTCCTCAAAGGTGCTGTCCTGGGGGCAGATATTGGTGCACTGCACAGAGATGATCTCCTCCGGTACCTGCAGCAATGCGGCCGGCACAGTCTCTTTAGAGGAAGTGCCCACTCGCAGGATGTAGTCGCCCTTTTCCAGGATCCAGGCTGCCTTCTCCTCGCTGTAGGAAGCGAGGCGGCGAAGGGGGATCTCCACTACCGTCTCACAGCTCTCGCCCGGCTGCAGAAGCGGGGTCTTGGCATAGCCCTTCAGTTCCTGGTAGGGTTTATCCAGGGCACCTTCCGGTGCGGATACATAGACCTGCACCACTTCCTTGCCGGCTGTCTTGCCTGTATTGGTCACCTTGGCGGATACCTGCAGCATTTCCTTTTCCACGCACGCAGCGCCGGCTTTTACCGCAAATGTCGTATAAGAGAGGCCGTAGCCGAAGGGATAGAGGACTTCCTTGTCCGCCTGATCAAAGTAGCGATAGCCTACGTAAATGCCTTCTGTGTAGCTGTCATCATCGGTATCCCCGTTATTGTGGGAAAAGCCCGCGGAGGAAGGATAATCCTCATAATGGGCTGCCCAGGTATCTGCCAGCTTACCGGAAGGATTCACGGCACCTGTCAGCACATCTGCCAGCGCGTGGCCGCCGATATTGCCCAGCTGTGCCATGAGCAGGATGGCATTCACGCCTTTTATCTCCCGTACCGGTGCCAGATCTACCAGACCGCCGATATTCAGGATCAGAACCAGATGCGCATACTGCACGGCCAGGGTACGGATCTGCTGGAGTTCTTCCTCCCAGAGCTGATAATCTCCCTCTTTGGCATAGCGGTCTGCGCCCTCTCCGGAATTCCGGGAAATAATATAAAAAGCGGTATCGGTCTCGCCGTTCTTTAAATCTCCCTCTTCGATCTCTGCCGGTGCGGGCTCATGGAAGGGCATGGAGAGTTCGAAGAGCATCTCCGGCATGCCGGTCTCCAGAGACTTCTGATGCACCATCTGGCGATGAGCCTCCTTCGCCTCCTGCACATGCTGATCCTGTCTGTCCAGCCAGTCCTTGGTCAGGATGGTAAAGCCTGCCTTCTCCAGACCTTCCTCCGCCGTCACCACAAAGCGGGAATTCACATCGCCGGAGCCTGTGCCGCCCTTTACGGTACGACGGGCGCCGGAACCGTACAGAGCCAGCTTGCCGGGCAAAAGGGGCAGTGTCCCGTCATTTTCCATCAGGACCACACACTCTCCTGCCAGCTTTCTGGCCAGCTCCATGTGCTGCTGCTCGTCCGGCGTCATGTCCGGACGATCCGGCGCCAAAATCTGTTTCTTCATAGTTTCCTCCTTTGCCGCTGCTTTACAGCGGCAGTCTGCGGAGAATTTCGCGAAGGCGAATTCTCCGATAGATTTTCGATTGATGACGTTTACGTCATCGATCGCGTTTGAAAGGAATGCCATCAGGCAGTTCTTTCAAACTTGCCTCCTTTTTTCTCAGGACTCTTCGTCCATGTTCTGACGGATGATCACGGAAAGTCTGGTGGGGATCCAGTCGCTCTCCGGCTCTCTGTCCATAGCCAGCAGCTCAAACAGGATCTGCAGCGGCAGACTCCCCTGCTTTGCGGGCTCCTGGTCCACCACGGCGGCAATTCTGCCGTCCCGGATCATCTGCTTTTGCTCCTCTGTCACTATGTCGTTGGTGATCACGATAAACCTGCGTTCCGGATCTGCCTCCCGGATGATATTGCAAATCTGATAATCTGCAGGGTTCATCAGATAGATCACATTGATCTGCGGATCCTTCCGGATCGTCGCAAGAAGCTGCTCGTGCAGTGCGCCGGTCACTTCCTCCGTGAGCTCTGCCGAGGCCGCATGGAGATTGCCCGCCAGTTCCATGGCCGGATATCCCTGCATTTCCTGGCAGAACCCCTCCAGACGCTGGGCGGCACTGGGAATATCTCCCGAATCCTCCGTGATGGCCAATACCTTTCCCCGCTCCTCACTCATCAGCGCTGCCAGACCGCAGGCCAGACGGCCGGCCTTTCGATAATCACATCCCACAAAGCAGATCCGGTGAGCGGGGTCCTCGCAGTCCATATTGTAAGTCACCACCGGCACCGGCGGCATATCTGCCTCCTCCCAGATCCGGCAGAGCACCTCTGTCATGCCCCCCACCGTGACCCAGCCGGCGATCTCAGGATGTCCTTTGACAAAGGCGGCAAACTCCCGGATGTCAGCCTTTGTAAAGCCGTAGATCGGTACGAAGTGCACCTTCACCCCGTACTGAGCCAGTTCCTGTGCCTTCTGCTTTCCCGCTCTGCATACCAGTCGGTGAAAGGGCGTCAGAGCAGTATCAAAATAGAGAAATCCCAGCTGGAATTTCTTTTTCCTGGCGGCTAAGCCGGCACCGGCGATGCTCTTCTGGTATCCCATCCGCTGCGCCGCTTCCCGGATCCTGTCGGCCGTCTCATCGGAGACCCGTCCCCGGTGATTCAGGGCCCGGTCCACCGTTCCCCTGGATACCCCCACCTCCTCTGCAATATCCTTGATCGTCACTGCTGTTTTTTCTTCTTTTGCCATCCGCAGTTTTCCTTTTGCTGTCTGCCTGCAAATCCGCCTGTTTTGTATCTCACTTTATGCAGATTGCACAGCAAACATTTTGCGTGCACGTATAACCTTCACTATTTATACTATACTTAGAAAAATATTCTCCGTCAAGAGAGGACGCGCAGGAGGGACAGGCGCTTTGTCTGGCTGCGAGGACGCCGGATGGGCGACAGGACCCGCTCGCCCGTCCGGCGTCCGGGATGATGTCCCGTCTGAAACAGCGAAAATTTACGAAAAAGGTAGTATTTTAACGTTATCCTGTTATAAAATAAATGGAACGTCTACACTAATTGACTATTTTTTCCTATCGGAGAATTCGCCGGAGTGATATTCTCCTCTTTTTGCCGCAATGAACTGCGGCATAGGAATGGAAAAACAGCTGACAGCAGTATTCCCGGGCACCGATGATCACAGCCCTTCACCCACGAGAGAATGAAACTAACTTTGAGGTAACGATGACAGTTCAGGAAGCCAGAGAAATGATCCTGCAGCTGCGCAAGGTATTTTTTTCCGTGCGTCTGCTGGATCCCACAGCGCATAAGGAGATCGATCTTGACAGGATAGAGGACGCGCAGTCCCTGATGTCCCATCAATGCTATGATTTCTGGAAGAAAGGCAAATGCTGCCCCAACTGCATAGGCAATACCGTATCCGAACAGGAGCCCCAGAAGACCAGGCTGGAGGTCATTGATTCCACCCTGTACCAGGTGATCGCCAAGTATGTGCAGATCAATGACAAGGCTTACGTCATAGAGATGGTCAATACCCTGGATCATACCATGATCACTGACAAGAACGGCTGGAAGGCCCTGCGGGCAGAGATCGCCGGCTATGACAGGGAGCTGTATACCGACGCGCTCACCGGCGCCTATAACAGAAAGTATTACGAAGATAAGATCAAAAATCTGACCTCCCCCTCCGGTGTGGCCATGATCGATATGGATGACTTCAAGCTCTGCAACGATCTCTACGGTCATCAGGCCGGTGATACCGCCCTGCGCACCTTAAGCAAGGTCATCCTGCGCAATATCCGCCGCTCCGACAAGCTGATCCGCTACGGCGGCGATGAATTCATCCTGATCATGCCGGGCATCAGCGAGAGTGTTTTCACCAGAAAGCTGCGGCACATTCTCTCTGCGGTGAGAGATCAGAAGATCTCCGGTTACTCGCAGGTAAAGCTGACCATCAGCATCGGCGGCGTGCTCTCCAAGGGAGAGTCCATGGATGCCGCCATCCGCAGAGCCGACAGTATGATGTACCGGGCCAAGCTTCAGAAAAATGAAGTGGTCACCGAGGAGGAGGAGCTGATCGCTGCCGAGCAGCAGGAAGAATCCCGCAGTGCTTCCTCCGGTAAGAATATGCACCGGGTTCTGGTCATCGATGACTCCTCCATGAACCGGGATATCCTGCGGGAGATCCTCTCCGATGACTACGAGATCCTGGAGGCATCCGGCGGCGAGGAGGGTCTGGAGATCCTCTCCCGCTACAAGACAGAGATTTCTCTGGTGCTCCTGGACATCGTCATGCCGGGCATAGACGGCTTTGAAGTCCTGAGCATCATGCAGGAGAATCGCTGGACCGAGGACGTACCGGTCATGATGATCTCCAGCGAGGAGGACACCTCCTTTATCAGACAGGCCTATGACCTGGGCGCTGTGGACTACATCACCCGTCCCTTCGATGCGCAGATCGTAAAAAGGCGTGCCTTTAATACCGTCAGACTTTATGAAAAGCAGCGCCGGCTGACCGCCATCGTCAAGCAGCAGATGCATGACAAGGAAAAGAACAGCCAGATGATGATCCATATACTGAGTCACATCGTAGAATTCCGTAACGGCGAGAGCGGCCTCCACGTACAGCATATCAATGTCATGACCAGGCTCCTGCTCCAGAGTCTGACCCAGAAGACAGATCAGTATCACATAAGCTGGGCGGACCAGCAGCTGATCACCACGGCTTCTTCCCTGCACGATATCGGCAAGATCGGTATCGATGACAAGATCCTGAATAAACCCGGAAAGCTCACCGAGGATGAGTACTGGATCATGAAGCAGCACACCCTGATCGGCGCCTCCATGCTGAATGATATGAAGCTCTACCGGGACGAGCCCCTGGTCAAGGTCGCCTACCAGATCTGCCGCTGGCACCATGAGCGCTATGACGGCAGCGGATATCCGGACGGCCTTAAGGGAGATCAGATCCCCATCTCCGCGCAGGTCGTCTCCATCGTAGATGCCTACGATGCCCTGATCAGTGAGCGCGTATATAAGAAAGCCTACTCCCACGAGAAAGCCATGGCCATGATCCAGGAGGGCGCCTGCGGTGCCTTTAATCCCCTGCTGCTGGAGTGCTTAAAGGATATACAGGACAAGATCCGGGAGAAACTCGATGCCATGGAATCCCTGACGGACACTACCCCCCCCGGAAATATTATCCAGTAAATAATTGATCAGTATTGCATTTTGGTTTGGCAAACCGCAGTACAGAAAGGAAGTATACAGAAATGACGGTTGAAGAAAGTTATAATTCCATCGGCGCAGATTATGCCGATATATGCAAGAGATTCGGGGGCGAAACCCTGGTAAAGAAATTCGCATTGAAATTCCTCCAGGATCCCAGCTACCAGGCGCTGGAGAAGGCCATCGCGGACGACGAGGCCCAGGAGGCCTTCCGAGCTGCCCATACCCTCAAGGGCATCTCCGCCAACCTAAGTCTCACCAATCTCTATACGGTGAGCTCCGTCCTCACAGAAAAGCTCCGGGGCGGAAAACTGGAAGACTACGAAGAGGATTATCAGAAAGTGCAGGAGCAGTACCGTCTGACCACCGAAGCACTTTCCCAGATTTCTTAAAACTAAAGCAGCTGAGACAACCACCACTTCTGTGGCTGTCTCAGCTGCTTTATGTAACTGTTCAGAGCCAGGCAAATTTGCAAAAATGAGCGAGTAATGCTTGCATTAACGAGCCCATTTTTACAAATTTATCTGGCGAGAACGCCACATGAGCAAAAGGAAAGCTGCACAGCAGCGATTTTGCGAATGGGCTCTGAACAGTTACCCGTTTTTATAATGCCGACATTCTATTATTTCTAAGTCTTGTTTCTGCTCTTCTCCCTGTATGCACAGGTATATTTCTCCACGGTCTTCAGGAACTGCACCATATCCAGAGGCTTGGAGAGATGCTCATTCATCCCCGCCTCTCTGGCTCTGATCCGGTCCTCCGCAAAAGCGCTGGCTGTCAGCGCTATAATGGGCACCTGCCCGGCATCCGGCCTGTTCATCTTCCGGATCCTGCGGGTAGCCTCATGGCCGTCCATCACCGGCATCATCACATCCATCAGCACGGCGTGAATCTCATAGGGAGCGCTCCCTGCAAATATCTCTGCGGCTTCCTGACCGTTTTCCGCTTCTATCACCTCGGCACCCGCCTCGGTGAGAAAGAATCTTTCGATCTCTCTGTTCAGCTCGTTATCCTCTGCCAGCAGGACCTTGATCCCGCTTAAGGAAGGCAGTTCCTGACATTCCTCCGATACCGGCTCCTTTCCTGCGCTGTGATCGATCCGGAAGGGAATATTTACCGCAAAGGTACTGCCCACGCCTTTCTTACTTTCCACATGGATGGTGCCGCCCATCTTGTCCGTGATCTTTTTGGCGATGGTCATGCCGAGGCCTGTGCCGCCGTACTCGGAATGGATGATCTGATTTTCCTGGGACAGGGGCTCAAAAATACGCGACAGGAACTCTTCGGACATGCCGATACCCGTATCCCGGCACCGGAAATTTACCATGACCGTATCCTCATCCACCATTTCTTCGCTGCAGTGAATAAAGACCTTGCCGTTTTTCTTATTGTATTTTACCGCATTGCCCACGATATTCATCAGCAGGCGCTTATAGTGGACCGGACTGCCGATGAGATGCCTCCAGGGCGTCTGTGTCTCCTCCCGAATGATCTCGATACCGGCCTTTTCCGCCTGCTTATTCACTACCGTACAGATATTCTCGGCTATATCATCCAGACAGAAGGGAATCTCCTCCAGCACCACCTCCCCGGACTCCAGCTTGTTCATATCCAGGACTTCATTGACCAGCTCCAGGAGCATCTTTGCAGACTCCCGGATCTTTACCCTGCACTCCGCATGCCGGGCGCTGTCATCCATATTGTGGTCTGCGATGTCCAGCATCCCCATGATGCCGTTGAGGGGTGTGCGGATATCGTGGCTCATCTGCAGCAGGAAATCGGTCTTGGCCTTATTGGCCCGGTCCGCCTCCCTCTTGGCAGCGATCAGTCTTTTCTGATAGGCTTCTTCCTTTTCTCTTTGCTTTTTCTCCTCTGACAGGTGCTGCTCTATGATATCGTCAATATCCTGAAATCCGGCGACGATCTTGCCGTCTTCCTCGGCGGCGCTTAAATTAAACTGGTAATTGGCTACCTTGCCGTCCAGCAGTACCCGGAAGTTGCCGGTGTATTCCTTCTGAAGGGCAAAAACTTTACGCAGATGTCCGGCGCTCAGTGCCTCCCTGAGCATTTTTCTGTCCTCCGGATGCACATTGCCGGCGATCCACTGGTCCAGATATTCTTCATAGGGGAAGGTCAGGTTTCGGAACCTGTTCATATAACCGTTCGGATCATCCTCCAGCTTTAAAATCTTGGCGGTTCCCCGGTAGATATCCACCAGATAGACATTCCGGAAATTGCGGGCCAGGCAAAGAAAAGCCCGCTGCAGTTCCTTTCGCTGGTTCTGGGTCTCCTCCATGATCTTTTTCTGCCTGCGCACATCTTCTACGATCTTGTCCGTATTCTGGAAGGCGGCAACGATATACTCCGCATTTTCCAGCCGGATATACTTATACTGGTAGTAGTGCATCTCCCCGTCTTCCAGGACCCGGTAATTGCCCGTGTACTGTCTGGTATCACGCAGTTCCTTCTTTACCTGATCCAGGCTGATGGCATCGTACATCATCTCCCGATCCAGAGGATAGACTCTCTCGGAGACATACTGTCTCTGGAGCTTGCCGTAATCATAGAGGATGTCCTTTTTCCGGAGGATGCCCGTGGTGACATAGCCATTCAGTTTAAGGATCCGCACCTTTTCGCTGCTGGCATTGATCATATATACATTGGCATAATCATCCGACAGCGCATCAAAGACAGCCAGCTGCTTTTTCAGCTCCCGCTCTGCCTTTTTCCGCTCCTTCCACTCTGCGGAAATGTCCATGCCGTACAAAAGGCACTCCAGATGATTATTCCGGGGATTGACCATGATCCTGGCCGTGATCCTGGCAGGTCTTATACTGCCGTCATCAAAATAGGACAGAGTCTCCCGGCTCAGCTCTGTCTTGCCCTCTTTATAAGCCGTTTCCAGGGAATCTCTGCAGAAGGTCCGGAAAAAAGCATTTTTGTCCCGCTCGTCCGGCACATAGGAGGCCACTGACTGGATCAGCTCATCCACCTGCACCAGCCCATCCATGCCCAGCACTTCCTTGGAGCTGCCGTTGATGGAGATCACGCTGTCCCTGGTCAGATCCAGATGAAAGATTCCCTGGGCATTGGGAATGGAAGTCAAAAGCATGCGCAGCTGGGACTCATAGACCTGCTGGGACCGGCGGATCTCCGTGATATCCCAGGCATATTCGATGAAGGCTTCCTTCCCCTCCCACCGGATCTTTCTGGTCTTTACCGCATAGACCTCCTTGCCGTTGTCCACCTCTGTCTCAAAGACATCCTGATCGCCGGTCTGGCGCAGCGGGCAAAAGGGGCACTGTGCTTTCAATCCCATCATGTATTCATAGCAATGGTGTCCCTCGCATGATGCATCCTGGCGCCCTGCATACTTTTTGGCCGCCTCATTCACATACATCATGGAAAGGGTCTGTACATCACTGACCTGTATCATTTCGTTGGAACTGTTCAGAATGTCTGCGAGCAGCTTTTCGTTATCCTTCATAGCAACCTCTTTACAGCATGGTGTCTGCATTTTGACCTTGCGTAGTCCCTGGCCGATACCGGATCGCTCCGCGCTTCGCGCAAGCTTGCGTCGGCGTTTGAACTTTCGACCCTGGTAGATACCGGATTGCTACGCGCTTCGCGCTCCCGCAATCCTCAAAACATTCGTAATCCGCTCATTTTTCTGCGAAAAATGGCTCCTTACTCATGTTTTGGCGGGTCTCAAATTCAAAGTGCCTCTCGCAAGCAAGCTTGCGTCGGCGTTTGAACTTTCGACCCTGGTAGATACC